>NZ_JSFF01000079.1:0-265 GCF_000773485.1 Shewanella sp. ECSMB14101 | reverse complement strand
CGTGGACTACCAGGGTATCTAATCCTGTTTGCTCCCCACGCTTTCGTACCTGAGCGTCAGTCTTTGTCCAGGGGGCCGCCTTCGCCACCGGTATTCCTTCAGATCTCTACGCATTTCACCGCTACACGTGGAATTCCACCTTCCTCTGCCACACTCCAGCATCGTAGTTTCGAGCGCAATTCCCAAGTTAAGCCCGGGGCTTTCACACTCGACTTGCGACGCCGCCTGCGCACACTTTACGCCCAGTAATTCCGATTAACGCTCG
>NZ_JSFF01000009.1:0-164545 GCF_000773485.1 Shewanella sp. ECSMB14101 | reverse complement strand
GCTGTCGACGCTGAAGCCGTCAATCAGGCTCTGAATCTGCGCCGCGCTGAGCACGCTGGTTAGATCGCCGCCGTCCCAGCTGATGTCATCGTTATAGACCTCGGTGACGCTGTGGGTGTTGTTGACATCCACATCGGTGAAGCTGAGCGCGCCACTGTCGGTGAGGTTAGGGTTGCTGGCATCTTCGGTGACGCCGCCACTGGCATCCACGGTGAGTACCGGCAGGTCATTGGTGCCGGTAATGGTGAGGCTGACGGTCTTGGTGTCAGATCCGCCATCGTTGTCGGTGACGGTGACCTCAAAGCTTAAGGTGATGGTCTCGCCCAGGGCGAGGAACTGCACGTCACTGTTAAGGATGCTGTAATCCCAGCTGTCGCTGTCGACGCTGAAGCCATCAATCAGGCTCTGAATCTGCGCCGCGCTGAGCACGCTGGTTAGATCGCCGCCGTCCCAGCTGATGTCATCGTTATAGACCTGGGTGACGCTGTGGGTGTTGTTGACATCCACATCGGTGAAGCTGAGCGCGCCACTGTCGGTGAGGTTAGGGTTGCTGGCATCTTCGGTGACGCCGCCACTGGCATCCACGGTGAGTACCGGCAGGTCATTGGTACCGGTAATGGTAATGGTTAGCGGGATGAGTACGGAGTCGCCGTCGCTATCTGTAAGTAGGTAATTAAAGGTTTCGATAACCTGCTCACCCAGTGCTAGAGACTGGACTGTGTTTGACTCATTATTTAATTGATAGGTGTAACTACCATCGGCAAATACGGTTAATAGGCCAAATTGGCCTTGAATACTGTTGCTATCGGCAAGGCTTATAGAGGTGCCTTGGTTATTCGTCACAGCGGTGATCTGGGCAGAGTCTGCGCCCAGTGTGTCGTTGATAAGTAAATCGCCGGTTGCAGTGGGTGCTGTATCTTCTGTCACGTTATTCGTGTCGGCGAGTCCAGTTGGCTGATCATCGATGATATTTACCGTGATAGTACCGTTAGCCGCAGCGCCTTGGTTGTCGACCAGTTCGATATCAAAGAGGAGTTGAATTTGGTCAGTACTAGTGTGATCGGCTGCGGAATTAAAGTTGTAATCGTAAATGAATTGGCCTGATGCGCTATCAAAGCCTGTAATGGTCAGAACACCATTTGGTGTATTGATGACGATAGGGCCAACAAACTGACCACCATTGATAATATTGATGCCGTTAATGGTTAAACTGCTAATGCCTGCATCTGCTGCCGTTTGAATGCTGTTGGCAATAGTGGTTAATAGAGCTGAGGGGGAGCTACCCTGTGCTAAGTTGGCTTCAAAGAGTGAGAAGGTCGCTGACGAGACTGTTGGGGCGCTTGCTTGAATTTCGGGAATGATGACTTCTTCGACACTTGTATCAGGCGTAAGTGGGATACCGGTAGTGTCCCATCCTGCACCTGCAAGGGTTTCGTCACCGGTTCGTCCTAGCGTCACGAAATCTGAGCCGCCTTCATTACCAGCGGTTCCTGCTCCAGCAGCGGTTTCGGGTAGGCCTAGGGTCGGGTCTTCACCTGCTAGAATCTGTGCCTGTAATGCGGCTATTTCATCGTCTAACGCTACCGGCGTATCCGTTAGTTGCTCAATAGCTGTATCTTGCCCTTGGTTTGCACTATTGCTTACCGTTTCACCTTGATTAAGCGTGTCTTGCATCAAGTTGGCTTGGGTCGTTGATGAGCCATCTTCATATTCAAGATTAAACTTAACATTGGGTGAAAAAATGAGTTGCTCACCTGCCTGAATCAGGTCGCCTATTTTCACCTCTCTGATATTTCCTTGTTCATCTTTAACCTTGAGTTCGCCTACAAGGTTAACAACTACTGCATCCTGTGTTGTGATTGAAGCACCCATAATCATATCTCGCTCTACAAAGAGAAAAATCAAGAGCAAAAGAGTTCTGTTTTGCGCTTGCTATTGGTATATCCACGTGATTTGTCTCTTTAAGTGTGGTTGGCATTGAATGGCTGTCAAATAGCGGCAATTGAGCGAAAAATAGGGGGGAATAGTGTGTTTTTGTAATAATGCAACTAATTAATTGTTTTAAAGCAGGTTATATGTCAGGAAGGTAGTTTAGATTTTTCTGATAAATAAAAAACCACCAGTAGTGGTGGTTCCTTATTTAAAAACAGTATAAAAAAGCGTCAAAAAATTGCCGCTTTACGGTAGTTTTGCAGTGCTTGGTTCTGTTCGCCCAGGTGTTCATAGGCTTCAGCGAGTGCCAACCAGCGCTGTTTACTAGGGGATTGTTGGCAAACTTTGAGCCACCATTTTTGGGATTCTCTGAACTCTTTGCTTTGATCATATAGCGAAGCAATACAAGCTTGGTAGTCGACCTCTTCACCAAGTTTCTTTTCAAGTTCAAAAAGTTGTTTTCTGGCATCTAAGTCGGCTGGCGTGAGTATTTGTGGTAGCGCTTCGAAGATGACTTGGGTTGGATTATGCTTAACTTGCTTCAACATTAACTTTATCGCTTCATCACGGCGATCAAATTTAGCCAGCCCCAAAGCGTATTGTGCGATAAACTCGGGTTGCTTACGTTCTGCGCGGCTAAGCCAATGCCAGGCTTTTTCGAGCGCTTGTTCATTCTGACTCACCGCTTGCTTAAGTAGTGCTAAATTGACTTCGGCGTTCAATTGTTGCTGTTCCGATTCGTCTATAATGCCGCGTTTCTTCACTATGGGGAGTAGTAATTTGAGGGCTGCCCAATCTTCTTGAGCGTGATAGAGATCAAGAGCCAGGCCTAGTACAGGAGGCTTGCTCTTGCTGGTCGGATTTAGCTCGTCGAGTAGGCTTCTTGCCTGTGTCAGCTCTCCCTGTTGCAGCAGATAACGCACTCGTGTGGTTAAGACAGCCTTGTATGCTGCAGGATCTTTAGCTGCCTCATTGAGATAATGGTCGCGGGCATTGTGATCATTTCTATGTTGAGCAGCGCGGGCCGCGGCTAACAGATTGAGCGCTGGGAGCTCACCTTTGTCAGCGCCTTTAGCCATCGCTTTTTCAGCGGTAGACCAATCCTCTTCAGCCAAGGCCAATGCACCAGTTAAGGTATGTTTGCGTGCGGCTTTACGGCGCCATTTTTCTGGTAAGAGACGACTATTTAAGATCAAGTTAAATAGCCAGACGACCAGCATTTCCAGTAGTACCAATGCCACGTAAAACATAACGGCGGCAAACAGTGCAAAGACCAAGCTGGTTTCTAACTCATAGTCACCAATCGCGATATAGATGTAACCTTTAAGCCAAGAGAGATAAGGGCTGGCAATCAAGCCTATGATAACAATCGTCAGGTAGATCAAGGCTCTTATCATAATGAGGTCTCCTGATCTGTGGTTAGGCGACCATGGGTGACCAGTTGTTGCAATAGCGGTGTTGCGGCGAATTGCTCAATGTCAGGTGACTGAATTTCCAGAGTCGCTAAGGCATCAAGCGCCGCTAGCGTCTGCTCTGTTTTGTTATCAGCCAGATCGAAATATTGAAAGATCCATTTTCTGGCCATGGTCACTGACTGGCGATAATTAACCTGGTCCTGACGAAACAGGGCTAACTGGGCTTGTAAAAGCTTATTACGAATATTTTCAACTAAGTACCACTGTTGATCTGGCGCTAGCAGTGGCGCAGGATCTGTGGTGCGCTTGCGTATGATGACAAACTCTTCGATTAATGCCTGCCAAGACTTTGCTAAGTTGCTTTGCCAGTCGTCGAGAGACTCGGTTACTTGCAGCGAGTCATCTTTGGCATTGAGCTTAGATTCGCTACGATTGACCTTTAGGTTAGGCAGGCGCTCTATGATGGTGTCTAGGCTAAGGACTGTGCCGGCAACATCCGTGCTCTTGATGGCGGCAACGCTGTTCATATCACGTGCTAACGCCTTACGAATTGGCGTTAGCGAAGGATCTTTCATGGTTTCGATACGGTCATCGGCGGCTTCCAACAGGCTCAAGGCTGTCTGTGGATCCTTTTCTAGCCAAAGCTTATTGCCGGCCATTCTGACCAAGTATTTTGCTTCTTCGGCCATCCAATGATTCGGATTACGCTGAGCCAGTTTGTTGACCTGTTCTTGTACCTGTCCTTGTTTATCCCGCAACTGAGCTAATTTTTGATCAAATTGATTTTCTACCGCGCGTTGCTGCTGCTCCAGATGAGTGATGCGCGAGAGGGGATCGTCCAGCCCTTGCTGCAGCTGCTTGGTTAATGTTGCTGTTTTTTCTTTCTGAACCGTCAGTTCCTGGTACAGGTAGAAGCCGCCAGTTGCCGTGGCAAACAGGAGTAATAAGATAAATACCAGGTTAAATAAAAATCCCCAGGAGACGCCGCTGTTTCGGGATTCAGAAGGAGATGGCTCTTTGGGGTCAGTCGATGTGGCCTGTGGTGTGTCGTCAAAGGTCGCATCGATAGATTCATCGACATCTGTTGTAGCGACCGCTTTACTCTCTTGGGTATTTTTGTCCATTCGGCAGATCCTTGAAGACGAGGGGCGACATCGGCGAGCAGAAAGTAAGAAGGTCTATTCCCGTAAACCTAAGGCTATGAGCACTGCGTCGCGGTTTGCTGCTTTTGCATTGGTGACATGTGTAAAACCAGCCTCAATGGCTTGGTCATAGACACGTGCGCTGGGCACTATAATATGACAAGCGTGCAGCCAAGCAAATAGTTCTTTAGGTACAAGTGTAATTAGGTTCGCTAGAATTTCACCACTGGTGATGACAATGGTATCAATTGCTTGGTGTTGCCATTCATAGGCAGTCGTGACACTTAGCTCAGGACAGGTACGTCGATAAACTTCCCAGTAGGTCACTTGGGCACCGCGTTGGATCAAGGCGCTGGCCAGTGCTTCTCTGCCACCGACGCCCCTGACGATGGTGATACGCTTCCCAGTCAGGTTTTGTAGCGAGGGGAGAGTCAGTAGGCCTTCGGTTTGCTGACAAGACTCGGGAGCTTCCGTGGCCTGAATACCTTTGGCTTGTAGGACGCTAAAAGTTGCCTGACCGACAGCAAAGTATTGCTTATCTTGTGGCCATATTGAATCGAGGGCGATATCGGCATATTCAACGGCATTGGTGCTGATAAATATAATGATATCAGATTGATTAAATTCGGTTTTCTTTTGCTTGTGGTCGACGTTATCGTTGGCGACCACTTGCAAAAGTGGCGTAACGGCAAAAGGCACTTCGAGTGAAGAGAGTGCCTCGACCATAGACTGATTGCGTCCTTCTGGACGCGTCAGCAGAACCTTCATTGCTTACTTAGCGTAAACAGCATCTAATATGGCTTTGGCGCCTTTAGATAGCAGCTCGTCGGCCAATGCAATACCTAACTGCTCTGCTTCCAGCTTCGAACCGCTTGTTGTGCCTTGGATCACTTGGCTACCGTCAGGGTTACCTACCAGACCACGCAGTGTCAGGGTGTCACCTTCGATTTCGGCATAGGCACCAATTGGCACCTGACAGCCGCCTTCAAGACGTGTATTCATTGCACGTTCGGCGATGACGCGATGACGAGTTTCGGTGTGCTCTAATGGCGCCAGTAGCGCTTTTACTCGCTCATCGTCGGTGCGACATTCGATACCTACAGCGCCTTGACCGTTAGCAGGTAAGGATTGCTCTGCCTCGATAAAGCTAGCGATACGCTCTTCAAGCTTTAGACGCTTTAGGCCCGCGGCAGCGAGAATGATGGCGTCATAATTTCCAGCATCTAGTTTTGCTAAACGAGTCCCCACGTTGCCACGTAGATCGCGGATCTCTAGGTCTGGACGAGCCGCGCGGATTTGACACTGACGTCTAAGGCTAGAGGTACCTACTACCGCGCCGTGAGGAAGCTCTTCTATGCTCTTGTAAGTGTTAGACACAAAGGCATCGCGTGGATCTTCGCGTTCACAGATCACCTGCAGACCAAGCCCCTCGGGGAAGTCTACCGGTACATCTTTCATCGAGTGTACGGCGATATCAGCCTTGCCTTCAAGCATAGCGACTTCTAATTCTTTAACGAACAAGCCTTTACCACCCACTTTTGCCAGTGGTGTGTCAAGGATAACATCGCCTTTAGTGCTCATTGGCAAGAGTTCGACGACTAATCCCTCATGGGCTTTTTCTAGCTCGGCTTTTACAAATTCAGCTTGCCACATTGCCAGTGGACTTTTACGTGTAGCGATACGAATGACGTTTTGAGACATGCTCGATATTCCATCAGAGGCCATAGTTGCGCTAATGCTAACATTGCTTATTGCTATATGTAAGAAATGGCTGTCGATTCTTTGAAGTTCACCCGTTTACAGTGCTAAGCTCTCGATACAAAAGTGTGATCTAGTTCTCATATACTTGCTGTTTTCGTATTAACTGTTAGCATGCAATGAGGAGAGCAAATTTGACTAGGCTGTTTGAAATTGACAGAGCAAGATCATTTTATTGCAACAGCAGAGCGCTTGAATAGGGTACGCTTAGCACGTGCACTAGCCATTCTTACGCCCTTGCAGCGTCATTTGATGCAGCTTATTCCTGTACTTTTTCATTATCACCGCAACGACTATCCCGGCTATAACGGCCCCATGACCCCAAGCGGTATCTTCGAGTTCTTCCCCAGTAATGAGGCGTTAGAAGCCTGCCGCACCTTAGAACTGAATGAGCCACAGGTTTATCATCAACAGCAGAGTGCCATCTATGGGGTGTATACCATGGGCAGTACTGCCAGCTTTGGTCAAAACCCCAAGAGTGATATCGATGTGTGGTTGGTTTATGACCCCACACTCTCAGAAGATGAAATTGCCTCTTTGCAACAAAAGTCCCTGATATTGAGCGACTGGTTTGCACAGCATGCGCTCGAAGTGAACATTTATCTTGTTCATCCTAAACAGTTTCTTTCAAATACCGATGCGTCAGTGCCCAATATTGCGGCATTGGGATGTGAAAATAGTGGCAGCGTGCAGCACTGGTTATTGTTGGAAGAATTTTATCGCAGTCAAATTTGTTTGGCAGGTAAGCGGGTGGCATGGTGGCCAGGGGCCGAAGCCATTGAAAGCCATCTGTTTCTGGGGGATGTTAGAAATCTGCCTGCGAGTGAGTATTTTGGTGCATCGCTGTGGCAGTTATACAAGGGGTTAGACAAACCCCACAAGGCACTGCTTAAAGTAATGCTGCTTGAAGCTTATGCCAGTGACTATCCCAACAGTGAACTGGTGGCTACTCAAGTGTGGAAGCGCACTCTGGCAGGAGATTTCTCGGCCTTTAACGATGCCTATTTCCTTTTGTATCAATCTATTGAACGCTATCTTGAACACAAGAATGATAAACGACGACTCGAGATTGTGCGGCGCTGCTTCTATTTGAAATGCGGTATCAGGCTGACGGTGGCCGAGCATCCGAAAGATTGGCGTTATTATAAGCTACAGTCTTTAGTGACCCGTTGGGGATGGTCAGATAATCTACTTGGTACACTCGATCAATGTGATAGTTGGCATTGCGGTCAGTTGCAGTGGTTTAATGAGCAGCTCAATGAGTTGATGCTTGGCAGTTATCAGACGCTGTTGCAATTTGCTTCAGCTAATCAATTAAGCGACAGCCTGAAAATTTCTGAGTTGGGTCTGCTCACGCGCAAGCTTCATACCTATTTTAGTGATGACGACAAGCAGATCATTAGTCTCAATCGTCTCTGGACTCGTTCAGTGGCTGAGGAACACCTTACGGTGATCTATAGCCACAAGACCCAGGAATATTATCTATATCGCTGCACGCCCGAGTCGAAAAATTTCATGGGCAATCGTGCCGTATTTCATTCTCACAGCAAGGCCAAGCTGCTTATCTGGGCCAGCCTGAATGGCGTATCGACCGCCCAAACACAATGGTATGGCTTTGGTAAGAGTAAGGGGTATGACAAGGCCTTGACCAAGGCGGCTAGGCGATTGCCCAGCATCATGGCCGATGGTGGTTGGCGGGCCTCTAAGTTGGACCTTTGTCAGCCCTGGCATTTTCGTCAGTTGCTGTTTTTAATCAATTTCAATCGTGACGAAACCGCTCAATGGCGTGGCCAGGAGATCATATTCGATTATATGAATGCCAATATTTTCTCTCAGGGACGTCAGCATAGGAATATGGTGCAATCGCTGGATGTGATCTGCCAAAATAGTTGGGGTGAATGGCACTGCCATCATTTCGAAGGCAACGAAGCCATGTTGGATGCTCTGGTATACATTACGCCCGGTATGCAGCGGGCACCGCAGGCGGTTAAAGTGGATGTAGTGAGCTGTTCGAGCCGCTTGAAAACTCAGATAGAGCGTAGCGTCGGCCAGCTAGTGCAAAGGGCTAATCGTCTCTGTACCAAGGCCAAGAGTTCGTCGACTATGGTGCATCCATTGCAGGTAGGGGGCGTTAAATATGGATTGTTTTTCAATTCTAAAGGCATGTTGTATCAGGATTTGAGTGAATCCACAGCCTTTTATCAACATCTGTCCAAGCAGCGCATGCTTGAACTGCCTAGGCCTAACCTAGGTAATGAGCCATTTAGTAAGATCCCTGAGGTGATTCAAGATTTTGCCGCTGTGGGCGCGATTCAATATTTCCTGCGTCAGGGCAAGGAGGGGATAGATGTGTTTGTGCTGGATGAGCACAATGAGTTAAATCATTATGTTCAGCCGGGCAATAACCCTGAGGAGTTGGTGAGTCAGGTGAGTCATCACCATGCCTTTGCCGATTCCTACCTAGATAACGAAAGGTTCAACTTACCGCAGTTTTTCCGTTTAGTGCGTATCGATGGCCGACTGGAGGCGTTACCCTTTGGGGTTAACGCCGATGAGGCAGCCATCGAGTTTTAATCTTGCCTAAAGCGCTAGCGTGATGCCGCCTTGACGATGAATCGAGGCGAGTACGAAAGGCATAAATTCACCAGCGTCGCTGCGCTCATCTAACCACTTTCCATCGATGTAAGAGAAGTGATAACCACCGAACTGAGTCGCTACCCAGATCTGGTGCAAAGGTTCTTGTTTGTTGATGACGATCTTGGACTTATCTTGAAACTCTAATTGCAGCACGTTACCTGATGCATCGATATCGATGTCGGCATCTTGCTCATCGATTGCATTTTCTATGGCATCTTCAAGGGCGTTAAACATTTCGTCAGCGAGCTTATGGTACTCGGAATCTGTCATTGCCATCTGGGCATCCTTCAGTGAAGTGAGTTGTTGCAGAGCCCACATAGTAATACCAATTTTGATAAATATCTAACTTTGCCCCGCTATACCTGAGAGTCCCCGCGATGTGTGTGGGTTAACTTGCCTTGTATGTTAGAGGAAAAAGCCTCACTACTCCTACTGGTTTGTCTCTACTGGGTAATAATGAATAAAAATATTCACATTAGGCGTTTTTCGCCTTCGTTAGGCTTGACGTTTTAGTCCTAACTCTGCAAACATCAAGCATACTCGTCCCAGCTATGCAAGGGGCTAGCTTGGCTGACCAAAGTGCAGTGTTTGAAAGCGCTCGCGGAGATTGGTAGCCAGTAGGATACTTATTTCCCGGGGATGGCGGTTCCCGGGAAATGTAGATTTTTATGCGTTTTAGCGGCTTTTTATCCTGTTTGGGCTAAAAACCATTATTTTCATCCCTATTGCTTGGGGAGCGCGTACAATCGTCATTACCATTAGTTAGGTAACGGGGCCATTTGCTCCGTGTGATCTCCTCGATTCTGGAATCTCTGATGTTTACTAAGATAAAACCGATTTTATTGATGTTGTTGGCAAGTATCGCTTTGGCCGCTTGTGGTCAGAAGGGGCCTTTGTATAAATCGCCAACGCCACAGGATAACCAGACAGAGCAGGTGAGCCAGCCAGCACAAGATACGCAGCAGAAGAATAAGGACTAACCTCAGTGGATCACTTTCTTTATCAGCAAGATGAGCTTCATGCCGAGCAATGCGCGGTTGCCGATTTAGCCAAGCAATACGGCACGCCTCTGTACATCTATTCTCGTGCCACGCTAGAGCGCCATTGGCATGCCTTTGATAATGCGGTGGCAGATCACCCACACATGATCTGCTATGCGGTAAAGGCCAACTCAAACCTTGCTGTGTTAAATGTGCTTGCCCGTTTAGGCAGTGGCTTCGATATCGTCTCAGGTGGCGAGCTGGCTCGGGTGTTAGAAGCTGGCGG
Source organism: Shewanella sp. ECSMB14101 (assembly GCF_000773485.1). Classification (NCBI taxonomy): domain Bacteria; kingdom Pseudomonadati; phylum Pseudomonadota; class Gammaproteobacteria; order Alteromonadales; family Shewanellaceae; genus Shewanella; species Shewanella sp. ECSMB14101. The sequence goes on along the minus strand of NZ_JSFF01000009.1, from coordinate 154,395 downwards.
TGAGGCGAGTAAAGTGGTGTTCTCCGGTGTGGGTAAGACGGTTGAAGAGATGGAGATGGCCCTGCAGGCGGGCATTTACTGCTTCAATGTGGAGTCGGCGGCCGAACTTGAGCAGTTAAATCAGGTGGCGCTGCGCCTAGGCAAAGTTGCCCCTGTTTCTTTGCGGGTAAATCCTGATGTGGATGCCGGTACGCATCCTTATATCTCGACGGGATTAAAAGAGAATAAGTTTGGTATTGCCATGGAGGAGGCAGAGGCTATCTTCCTGCGGGCACACCAACTGCCTGGCCTTGAGGTCAAGGGCGCCGATTGTCATATAGGTTCACAGCTTACCGAACTACAACCTTTCCTCGATGCTATGGATCGTATGTTAGCTCTGATCGATCGCTTGGCGGCGCAGGGCGTTAAGATTTCCCACCTGGATGTGGGCGGCGGACTCGGGGTGACCTATGATGGCGAGCAGCCTCCGGAGCCTAGCGCTTATGCCAGTGCGCTACTCGGCAAGTTAGATGGCCGTGAACTTAAATTGATTTTTGAACCGGGCCGCGCCATTGCCGCCAATGCGGGGATTTTTGTCACTCAGGTGCTCTACCTAAAAGAAAATGCCGATAAGAATTTTGCCCTGGTGGACGGTGCCATGAACGATCTCATTCGCCCTTCCTTGTATAGCGCCTGGCAAAAGATCATTCCCGTTTGTCCAAGAGCGGGTGAGACGCGCCACTATGATGTGGTGGGACCTGTGTGTGAAACAGGTGACTTTTTAGGTAAAGACAGGCCATTAAATATTGCAGCCAATGATCTCTTGGCGGTGCGCTCATCGGGCGCCTATGGCTTTACCATGTCGTCAAATTATAACTCTCGCCCCCGCGCTGCCGAAGTCATGGTAGATGGCGATCGTCATTATTTGGTGAGAGAGCGAGAAAAAATCTCTCAGTTGTGGCAAGGTGAACAACTCCTCCCCTAAGTCGGGAGTCAGTTACTTTTTGAAGGAAAAACACTTTTGATCCATTTCACCAAGATGCACGGTTTAGGCAATGACTTTATGGTGGTCGATGGCGTGACACAGAATGTCTATTTCTCGCCCGAACAGATAAAGCGCTTAGCGGATCGAAACTTTGGTATCGGCTTCGACCAACTGCTATTAGTCGAGCCGCCCTATGATCCTGATCTGGATTTCCACTATCGCATTTTTAATGCCGACGGCAGTGAGGTAGAGCAGTGTGGCAATGGTGCCCGTTGTTTTGCCCGTTTTGTAAAGAGTAAAGGGCTGATCAATAAGCAGAAGATAAAAGTCAGTACCTCTTCAGGCAAGATGACCCTAAGGCTTGAACGTGACGGTAGCGTAACGGTCAACATGGGGATCCCCATACTGGAACCCAGCAAAATTCCTTTTAACGCTAAAAAAGCGGAGAAAACTTACCTGCTACAGGCGCAGCAGCCGGAGGGAATGCAAACCTTCTTATGTGGCGCCGTGTCTATGGGCAACCCGCATTGTGTGTTGGACGTCGATGATGTCGAAAACGCCGAAGTGGAACAGATTGGAGCCTTGCTGACCAGGCATGAGCGCTTCCCCAAGGGAGTGAATGTCGGTTTTATGCAGGTAGTCGATGCAAATCATATTAAACTTAGAGTCTATGAGCGCGGCGCGGCGGAAACCTTAGCCTGCGGCAGCGGTGCCTGTGCGGCCGTGGTTGTTGGCCAGCTGCAAGGCAAGCTGGGCAGACGCGTTCGCGTCGATCTTCCTGGTGGTAGTTTAACCATTAACTGGGAAGGCGAAGGTAAGCCCCTATGGATGACCGGGCCTGCTGAACATGTATACGATGGACAGATACAGCAATGAATGATGCGATGAATGAAAAAGCCGAGTTGCCCTTTGATGAAGTCTTGATCCGCGAGTATCTGCTGGATAACCCAGACTTCTTTGCGCGCTATCCCGAGTTGCTGTTGGCGATGCGTATTCCCCACGAGCAGCGTGGCGCCGTGTCACTGGTGGAGCGTCGTCAGGAGATGCTTCGAGCTAGGGTGACTCAACTGGAAGAGGAGATCACCTCCTTGCTGGCCATGGCATCGCGTAACGAACAGATCTACATGTTCAATACCGCGCTGTCGCTCAGGTTGTTGCAGGCCGAGGATCTTGGTGATTTAAGGCAAATTCTGTCAAATGAGTTACAGCAGCAGTTTCATTTTACCCATGTCAGATTGATCACAGTGCATGATATCGACAGCGAACTGTCCAATATCTGGAGTGAGCGTTTGAAACAGGGTTACTACTTCGGTCGCCTGACACAAACTGAGTCCAAGCGTTTATTTGGCTGCGAAGTGGGGTCAGTGGCCTTGTCACGTTTGTCACAGCAGTGTGGCCAGGTGATCTTTGCCATCGCCAGCCAAGATCCTACCCATTTTCATCCCGAAATGGATAACCTGCTGCTGGATCAGCTCAAGCAGTTACTCGACCACCTCTTACCTAAGCTGTGATCCCTGAATGTCTGCCGACTGGGCCAAAGAGTTTGAATCTTATCTCGCCAATGAGCGACAGCTTTCCCCTCATACGTTAAGAAATTACCGGTTCGAACTGAGCCGGGTAAGGGAGCTACTGCCAAATGAGATGCCTTGGGGCGAGGTGAGTGATGAGCAGCTACAAGCCGTACTTAACAAATTACATCGTAAGGGATTGGGGCCACGCTCTATCGCCCTCACCTTGTCGGCTCTGAAGCAGTTTTTTCATTATTTGCAGCAAGAAGGCTATATCACTCAAGACCCTAGTCTGAATCTCAGCGCGCCAAAACAGCATAAACCCCTACCAAAGAATATGGATCTGGATTCGGTTACGCATCTTTTGTCTATCGAGGGAGACGATCCTTTAGCCCTGCGTGACAAGGCGATCATGGAGCTGTTTTATTCATCTGGTCTGCGTCTGGCTGAGCTGGCCGCCCTGAATACATTAGATATCGCCAGCGGTGAGCATCAGGTAAAGGTGATGGGTAAGGGGAGTAAAGAGCGAATAGTGCCTATAGGTCGTGTGGCGCTGAGCGCGATTGCCGATTGGTTAAAGGTAAGGGCCACGCTGCCTTGCGAAGACGATGCCCTGTTTGTCACCGCAAAGGGCAAGCGTCTTGCCCACAGAAGTATTCAGGCCAGATTAAATAAGTGGGGGCAACTGCAGGGGCTCAATGCCAAGGTGCACCCTCATAAGCTGCGCCACTCTTTTGCGACCCATATGTTGGAATCCAGTGCCGATCTGCGGGCGGTGCAGGAACTGCTGGGCCATGCAAACCTATCGACGACTCAGGTATATACCAGTCTGGATTTTCAACACCTTGCCAAGGTGTATGACGGGGCGCACCCCAGAGCCAAGAAGCGAGGTGGCAATGGTTAGTGTGGCGATACGACTGCGGCCTTTTCGTGCCATCAGCTTCGATCTCGACGATACCTTGTATGATAATCGCCCCATCATCATGACCGCAGAGCAGCGGCTACTTAATTACCTCGCAGAGCACCATCCGCTTACCCAAGCCTGGGAGCTGGAGGATTGGCAAGCGCTCAAACGTCAGCTCATTGAGCAGTGTCCCTCGCTGGCTCATGATACCTCGGCGTCGCGTCTGGTGACCTTAGAGCAGGGGTTGATGACTTTAGGTTATACCAAGACCGAGGCCGCTAAAGGCGCCCAGCTGGCGTTAGCCTATTTTGTGCGCCAGCGCTCCGATTTTGTTGTCGCCGATGAGGTATTAGGCAAGCTAGAAAGACTTGCCGAACGCTATCCGCTGATCGGTATCACCAATGGTAATGTCGACGCTCACCGTATCGGTTTAGGGGGGCTATTTGAGTTTGTGCTGCATCCAGGCAATGGTACACGCATGAAGCCTTATCCAGATATGTTCTATCAGGCTTGCCATCGTCTCAACATAAGCTGTGATCAGCTCTTACACCTGGGTGACAGCTTTAAGGCCGATGTTCAGGGGGCGCGCCGCGCCGGTTGTCAGTCAGTTTGGCTTAATCCCGCTTTTGATAGAGAGCCAGGTGAGCCTGGGATGGGCTGTTTGCCTCATATCACCATCACCTCGCTATCAGACTTGTCACTTCTCATTTAATCATTGTGGTAGGTAAAGTTGTTTGCTGAGTACTGTTGTGCTCGTTTGAGTTTTATCTGTATCATAGCGCGGCAACAAAAACTCAACATTGTATAAGTAATCAGTGATTTAGAAGAGATAGCGACAGGGAGTTCCTTGAAAAAAATATTTCTAGTCTTTACCGTATTAATGATGACAACCGCCTGCTCTATTAAGCAAAGGGTTGACCCTGTTCAGGTTGGGCGCTCCGATGAAGTGTGTATTCAAAAAAATCCAGATGTACGTCAAGGTTTCCTCGCCGAAGTTGAGAAAGTGCTGACAGAGAAACAGATAAAATATCGTGTTTTAGAGCAGTTAGATGCTGCACAGCAATGTGAGTGGACTGCAACCTACACCGCTAACTGGGCTTGGGATTTGGCCTTATACATGGTGTATGCCGAAATCAAAGTTTTCCATCAGGGACGTCTTGATGGGGAAGCAATATATGATGCACGTAGGGGCGGGGCCAATATGAATAAGTTTATTGATGCGGAGCCCAAAATTAGGGAACTCATCGAAGAGTTGATAAAGCAAAAGCAAGCTTCATTGCTTTGGTCTCCGTTACAGCAAGTTGCCATTTAATTTTCGCAAGGCTCCCAGTGGGGAGCCTTTTTGTTTGTATAGCAATGAATCATGGGTTCTTTGCGCTGTATCACAACTCGACTTGATATATTAACCTATTGTCTTTTATCTTATTTCAAGGATTGAGAGGATAAATGATGAAAAGGTTATTGCCTGTATTGCTCGCGGTTTGGGCGCCGTCCGTGTTTGCTCATGAGATCATTGGCGGGGCAGGCTTTATGACGGGATTCAATCACCCCGTACTCGGATTTGATCATCTGTTGGCCATGTTGAGTGTGGGTTTGTTGAGTACTCAGCTTGGGGGACGGGCGATTTGGACTGTGCCTTTAGCCTTTATGGCCTTCATGTTGTTTGGTGGGATATTGGGGCTCTATGGTGTTGCGCTGCCCTTTGTGGAGTTAGGCATTGCATTGTCTGTATTGCTACTGGGCTTGGCTATTGCTTTAGGCAGGCAGATTCCTCTGCTGCTCGCCATGGGGTTTGTTGGTCTGTTTGCTATCTTTCATGGTCATGCCCACGGCGCCGAGATGCCAGCGCTGACCAGTCCGGTGCTTTATGCCTTAGGTTTCCTCAGCGGCACCGCCGTTATCCACCTGCTGGGCGTGTCGCTTGGCTTCATCATGCAGCAACTCAGCCGTAAACTGCCCCTGCTGCGTCTTAGTGGCGGCGCCATCGCTTTAATTGGTGGCTATCTGATAGTGGGCATCTAAAGCGCTTTGTTGAAGTACTCCGGTAATGGAGCACCTCATCATTCGGCGATTAAATGGCCAATGCCTTAGGGAAGAGAATGTTGTTTTCGACGTGTATGTGCTGGTGCAGATCGGCGACAAACTCTTCCAGGGTGGCGTAACAGATACGCCAGGTGGTGCAGGCATGTGCTGGCGGCGTAAAGTCGTTGGTGAGGGTTCTTAGGCGCTCAATAATTTCACTCGCTTGGTCATGCTCATGTTCCATGGCGTTGATCGGATTACCGATATGACCGAAGCAACCGTTGACCTGTTCACCATTTGCCATAGCGCGAATGGCTGGAAAGAGGATCTGCTCCTCTTTCATCAGATGGGGCATAAGATCTTCGATCAGTGCGCGTATCCAACCTGCGAAAGGTTTAATTTCGTCATAATGCTCGCCATGGGCACGCACCATCTTCTGGCTATATTCAATTAATAGTGGTGCTTTTTCTCTGACAAAACTGTGATGGGTCGCTTCGATGTAGTCGAGCAGTTCTGATAAAGGTAACTGATCTAAACCTTGCTGCTTCTCACCTTCGATTCCGAGTGCCATTAATGCTTCAATGAGTTGCGCTTCATCGACGTCAAAGCGCTTAATTGCGCGCTCTAGAGATATCCCGCCCCCACAGCAAAAATCGATACCAAACTGGCTGAACAGATGTGCACTGCGAAAATCATTTGCAACAATTTCGCCAACGCGAGAGGCAAGTAGGTGTTCTTTAGTTTGAGGCATGTGGTGCTCCGATATTTGCATGAGTTTAAGTGACTGCTTAAAGCTGCATGTTATTTACGTATTTTGTTCGCCTCAATAATTACCTGAGTAAAATGCTCGGGTAATCACACTTTTCTCCATAAAATATCTCAATCTAGGTAGAGTCAAATGTTGCGCTTAGCGTGTGCGGTCTGAACCGCCACGACTTAACTTAGTGCTGATACCTATCTTGTATCGCATGGGGCACCAGCGCAGTGAGAGTAAGCACACTCGTCATAGGCAAGTGAGCGATGCTAGAGGTTAGGCACTGAAAATGCTAGCTTAAAGCTTGATAAAGAAAAGCCCTACAATGTAGGGCTTTTCTATGAGTCTTAGTAAGGGTTAACGTTATGGCTAAAGCTTACTGAGATTGACTCATGATCCAGTGGCTTAATAGACGCACGCCATGGCCGGTGCCGCCAGCGGGCGTAATGCCTTCATCTTTGGCTGCGAGTGCGCTACCCGCAATATCAAGGTGTGCCCATTTGGTCTCGCCGCTAAATTGTTTTAAGAACACAGCCGCAGTGGTCGCGTCGGGGCCGCCATAGCCCGCATTTTTGAGATCGGCAATCGGGCTCTTTAACAGATCTTCATAGGCCAAAGGCAATCGCCATAGCTTTTCATCAACGGCGCTTCCTGAGAAGGTTAACTCATCGACTAAAGTGTCATCGTCACTAAATACCGCGGTATAACGTTTCCCTAATGCCCTTACTTTTGAGCCTGTTAAGGTGGCAATATCTACCATCACTTTAGGTTGGTAGTGTTTTCGCGCGTACCACATGCCGTCCGCAAGGATGAGTCGTCCTTCGGCATCTGTGTTGAGCACTTCTACACTGAGTCCTTCAGCCGTCATCAGTACATCACCCGGGGCAAAAGCGGTATCTGAAACCATGTTTGCCGCCATAGGCATCACGCCGACCACATTGGCTTTCGCTTTTTGCAGCGCCATCGCCTTAATCGTGCCGAGTACCGCTGCTGCGCCTGCCATGTCAGATTTCATGCGAGATATGGAGTCGCCGGTCGCTTTGATGTTGTAGCCGCCAGAATCGAAGGTGATGCCTTTGCCGACTAATGCGATAGGCGCATCGCTATTACCCTGCCAATGGGCAATGACTAAGCGCGATCCCGCTTGTGAGCCTCGACCAACTGCATGGAGTGCACCCATGCCTAATTTTTCAATTTGCTTGGCATCTAAGATGGTGATCTTGACCCCTAATTTTTTGAGTTCTTTTGCAGCGTTGGCAAAATCGACTGGCGTCATAGCACTTGGCACCTCAGAGGTGAGGTCACGTGCTAGAAACACCCCTTTTTCAATGGCGGCGAGTTGCTGGTATCTATCAGTCGCTGCGCTAGGGTTGGCAACGCTTACCGTGTAATGCTTTTCGGCAGGCTTTTTCTCGGTGAGATATTTATCGAACTGATAAGCTCGTAGGTTAATTCCGTGAGCCAGCTCGGCGGCGAAATTGGCGTTGCTCATGCCATTGCTTATGCCTGTTGTCAGTAGGTGGATATTCTCATTATCAGTGCTGCGCAAGTGAGCGGTGATCTCTGCGCCGAGTTTATTGATGTCACTAGGCTGCTTTGCTTCACCAACACCAACCACAAGTAAGCGTTTAGCCTTAATACCGTGTGGCGATAAAATTTCAACGAGTTGTTTTGCCTCGCCGGTAAAACCTTGCAGTGCTAATGCATTGGCAATCTGTTGCTTAGACAGATCATTAAGCTGTGCGAGTTGAGGGGAGGTGTGTTCACCCGCTTGAAAAGCGACTAAGGTGTCGACTGTTTCAGGCTGATGGTCGATAAACTGAAAGGTTTCAGCATTTGCAGCCCCAATATTGAGTAGGCTAAGGCATAGTACAGACGGTAAAAGAGTTTTTTTAGTTAGCATAATTGTCTCTATGTGGGAGGTGTTTCATTTTTTTAGTAATTATTGCGAGTGATTTTCATATGCCTTGGGTGGGATAACTTGTCGCCTGCCTTGTAACAAGTGAGCTAAATATCCCTAGCATGCATCACAAGGTTTGCTAGTGTACAAAATGAAAATTAGCCGAAGCTGAAGAGGTGCCAAGTGCCAGGATATGTGCGGACGGTAGCGCTGGGATGGGGGAAGCTAGAAAGCAAAACGGGCTTCCCATTGCTGAGAAACCCGTTTTAATACAACATGCTAAAACGTTAGTTTTAGTTCATGCCATATTTTTTCAATTTCTTGCGCAGGGTACCACGGTTGATACCTAGCATGTTGGCTGCGCGAGTTTGGTTGCCACGGGTGTGCTGCATGATGATATCTAGTAGAGGTGCTTCAACTTCACATAACACCATTTCGTAAACTTCTTCGGCTTCCTGGCCGTCCATTTGAGCGAAAAAGTTAGTTACGGCGCGCTTAACAGCGTCACGCAGTAACTGAGGCTTGATAGTGCCGTTAGCGGTTTCGATTTTGCCTACGGTAAGCTGATGAGCTTCTGGTTGAGTTGTCTGATCAAACATTCGTATTCTGCTCTTTATTAATTCTTTACTAATTCATCAAAATAACGCTCCAACATGGAACGTTGTTCTTCAACAGTTTCCAGCCGATTGAAGTCGGCTCTGAAAGGTTTCTGCGCTTCTTGGTCCAGATACCATCCAACATGCTTTCTGGCGATACGTAACCCTTTGTACTCGCCGTACAATGCATATAAGTTTTTGAGGTGTTCCAGCATCACCTGACGCTTTTCGTCCACTTCAATGGGCGCTAGCTTTTTACCTGTTTCCAAGTAATGTTGGATCTCTCTGAATAGCCAAGGTCGTCCTTGAGCACCTCTTCCTATCATCACGGCATCTGCACCTGTATGTTCCAGCACGAAGCGTGCCTTCTCTGGGGTACAGATATCGCCATTTGCCACAACAGGAATAGAGACATTCTGTTTTATCGCGCGAATCGTGTCGTACTCGGCTTCGCCTTTGTACATGCACTGTCTCGTACGGCCATGGACCGCGAGTGAGGCAATGCCACAATCTTGTGCAATTTGGGCTATCTGAACGCCATTTCTGTGTTCAGGCGCCCAACCTGTGCGAATCTTCAGGGTCACAGGCACATCCACAGCGGCAACAACAGCCTGTAAAATCGCTTTTACTTGCTCTGGTTGCTGCAGTAGTGCTGAACCTGCCAGCTTCTTATTCACTTTCTTTGCAGGACATCCCATGTTGATATCGATGATCTGCGCGCCCTGTTGTACGTTAACAACGGCGGCATGGGCCATCATATCGGGGTCGGCACCTGCAATTTGTACTGAGCGAATCCCATCTTCACCAGCGTGTGCCATGCGCTGTCGGCTCTTGTCGGTATCCCAAACCTCGGGATTAGACGAAAGCATCTCTGATACGGCTAAGGCGGCGCCATAGCGTAGGCAGAGATTTCGGAAGGGTTGGTCTGTGACTCCTGCCATGGGAGCCACGATCAGCTGATTCTTCAGTTGATAGGGTCCAATTTGCATTTATCATCACACCTTGCGCTTCAAAGGGGCGCTATAGTACGCCTTTTTCAAGCCTGTGAAAAGGTCAATAAATGACCTGAGAGCAACTTTTTTACTTGACTTTTGTAAGCTGAGAAGTCTGTGGCGGCCTTGCGGCCGCTGGCTTTTACCGCTATTTACGTGTGCCTGTCAAGCGGCTCCAATCCTCTTTGTGAACTGGTGCGTCCATGTCAAACCACTGGGCATAATGCTGGCTGATCTCGTCGGCTTGCTCCTTGAGCAGACCCGAGAGTGCCAGTAAGCCACCTGGCTGTACCTTTTCGGCAATCAGAGGTGCCAGTTCGCGCAGCGGACCTGCGAGTATGTTGGCTACTAATACTTCGGCCTTGAGGTCGGCTGGCTGATCTTCGGGTAGATAGAGTGCCAGCTTATCGGCGACCTGGTTGCGTTCGGCATTAGCCTTAGAGGCTTCGATAGCCTGATAGTCGATATCAATACCGGTGACTTTTGAGGCCCCCAGTTTAAGCGCAGCGACGGCGAGAATGCCTGAACCGCAACCGAAATCGATCGCTTCTTTGCCTTCAAGATCGAGTCCATCTAGCCATTCTAAACACAGCGCCGTAGTTGGGTGTGTGCCGGTGCCGAAGGCGAGGCCTGGGTCTAACATTACGTTGACGGCTTGTGGGTCTGGGACTTCTCGCCAGCTTGGGCAGATCCATAGGCGACGGCCAAATTGAATAGGGTGAAAGTTGTCCATCCACTCTCTTTCCCAATCCTTGTCTTCGACCTGCTCTATCTTATGGCTAAAGTCTGCACCTAAATAAGGCTGTAGCTTGAGCATCTCAACCACGGGCGCCAGATCATAATCTGCCTCAAACAGAGCGGTGATCACTGTGTGGCTCCACAACGGGGTTTCACCTAGGTTAGGCTCGTAGATTGGGGTGTCCTTACCATCTTCATAGGTGATCGACAGTGAGCCCAGCTCCATCAGCATGTCGCTGAGTTGCTCGGCGTGTTGGTTATCTGTGTCTATCTTTAACTGGATCCAGGCCATGGGATCTTCTCTCTAAGGTCAATATAAGTTCAATAATGGCCTTATTGTAAACCAAGCATTGTACAAAGACCGAGGAATCTGCACTTAAACTAACAAACTGGGATTTAGCGACTAAATTCAATCGGTTAATCTGACGGTTTTTGTATTGATTGTATTGTTTGAAATAACTGTTTAAATCATTGATTAATATTGGCTAATTGGTTTTACCTTTGTTTTGTCTTGGGTGATTGTTTGTGATCGGTATCAAATGTTTTGCTATGCCTGGGTGAGTTGTCTCACGCTTTTTAGGCTTATTGGTAGGCAGCTCAATTCTTGTTGGTATGGTGTAGATCCCGACACTAGGCGCAGAAAGATCATGAAGGTTAAAAGCTTGCAATATCACCACACTCATTACGCTGCTTTGGGCAGTCCCTGGTCAGCTAAGGCCGATAAAATACAGAGTGCCACCGGCATTTTGCTGGGTTGTTTTTTATTGGCGCATTTGCATTTTGAGTCGAGCATTCTCTTTGGTAAAGAGACCTTCTATCACGTAGTGCAATTTCTCGAAGGTGGCATGTTTAGTAGCACAGGTCACGGCATGCCTATCGTCACTAAGGTGTTCTCCATCTTTATCATGCTGGTGGTGATGTTGCATGCGGCGGTGGCATTACGTCGCTTCCCGGCACAACTCGGCCAATGGCGAGCGCTGCGCAATCATATGCAGGGGATCAAACATAAAGACAGCCATGCCTGGTTCTGGCAGTTGGTGACCGGGTTTATTCTGTTTTTCCTGGCGCCGGTGCATATTTTTACCATGATCACCAATCCAGAGATTGGTCCGCATCTGTCGGCGGAGCGTGTTTATCATGCTAATGCCTGGCTACTTTATGCGTTGTTGTTACCAGCAGTAGTGATCCACGCCATGATAGGCCTGTACCGCGTAGCGGTGAAATGGGGACTCGTTCGTCAGCGTAAGGGGTTAAGAAAGGCGGTTAAAGTATTGATTGTTTACCTGATGACCCTAGGTATATTGAGTCTGGTTTCTTATATCATGATAGGTCAATCACTGACCTTGCCAGTTACACCATTTGTGCCATAACTGTGTAAGCCCTAGGTAGATTAGCAATTTATAAAATATCGGATTGTGTTTTGATCTATCTCACGGTTTTTGTTGGGTTTGTGAGCGACATTAAGGCTAGCGTTTGTCTATTTAGTAAGTCACGCCCCTTTCCCACTATTCACAGGAGTGCCTATGTCGCTGACAAAGAAAAATAATAATGTAAGCGGTTGGCTCGATATGAGTCAGAGTGTTACCGGTGTCATCTTAGCCCTGTTTCTATGGACGCATCTGATTTTAGTGTCATCTATTCTGCTTGGTGCCGATGCCATGACTTTTGTGGCCCGTACCATGGAGTTGAGTTTCCTAAGTGCTGACGGTCATGGCTATCCCTGGGTGGTGTCGGTCATTGCCATCATAGTGGCGCTATTGGCTCTGCTTCATGTGTTGGTCGCCATACATAAGATGCCGCTGAACTTGCAGCAACAAAGGGCACTCAGAAAGCAGATGAGCGTGATCCACCATGACGATACCAAGTTATGGGTATGGCAGGCGATCACAGGTGTGGGCATTTTTTTGTTGTTGCCTGTGCATTTATGGTTAATTGGTAGTGCGCCTGAAACCATAGGCCCTGTGGGTAGTGCCGATCGCATCTGGAATCAAGGGGTGTGGATGGTCTATCTGCCTCTGCTCTTGTGTGTCGAATTGCATGCCGCCATTGGCATCTATCGCGTGGCCATTAAATGGGGGGCTAGACGAGCCATCGACGCCCGCGCCCGAATTAGAAAAATAAAAACCATAGTGAGTGTGGTGTTTGTGGTAATTGGTTTGGCCTCTTTGCTGGCCTTCCTGCCCTACGCCAGTTAATCGATTTGAAAGTAATGTGATCTCTCATCCCTCGTAAGGAGCAAGTGTGAAACTGATATATACCGATTCTCTAGTCGTTGGTGCCGGGTTGGCCGGACTAAGGGTCGCCATCGCGTCGAAAGAGCGCGGCTTGGATACCCTGGTACTATCGCTGATCCCCGCCAAGCGTTCGCATTCGGCCGCGGCCCAGGGAGGCATGCAGGCCAGTCTGGGGAATACCGTTAAAGGCATGGGAGATGATGAGGACGTACATTTCCAAGATACGGTAAAGGGATCGGACTGGGGCTGTGATCAGGAAGTGGCGCGCATGTTTGCACACTGCGCCCCTAAAGCGGTGCGTGAGCTGGCCAACTGGGGCGTGCCCTGGACACGTGTCACCAAGGGGCCTCGTCAGGTGGTTGTTAATGCCGAGAAGGTCACCATCGAAGAGGCAGAAGAGGCTCATGGTCTGATCAACGCCCGTGATTTTGGCGGCACCAAGAAGTGGCGCACCTGTTATACCGCAGACGGCACCGGCCACTCGCTGCTCTACGCCGTCGACAACAAGGCGATCTCTCTCGATATCCCGGTACATGAAAGGGTTGAGGCGCTGGCACTGATCCACGATGGCAAGCGTTGTCATGGAGTCGTGGCCAGATGTTTGATCACAGGTGAACTGCGTGCCTATGTTGCTAAGTCGACCACTATTGCTACCGGCGGTTATGGCCGTATTTATGAGGTCTCCACCAACGCGATCATCTGCGAAGGAATAGGGCAGGCGTTGGCGCTGGAAACTGGCGTGGCGACACTGGGGAATATGGAAGCGGTGCAGTTTCACCCAACGGCGATTGTGCCTGTGGGGATTCTGACTACCGAAGGTTGCCGTGGTGACGGCGGCTTGCTCAGAGACAAAGATGGCCACCGTTTCATGCCAGACTATGAGCCGGAGAAGAAGGAATTGGCCTCGCGTGATGTGGTGTCTCGCCGCATGACTGAGCATATGCGTAAAGGTAAAGGGGTCGATAGCCCTTATGGTCCACACCTATGGCTGGATATTACCCTGCTTGGTCGCAAACACGTGGAAACTAACCTGCGTGAAGTCAAAGAGATCTGCGAGAACTTCTTAGGCATAGATCCAGCGAAAGATTGGATCCCCGTGCGTCCGACCCAGCACTACTCTATGGGCGGTATTCGTACCGATGCCAAGGGGCAGAGCCCGCAGCTAAAGGGTCTGTTTAGCGTAGGCGAAGCGGCCTGTTGGGATATGCACGGTTTTAACCGTCTGGGGGGCAACTCGCTGGCGGAAACAGTTGTTGGCGGCATGATTATTGGTAAGTATGTGGCCGACTTCTGTGAAGAGAATACGCTTGAGATAGATACCTCACTTGCTGAGCGTTTCGTGGCTCAGGTGCGTGATGAAATCGATGGCCTGGTCGAGGGGCAGGGCACTGAATCTGCATTTGAGATCAAGCGTGAGATGCAGCGTATTATGATGGATTATGTGGGGATCTTCCGCAATGGCCCTGAGCTGACAAAGGCGGTTGAAGAGTTAGAGGCGCTGCTTATTCGCTCGCGCAACCTTGGCCTTAAGTGTAAGAAGCGTCATGCCAATCCAGAGCTGGTGGAAGCCCTTAGGGTTAAGCGCATGCTGAAGGTAGCGTTAACCGTTGCCTGTGGCGCCGAGGCCCGCACCGAGAGTCGTGGTGCCCATGCCCGTGAGGATTATCCTCAGCGTAACGATAAAGAGTGGCTTAACCGCACGCTCTCCTCCTGGCCAAGCGTTGATGCGACGCGGCCAAAGCTGGATTATGAGCAGCTGGATGTGATGAAGATGGAGCTGCCACCTGGCTATCGCGGTTATGGCATCAATAACGCGATTGCGCATCCCGATACCGAGAAGCGTGAAAAAGAGATCGTCGAGATCCTCAGTAGCCTGGGTGATAACGCCGATCGCTATGAGCGTCAGCACGCCTTGATGCCATTTGAAGTACCAGAATCCCTTAGAGAGAAGAATGAGCGTTTGCATGATAAGCCGCTCGGAACTAGCAAGCAGCTTGGAGAAGAAAGCAAATGAGTCAGGGCCGTACACTAACTTTTAATATCTTTCGTTATGACCCTCAGGTGCCAGACGATAAGCCCAAGATGGTCAAGTATCAGCTGGAAGAGGCGCCGGGCATGACAGTCTTTATTGCGCTGAATATGTTGCGGGAGCAGCAAGACCCCTCTTTGCAGTTCGATTTCGTTTGCCGCGCCGGGATCTGCGGCAGCTGCGCCATGGTGATTAATGGTTATCCGACCTTGGCCTGCCGTACGCTGACCAGTAAATATCCTAAGGGTGAGATCACTTTAATGCCCCTGCCTGGCTTCGAGCTGATCGGCGACCTGTCGGTCAATACCGGTAAGTTTATGCGCGAGCTGGCGGAGCGTCTCAAGCTTTGGCTGCATCCGAGAAGCGACGAGGTGGATATTCATCGTATCGAGGCGCCTATGGCGCCAGAAGAGGCCGCTAAACTTTATGAGTTGGAGCGCTGTGTCGAATGTGGCGTGTGTGTGTCGGCCTGTGCCACTAAGCAGATGCGCGACACCTTTGTCGGTGCTGTGGGTATGATGAAGATTGCCCGTTTCGAGCTCGACAGCCGTGACGCCCGTAGCGTAGAAGATTTCTACCATGTGATTGGTAATCAGGATGGGGTGTTTGGTTGTATGACGCTGCTGGGCTGTCAGGACAACTGCCCTAAAGATCTGCCACATATGCAGCAGATTGCCTATCTCAGACGCAAGATGGCGACCGCGCTAGTATAAGTACGATAGTGCTAAGCCATTTGTGCCAACCTCTGTTAAAAAGCCTGCTAAGCAGGCTTTTTTATTGCCATTTACTTACTTTTATCAAAAATATTTTGATAAAAGTAAGGTTTTTGACCAGTCTATGCTTAATTGGGGACACAGACAGAGAACGCCTGAGACGGCGGGAATGTGGCGATGCAAGTTAATGATCTATTGTTATTTGTGCGAGTTGCCGACTGTGGCAGTTTGACCGCGGCAGCGGTGGAGTTGGAGATCTCTGCGGCGGTGGCCAGTGCTGGGCTGAAACGGTTGGAGAAGGAGCTAGATACAGTGCTTTTTATTCGTAGCACCCGAAGCCTGCGGCTGACGGATGCGGGTGAGCGCTACCTTAGTTATTGTCGCCGTGCGCTGGAGGATCTTAGGTTAGGGGAGCAAGCCCTTGCTTCTGCCAAGTCGCAGATCGCCGGCAAGCTTAGCATAGCGCTTCCTTCTGATGCC
This sequence comes from Shewanella sp. ECSMB14101, assembly GCF_000773485.1. Taxonomy (NCBI): domain Bacteria; kingdom Pseudomonadati; phylum Pseudomonadota; class Gammaproteobacteria; order Alteromonadales; family Shewanellaceae; genus Shewanella; species Shewanella sp. ECSMB14101. The sequence goes on along the minus strand of NZ_JSFF01000009.1, from coordinate 138,561 downwards.
GGGCGTAACTTTATCTTGCCCTGGCTGGACAGCTTGATGGATGAATACCCCAGGTTACAGCTAAGGCTGCATCTCGCAGACAGTCTGACTAACTTTTATCATGACAAGATAGATGTGGCGCTGCGTAGCGGTACGCCCAAAGATTCGAGCCTGGTCGCCTTTAAAATCTGTGCTGCAGAGCGTATCTTATGTGCCTCGCCTGAGTATCTTAAGGCCCATGGTCGCCCAGAGAGCCTTAGGGATCTGGAACATCATAACTGCTTGTTCTTTATGTTAGATGAACGAACCCATGATCAATGGTGTTTCTATAAGGATGGAGAGACTCATAAGGTGCAGGTATCGGGTAACCGGACTTGTAACGATGCCGAGGTGGCACGTAAATGGGCGTTGGCGGGTAAGGGGATCGTCTATAAGTCCTCGCTGGATCTGGCTGAGGATTTGGCCGCGGGGGCCTTGGTGCCGCTAATGAGACAATATAGTGGCGAGAGTGCCGACCTGTATCTGGTGTGCCCTGGCCGGCAACATGTGACGCCTGTAGTGCTGGCCCTGCGAGATGACTTGCGGCGCCGCTGTCAGCAAAGGCTCAAGACTTTTGGGGCAGCGCTATAAAAAAAGCCGCATTAAGCGGCTTTTTTTATTCTGAATATGTCTTTATGACTTCGCGCGTTTCATCGCGGTAAAGAACTCTTCATTGGTCTTGGTCATGGCTAGTTTGTCGATGAGGAATTCCATGCCGCTGACTTCATCCATAGGGTTGAGGATCTTACGCAGGATCCACATCTTCTGTAGCTCTTCCGGTGTGGTCAGCTTCTCTTCGCGACGTGTACCTGAGCGGTTGAAGTCGATGGCCGGGAAGACACGCTTTTCGGCGGCCTTACGAGACAGGTGAAGTTCCTGGTTACCCGTACCCTTAAACTCTTCGTAGATCACTTCATCCATCTTAGAGCCTGTATCAACCAGTGCGGTGGCGATAATGGTTAAGCTGCCGCCGTGCTCGATGTTACGTGCTGCGCCGAAGAAGCGCTTAGGACGATGTAGGGCGTTAGCATCCACACCACCGGTAAGAACCTTACCAGATGAAGGGATCACTGTGTTGTAGGCACGAGCCAGACGGGTAATAGAGTCCAGCAGGATCACCACATCTTTCTTGTGTTCAACCAGACGCTTGGCCTTCTCGATCACCATTTCGGCAACCTGTACGTGACGGCTTGCAGGCTCGTCGAAGGTTGAGGCAACAACTTCACCTTTCACCAGACGCTGCATCTCGGTCACTTCTTCAGGACGTTCGTCGATTAGCAACACCATGAGCACAACTTCTGGGTTGTTGTAGGTGATGCTTTGAGCAATGTTTTGTAGCAGCAGGGTCTTACCGGCCTTTGGTGGCGCGACGATTAGGCCACGCTGTCCCTTACCTATAGGTGAACAGAGGTCGAGAATACGGGCGGTAATATCTTCGGTTGAACCGTTACCACGTTCCATACGGATACGTTCTTCTGCATGAAGTGGGGTTAAGTTTTCGAAGAGGATTTTGCTGCGGGAGTTTTCGGGTTTGTCGAAGTTAACTTCGTTGACTTTCAGTAGTGCGAAATATCGCTCGCCTTCTTTAGGGGGACGGATTTTACCGAAAATGGTATCACCGGTGCGCATGTTGAAGCGGCGAATCTGACTCGGTGAAACATAAATATCATCTGGTCCCGCTAGGTAAGAACCGTCTGCACTTCGCAGGAAACCAAAACCGTCTTGCAGGATTTCTAATACCCCGCCACCGAAAATATCTTCACCGCTTTTGGCGTGGGCTTTAAGGATTGCGAAAATAATGTCCTGTTTGCGGGCTCGGGCCATGTTATCGATTTTCATTTCCTGAGCCAGGATGACCAGGTCCGAAATCGACTTCTCTTTTAATTCTGATAAATTCATTGTGGTGGGTCTTGTATATTGCGAGACAAAGCTATCTATAGACTAATAGCAATTAAAGTTGTTTGGATATTAATCGAAATAGCGAGGTGTGGTTAATGAGAAAGTTTCTGGTTATTAAAGTAGCACTATCGAAGCGAGGCGTCTAGAAATTTAGCGACCCTCGACACAATTACTTGGTTAAGCTGTGTCGAGAATCACTTTCTATGACAAAAATGTCATAGTGGTCGAGGCATTATAGTTGTGCGTCGAGGAACTCTTTTAGTTGAGTCTTAGAAAGCGCGCCCACTTTAGTGTCGGCTAGCTCACCGTTTTTGAAGATAAGTAGTGTTGGGATACCACGTACACCGTATTTAGCCGGTGAAGCGTTGTTTTGATCCACGTTTAGCTTAGCGATAGTTACCTTGCCTGCGTACTCGTCTGCAACGTCATCTAGGATTGGCGCAATCATTTTACAAGGGCCACACCATTCAGCCCAGAAATCAACAAGGACTGGGAGGTCTGATTTTAAAACGTCGTTTTCAAAGCTGTCGTCGCTTAAGGTAATAATTTTATCGCTCATGATGTTCTCCAGTTAGGTTGCCATTGCTGGTTTGTTAATGGCTTAAGCTGTATATTGGGTCTGAAATTCGCTTTTCAAGAGTTATTCGCGGCTTTCAACGGTCTTTTTTTATTAGCCGTTATTTCAAACGATCGAGTTCCTTATTGCAACCCTAACTGGTATGCTTGCGCTATGAGCGAAACACATTTAACAAATCAAAAGTTTGCCGACTTTTCTCTACACCCAGAGATACAACAGGCACTAATCGAAAGCGGCTTTGAATATTGCACGCCTATCCAGGCATTATCATTACCGATTTTACTCCAGCATAAAGATATCGCAGGTCAAGCTCAGACAGGTACAGGTAAAACTCTGGCTTTTCTGGTCGCTACTTTCAATCATCTGCTAACCACTCCGATCCCTGAGGGACGTCAAACTAATCAGCCTAGAGCCATAGTGATGGCGCCGACTCGCGAACTGGCCATTCAGATCGCCAAGGACGCTAATTTACTGGCAAAACATACCGGCCTTAAGGTGGGTATTGTCTATGGTGGCGAGAGCTACGATGTGCAGCGCAAGGTGTTAGATAAAGGCGTTGATATCTTGATTGGTACCACGGGACGTATCATAGATTACGTGCGCCAGGGGGTCATTAACCTCAATACCATTCAGGCAGTGGTATTAGATGAGGCCGATCGCATGTTCGATCTTGGCTTTATCAAAGATATTCGCTTCCTTTTCAGACGTATGCCAGATGCCAATGCGCGTTTGAACATGTTGTTCTCGGCAACTTTATCGATGAAGGTGCAGGAGCTGGCTTATGATCATATGAATGATCCTGAGAAAGTGGAAATTGCCCCAAGCGAAAAAACCTCGAAAAATATTACTGAAGAGATCTTCTATCCTTCACAGGAAGAGAAGATGCGCTTGCTGCTGACCTTGATTGAAGAAGATTGGCCTGAAAAAGCGATTGTATTCTCTAACACTAAGCACAGCTGCGAAAATCTATGGGCGCATCTAGAAGGTGACGGTCATCGCGTTGGTTTGCTTACTGGTGATGTGCCACAGAAGAAGCGTATTCGCATTCTTGAGCAGTTCACCTCTGGCGATTTAGATATCTTAGTGGCAACCGATGTTGCGGCGCGTGGATTACATATTTCTGATGTGTCGCACGTTTACAACTATGATCTTCCAGATGATTGCGAAGATTATGTACACCGTATCGGTCGTACCGGACGTGCAGGTCAAAAAGGGGTCTCTATCAGTTTCGCTTGTGAAGAGTACGCCCTCAACCTGCCGGCTATCGAGAGTTATATTCAACATAGCATTCCTGTGACCAACTACGACAGCGAGGCGCTGCTCGATGATATTCCACCACCGGTGCGTATTCATCGTAAGCATGCCCCACGTCCTGCCGGGCGCTCTGGTAGCGGTAAACCCCAAGGTGGTCGTCCGGGCGCACGCCCAAGACGCCATGATAGGACGCGTAGACACAGTTAATGAAGCACAACGGCGTCAGCTCCTTATATGCGGCCATTACATTAGGCTCGAATAGTTTCAATATGCTGGTGGCGAAAACCTATGCCGGCAAGCCAAAAGTAGTGGCCAAGTATAAGCGTAAGGTGCGCCTTGCCGAAGGCATAGGTGCCGACGGCGTGCTCTGCCCCGAGGTGTTTGAACGTGGTCTGGATTGTCTGCAGATGTTCTCGCAGATGCTAGATCATGAAGGGGTCAGTCGAGACAATATTGCCGTTATCGCTACGGCAACCCTGCGCAGTATTAGCAACGCAAAAGCCTTTTGCGATGCTGCATTACCTATACTCGGTCAACCTATAGAGATCATCTCTGGTCTGCGCGAAGCAGAGCTTATCTACCAGGGGATGGTTGCCACCACCCAGGGGGAGGGGCGACGTTTAGTGATCGATATCGGCGGTGCCAGTACCGAGTTCATCATAGGTGATGGCAGTAAGGTGCTGCTAAAGACCAGTCTGCCCATGGGCTGTGTCACCTTTAATGACAAGTTTTTCAACAGCTTTCCCTTTCAGCAACTGGATTTCGATGCGGCGCAAGGCCAGGTCGAAGCGGCGTTGGGCGACTATCGTAAGCAACTGACCGATTATGGCTGGCATGGTGTCGTCGGTGCCTCAGGCACGGTACAATCTGTGGTTGAACTGCTTAATGATCGTGGCTTGTCAGCCACCATTACTCCCCAGGTGCTAGGTCAGCTCAGGGAAGAAGTGTTAGCGCAAACCGATGTCAGCATGCGCGACATTCGCGGCCTGCATAGCGAACGGGCTCCCACTTTTGCCGCTGGACTTGCCATCTTGTCAGCCCTATTTAACCTGCTCGACATTCAGTCGTTAAATCTCTCTGGCGGCGCGCTAAGAGAAGGTGTGTTACATCAACTTGCCCAGCGAGTGCGGGCAGAGCATTAAGTTTTATTCGACAATTCCTGACATCTGTTTAAACCTTGGTGATCTTACTTTAGCCGTATACCCCCCCCCATCGCTATCCAGTAAAATATTAATTTTCAGCAGCTTATATTAATTCTTCTCTCTCTATCTTGCCGATTACTTTCTCTAAATACATTTGTATATTGGAGATTGTATAAAATATGTATTCTGTGTTATGTTTTTGTTGCGTTCAGGGACTGTACCCATAAACCCCACAATTAATTGCCTTGGACGTCTGCAAAATAATAAAGAGAAGGGAGATAAAACTTATGTCAGGAAGTAACGCGAGTAAGCGTTTTGCGCCGAGAATGACCCTAGCGGCAATCGCTGTAGGCTCGGTGCTAATGCTATCTACGCCTGCAGTTATGGCGGCCGATGGCTTCGGTACGATCAAAGGGCATATCACCAGTTCTGTTGGCGCCGATGTCAACAATGCCAAGGTGATCATCAGACACGAAAGCAAAGGGATAGTGAAGGAGACGACCACAGGCGCCAATGGTAGCTTCTCATTGAAAGGCCTGCCAATTGGTAATTACACCATCACTATTGTTAAAGATGGCTTCTACCAGGTACAAGAGCAGCATGTGGCTGTGACTGTGGGTAATGCCCTGACCTTTGATGTGGCGCTAGATGCACAGAACAGTGAAGTGGAACGCATCGCGGTCACAGGTGCACGTATTAGCCGTGTGGATACCTCAAGCACCACCAACTCTCAGGTGATCTCAATCGAGGAGCTGAATCAGCTGCCAGTTGAGTTAGACTCAACCTCAATTGCCCTCTTAACCCCAGGTGCGGTAGCGGGTGATAACGGTTTTGGCGGCGTGGCCATTGCCGGTTCGTCGGTGGCGGAGAATGGCTACTACTTGAATGGTTTAAACATTACCGATCTGCGTAAGGGCATGGGCGATATCGATCTGCCTTGGGAAGCCATTGCGCAAACTGAGGTACAAACCGGTGGTGTGTCGGCAGAATATGGCCGATTCATCGGTGGTGTAGTCAACTTGGTGTCTAAGTCGGGTGACAACGAGTGGACGTTTGGTGCCAAGGCCGAAATTGCCCCTGATGCTCTGGCCGAGCCTATGCCACGTATGAAAGATGACGGTAGCATAGAAAAGGTATCTGATGCCTATTGGCAGGAAACCGAATATAACCTTTGGGCGTCAGGTGCGATTGTTGAGGATAAGTTGTTTTTCTACGGCCTGTGGAATCCCTATGGTGAGGAAGAGACAGCCTATAGTGAGACCACGCTGCGTGATAAAGAGTGGGATACCAACCGCTGGTTTACTAAGGTCGATTGGTTTATCCATGAAGATCACTCCCTTGGTGTAATGGCTTTTAGTAACGAAGGGGATTATGCCAGTACTCAGTATCGCCGCGCAGAAGATGGTAGCCGCGGAGAAGCGATTGGTCTGACCGAAAGCACCTACGGAGGCATCGGCTGGAACGCGCAATACACGGGTTATCTGAGTGACGATGTGACCTTGTCGGCTATGTATGGTGAGATCACACAATCGACCAAGGACAACTCCGGCACGCTGGATCAATCAACCTATGAAGATTACCGCTCTGGCAGCTATCAGCGTCTTGGTGACTGGGTGGGTTATGGTTCCTCTGAAACCGAAGATAAGCGAATCACTTATCGTATCGACCTTGACTGGGTGGTCGGAGACCATACCCTGCGTGCAGGTTATGACTACGAGCGTTTAGAGATCGCCGATTTCTACACACCGAACGGCGACGGTTGGTATGAGTATTACACCGCAGGTGCCGATAACGCCTATGGCTTAGCCGAAGGGACAGAATACGCGGATCTGCGTATCTGGGGTAAGGCGAGTGAGACTGAAAACGTACACACCGCCCTCTATGTGTCAGACACCTGGATGGCAACCGATACGGTGACAGTGAACCTTGGTGTGCGTTACAGCGAGTTCAGCAATACTACAGGTTCTGGCGAGAAGTATGTTGACCTAGATGGCCAATTTGCACCGCGTCTGGGTGTGACATGGGATGTGGTGGGTGACGGCTCAAGCAAGCTGTATGCCTCATATGGTCGATACTTCCAGCCTGTATCGCCTAACACTAACCTACGTATGGCGTCTGCTGCCTACGATTCACATATCGTGAGTCATCTTAACGGCGTAAATGCCGATGGTTCGCCGATCTTAGGTGATGAGATCTCTCGCCGCGTGGTGGCCGACGGCACTGTACCCGATGCCGACCAGTTGTTTAACAACAAGGCGGGGTCTATGTATTCGGATGAGTTTGCCCTGGGTTTCCAGCAGCAGCTTAACGATGACTGGGCCGTGGGGATCCGCGGTGTCTATCGCGACCTGAAGCAGTCGATTGAAGATGTCTCCTTTAACTACGGGATGAACCAGTGGATCAAGGAAAACTATGATTCTTCTTGGTATGCAGGTAATGGTGAGACCCGCGCCGAAGACTACTTCGTTGGTGGTTGGTTCCCGACGCTCACTAACCCCGGCATCGGTACTGAGATCAATTATGATGTGGATGGTGACGGCGTTAAAGAAACAGTTAATGTAACCGCAGATCAGATGGGCTTCCCAGAGGCGACTCGTACCTACAAGGCGATTGAGCTTAGCTTTAGTGGTAACGTGACTGAAGACTTTACCCTAAACGGTTCATATACCTGGTCTAAGAGTGAAGGTAACACTGAAGGCCTGGTGCGTTCAGATAACGAGCAGGCGGATCCGGGTTGGACGACCTCTTTCGATTACCCTGAGTTGATGGATAACGGTGAAGGTTATTTGCCAAACGACAGACGTCATAACTTTAAGCTCTACGGTGTGTATCACATCACAGATGACTTGAGTGTTGGTTTTAACTCTTACCTGCAATCTGGCCGTCCAATCAATGCCTTTGGTGTGCATCCAGCGGATCAAGGTTATTGTGTGCAGGCGATTGCCATCGATGGCACCTGTTATGGTCGTGACTGGTACGGCGCGTCATCTTTCTATGCTGATGGCGTAGCAGCACCGCGTGGTAGCATGGGACGCACAGATTGGGTCTACAACATAGATCTTAACCTGTCTTACACCATGGACTTTGAAACTGCGGGACGCCTGAACTTCAAGTTGAATGTGTATAACCTGTTCAACTTCGATGGTATTACCGGTGTGGATGAGCAGTATGAACTCGACAGTGGCGATAAGAACATTCGCTACGGTTATGCCGATAGCTTCCAGAGCCCAAGGTATGTTCGTGCATCAATCCGTTACGATTTCTAATCGTTATGGGTAGCAAAAAGGCCGCATTTGCGGCCTTTTTTATGTCATGAAGCGGGATTACTTAAGGATCTTCGCTAAATCCACTTCTAAAGAGATCTCCGGACGCTCAACGATGCGGCCAATCTCTTTGCCATCTTGCTTAACGATGAAGGTTGGAATGCGGGTAAAGTCATACTTGGCCGCCAGACCTTCAGGGTCTTGCTTCTTACGGTCTACCCCAATGTAACTCACCTTGATGTTAGGGTTGTTAAGCGCTTCAATGATGCGGATAAAGCGTGGGGTTTCTCGGTGACAATCAGGGCACCAGGTACCTATGATGACCACAATCTCAGTTGGTGTTTGCAGCTGCTTTAGTGGTTCGATCGCCTTAGTGTCGACCTGATACTCAGCGTAGCCTTGAACGAAATCTTCTAGTTCAGTGACTAAGGTTTGGGCTTGAACTTCGCCGGTTAGTATCACTTCCTGTTTCTCCTCACTGCAGGTGGCGATAAAGCCTTCCTGCTTTTCATCGAATGCACAGCCATTATTTGCCAGTGCCTGAGTGCTAAAGAATAGCGCTGTGGTGGCAAGTAATGCTTTAATATTTTTGGTCATAGATAGTACCTCAGGCCAGTAGACAAAAACCAGAATCGATAATCAAATTCATCTTGTCTCTATTCAATCATCTAAGTGGCACCGAGAGTAGCGTCAATGCGGCTAGCTGTTAACTGGATCACGCCGAGGAGATAAGCTTGCTGCTAGGGTTCACACCTTTGTAATGCAAATTATTGTATTTCATGCAATTAACAACAAGCTATTAACTTGGGCAGATTGAGGCATCGGCAGTTGCCGACACCTCACGCTAGGTTTATGCGTTGCTCACCAGTTTGCTAAGGTCGGCAGGGCGGTAGTAGACAGATTTGAGCACCTTACCCTGGCGCACGACTTTACCGGCCATCTCCACATCCTTAGCACATTTGGCGATGATGAAATCGCCCTTGCGGCTGCCGACAATCTCTACTCCCTGCTTGGCGTAGTGAGCGATAGTCTCTTCCAGCTCTTGCTCGTTACGGCAAACCTTACTCATGTTGCTCGAGTGCACCTCGTCCCAACAACGGATGAAGTCGATGTCACGATTCTTGGCCACGTGGAGCAGGAGATCGATCACATAGCTGATCTCCAGGCGATCATTAACTTGCTTGGCACCAAGATGCACCAGGCGGCCCATGAGTACATAAACCGAATCGACAATCGCGTCAGCCTGTTCAACGCGGCAGTCGGCTTCGGCCAGTTCGGTCAATTCTTCGATGGCGAGCGAGGTGTGTAGTGTATCGGCCTGGTCATCCAGAGTGCTTGCATCTTCGATAGGCAGATCGAACGTTGCGCGGAACTGGTGAATGTCGCGGTAAAGGTGGTCGTATAGGGGCTGATCGAGTGCGGTCAGTTTCATCGCTTGGCCTTAAGTGTCAGTTTGAATGGCGGCAATTTTAATTTAATGGGCGGCCAATTGAAAGGTGATGTCCGTGAGCAACAGGTGCAAGGGCGTGAAGTTTTTTACCTTGTGCTGAAATAGAGAGATATGTGGTTTTCCTGCATAACTAGGCTGTAATTAACTGATGAGATGAATGGTTACGCTCGCTTATGCTTAATCTCTGGGCTAAAGCCTGAGTAAACGCCCTTTGTGGTCTGGACTGAATTGTTAAAAATGTGTAACTATGTTCGGCCCCTGTGGTGAATACACCGCTTTGGCTTATTTACACCTGGGGTAAAAAATTAGGAAAAACCATAATTATAATAAGGACTAACCATGACTTCTCATCAGCAGTCGCCAGGCTCTCATGGCAGAGATGCGAGTAACGCCCCAATAGGTAAACACAAGCAGCCGACGCTTCTCGATGCCTTGATCCCCATCATCGCCTTAGTGTGCATGCTCACCGCGTCTGTGTATCTGTTCTCGTCTGACAGCTCCTACGGCGCCAACCAGATAGCCCTCATCATGGCAGCCTGTATTACCTTGGTTATCGGGGTGAAAAACGGCTACAGCTGGAAGGAGATGGAAGCGGGTATCGTTAAGAGCGTCTCCTTAGCCACCGGCGCCCTGTTGATCCTGTTCTCGGTCGGCTCGCTGATCGGTACCTGGATCTTATCGGGTACTGTGCCCACCATGATCTTCTATGGCATGAAGATCTTAAACCCAGAGTATTTCTATGCCGCTTCCTGCCTACTGTGCGCCGTGGTGGCCCTGAGTATAGGTAGTTCCTGGACGGTGGCCGGTACCTTAGGTATCGCATTAATTGGCGTCGCTGGTGCCATGGGGCTCAGCGTCGAGATAACCGCGGGAGCGATTATTAGTGGTGCCTATTTTGGTGACAAAATGTCGCCCATGTCTGACACCACTAACCTGGCACCAGCCGTTGCTGGCACTGAGTTGTTTAGCCATATTCGACATATGGTGTGGACCACTACGCCCAGCATATTGTTGGCATTGATAGGCTTCCTGTTTATCGGTCTTAACAGTGACAGTAGCGGCGCAGTGACGGATCTGGCCGCGACCATGTCGCGCATCGAAGCTCAGTATCATCCTGGCCTGCATATGCTACTGCCTTTGCTGGTGGTCTTAGTGTTGGCCTACAAGAAGTTGCCCGCTTTTCCGACAGTGATCTTGGGGACTTTGGCCGGTGCCATCTGCGCGGCACTGTTTCAGTTCGATGGAGTGATTAAGTTTGTCAACGATGACAGCCTGCCCACTATGGTCGCCTTAGTAAAAGGCATATGGGTGGCTATGTTTGATGGCTATACCGCCGATACGGGAGATAAGACGCTCGACAGTCTGCTGAGCCGTGGCGGCATGAGCAGCATGGTCAACACCGTCTGGTTGATCCTCTGCGCCATGGCCTTCGGCGGCGTGATGGAAAAAACCGGTCTGTTGCAGCGTCTACTGCAAGGGGTATTAGGCTTAGTAAAATCCAGCGGTAGTCTGATTATTACTACCTTGGCCAGCTGTATCGGCGCGAATCTGATCACAGGTGATCAGTTTATCGCTATCTTGCTGCCGGGTCGTATGCTTAAGGTCGAGTATGAGAAGCATGGTCTGGCGCCGGTTAACCTAAGCCGGGCTCTGGAAGACTCAGCGACCATCACCAGCCCTCTGGTACCCTGGAATACCTGCGGTGCCTACATGGCGAGCACCCTAGGGGTTGCGACCATCGCCTATCTGCCCTTTGCCTTCTTTAACTTAGTCTGTCCCTTTATCAGCGCGGCGTATGCCTATTATGATTTCAAGATTGAACGACTAGAGGAGAATGAAGGCATGGAGGCCGTGGCTTAAAGAAGTGGCTTAGCCCTGACTAAGTGTCAGGGCTAAATTGAGTTTGCTATTTGATAAAGGCGAAGGCATCGCCATAGAGATGCTGTTCTTCGACGCCTATTTCACGAAACACTTCGCGGGCGGCGCCAACCATGTCGAACCGGCCGGCGATATAGATGTCGTAGCCGTTGAGGCTGACGTAGTCCTGTTTTATCTGGGCCAGCAGGTTGGCTGTCTTACCCTGCCATTCGGGTGTCGATTCTTCAACCACAGGGACAAAGTTCAGCCAAGCGTTATCTTGGTGCCATTGGCGGGCCAATGATTCGTAGTACATGGCGTCCTGGTTACGACAGCCCCAGTAGAGAGTGGTTTCTACTTTCTGCCCTAAGGCGATCATCTGCTCGACGATGCTCTTGATGTAAGAGAAGCCAGTGCCACCGGCGATCAGTAGACGGGGTCTGTGGCTTTCGCTACGCAGGAAGGCTTCGCCGCCCGGAGCCTCGATATCGATATACTCGCTCTGTTGCAAGCGCTCAACTACCTGCATCGGGTAGCTCTCGCTGACCGCTGCGCCGATATGCAGTTCGATCTGATCGCTGCCTGGCGCCGAGGCGATAGAGAAGGGACGTTTATCTTTTTCACCCATTACGACGCAAAGGTACTGACCAGCCTGAAATTCGAAGCTGGTTTCTGGGGTTAATGCTACCTGATAAACGGCATCATTAAAGGCGGTAACATGTTCAACTTTACAGCGTATGGTGTTCATTGGTTTTCCTTTCAGACCCTCTCTGTGGAGGTTTAGCACCTTTGAATACCTGATTAATTTGTTCAAGTATTCAAAGGGTTAACTTTTTTAATTTGTTTTTTAAATTCAGATGATTAGTTTACGTCTGATATTGATTATAGTGTCGGCGCATCATCTATGCCCAAGGCATCCCAGATCTCATCGACACGTTGTTTGACGGATTCATCCATCACAATAGGGGTACCCCATTCACGGTCGGTTTCCCCTTCCCACTTGTTGGTGGCATCCATTCCCATCTTAGAGCCAAGACCTGCCACCGGGGAGGCGAAGTCCAGATAGTCGATAGGAGTGTTGTCTATCATGACGGTATCTCGCTTAGGATCCATCCGGGTCGTAATAGCCCAGATGACATCGTTCCAGTCGCGGCAGTTCACATCCTCATCCACTATGATGATGAACTTGGTGTACATGAACTGGCGCAGGAAGGACCATGCACCCATCATTACCCGTTTGGCATGCCCAGGATACTGCTTGCGAATGGAGATCACCGCCATGCGGTAGGAGCAGCCTTCTGGTGGCAGATAGAAGTCGACAATCTCCGGGTATTGCTTACGCAGAATAGGCACGAACACTTCGTTCAGTGCCACACCTAACATAGCTGGCTCATCGGGTGGCCTGCCGGTATAGGTGCTGTGGTAGATGGCATCGCGTCTATGGCTGATATGGGTCACGGTAAAGACCGGGAATTCATCGGTTTCGTTGTAGTAACCCGTGTGGTCGCCATAAGGCCCTTCTTCGGCCATTTCACCTGGTTCAATATAGCCTTCCAGAATGATCTCGCTGGTGGCTGGTACCTCTAGATCACAGGTCAGTGCCTTACATACCTCGGTGCGTTCACCGCGTAGCAGGCCGGCAAAGGCATACTCGCTCATGGCGTCGGGCACAGGGGTGACGGCGCCTAAGATGGTGACGGGATCGGCGCCCAGCGCCACCACCACAGGATAGCGTTCGCCTGGGTTTTGTTCCTTAAAGTCTTTGAAGTCCAGCGCACCGCCGCGATGATCTAGCCAGCGCATGATCAGCTTGTTCTTACCCAGCAATTGTTGGCGGTAGATGCCGAGATTTTGTCTTTTCTGCCTCGGCCCTTTGGTGATGGTTAATCCCCAGGTGACCAGTGGCGCAACATCGCCTGGCCAGCAGTGCTGAATAGGTAATTGGGTCAGATCCACATCATCGCCGCTGATCACTACCTCCTGGCAAGGAGCGTTGCGCACCGTCTTAGGGGGCATATTCAGGGCTTGTTTGAACATGGGGATCTTGGAGATGGCATCTTTAAAGCCGCGGGGTGGCTCGGGCTCCTTGAGGAAGGCCAGCAGTTCGCCCACATCGCGCAGGGCTAGCGGGTCTTCTTTGCCCAGAGCCATAGCTACGCGTTTAGGGGTGCCAAACAAGTTTGCAAGCACAGGCATTGTCTTTCCGACAGGATTTTCAAACAGCAGCGCTGGGCCTTTTGCCCGCAATACACGATCGGCAATCTCTGTCATCTCCAGATGGGGATCCACAGGGTGAGCGATGCGTTTTAGTTCGCCATTGGTTTCGAGGTGATCGATAAAACTGCGTAAATCCTTAAAACTCATGTGGAAATACTCGTGCTAAGAAAAATGTGATATGGCGCGCACTATACCATTTATGGGCGTTATTCCCAAATAGCTTACATCGGCTTTGCGACCCTAATGCGGCGAGATTTGCAGGGATTATAATTAAGGCTAAGATGTCGATGTTGTTCTTAAGACGAGGTGGCAATATGAAGCACAAGATAAGGCCTTTGTTGTTAGTCAAGGGAGCGCTGTTGCTGAGCCTGTTGCCGCTTACCCTAATGCCTGCCTGGGCGCTTAAGATAGATAACCAATTTCATGTCAGTTCTGATTTCGGCGTCAATACCGGTTGGGAATATCGTCACGATTGGGATAGAGGCTACTATGACCCTTGGCGCTGGCGTATCGGCATAGGCACTGGTTTTCCCTATTGGCGTCATAATCACTATGGCTATTGGCGTGACCGCTGGCGTTACCCTTATCGTTTCGAGCCGAGAAAATATCGTAAGCCAAAACCTATTGCACCGCCGCAGCAAGTCACCACCAGTCTTACTCAGAGTGATGCCATTAAGAGCCTGCCTGCCAATGCTAGGGTGAGAATCAAAGAGGGCAGGACGATTTACGAATGGCAAGGGGTAGAGTATGTCTATGATTGGAATAGTGACAGCTACGTAAAGCTTGAGTAGCTGCCACTTTGATGATTCTTTTTCGTGACTATATGGGCATTAGCCAGCGCTCGTTCCTAAACCAATAATAGTGCTCGGGATCGTTTGAAAAAGCCACCCTGTGAGCCTTACCTGTGATCTCTTCGCGCGGGATGAAGCCGATAACACGGGAGTCGGCGCTGGCGTCGCGATTATCCCCAAGTGTCAGGTAGTGCCCTTGGGGGACAGTCACAGGCCCAAAATTTGCCAGCCTTGAGGGGGAAGCATTTAATCTTATGGCGTGGGGCTTGCCGGGCAAGGCCTCTTGTATATCGCTAAAGGCTTTTCGCTCGTCGCTAAAGGCGTCTCGCCAGTCGGTCACGGTTTGCGATGATGCTTCATAGTTTACAGCCTGACCATTGAGGTAGAGGCGATTATTGCGCATCGACACAGTATCGCCAGGCAGGCCTATGATGCGCTTGACTAGCTTCTTGTCGGACACCGCCGAGTCGAAGGTGATGATGTCGCCGCGTTCGGGCTCGGCTAGCTTAACTAAGGTGATATGGGTGAAGGGAAGGCGCAGATCGTAGGCCATTTTATTCACCAGTATGCGGTCGCCCTGCACTATGGTGGGCAGCATAGAACCACTAGGCACATGGTTCCAGTCGGCGACGGCGCTGCGAAACACCAACATCAGGCCGATAAAAAGAATGAACTGGCGGTGTTGTTTCACTTGTCGCATCACTTTTTTTAGCATAACCACTCCTTGGAAAATTCAGTGTCTTACCATCAGACGCTTCACCGTCCAAGAGGTTCCTGCTGCGTTATCCCATAAGCGTAAGCAAATATTTTTGCTCAGCTAAGCTTGGCATTGATATAGTGCTGCCCCTTGTCCTGAGGTCATAACCATGGAGAGAGAATGAAGTACCAGTGGATATTGTTTGATGCCGATGAAACTCTGTTTCATTTCGATGCCTTTAAAGGATTACAGCTGATGTTTTCGCGCTTCGGTGTAGAGTTCACCCTTGCCGATTTCCAAGAATATCAAACAGTGAACTTACCCCTTTGGGTAGACTATCAAGATGGCAAGATCAGTGCCCGTCATCTGCAGGTGACCCGTTTCGAGCGCTGGGCTGAGAAGCTGTCTGTGACTGCCGAGCATCTCAACGCTGCTTTTCTCACGGCGATGGCCGATATCTGTACTCTACTGCCCGGTGCTGCAGAGCTGGTCGATGCCCTCTATGGCAAGGTACAAATGGGGATCATCACCAATGGCTTTACGGATCTTCAGAAGGTGCGTTTAGAGCGTACCGGCCTGCTGCATGCCTTTTCACCTGTGGTGATCTCCGAAGAGGTGGGGGTGGCTAAACCCGATGTAGCGATTTTTGAGCACGCGCTGTCGCAGATGGCTCATCCACCCAGAGAGCATGTATTGATGGTGGGGGATAATCCCCATTCAGATATTCAGGGGGGGATCAATGCCGGATTCGATACCTGTTGGCTAAACCATGCCAGTCAACCAGCGCCAGAGGGAATCACACCACATTATCAGGTGGCCTCACTCAGCGAGTTGCAACAGTTGCTGACCAAGGGGTGATGTTTATAGGGGGCTTACATCGACAATCTTAAAGGGCATTTTGTGCATATAAGTACACTCGGCATGGGTGTTTTAGCGCCCAAATATCACTAAAAAGGTTGTTTTTAACGCATTTGTCATCGAAAAATGCCTTAATGGATTATTTGTTGCTCAGTTAGTGAAATTTAGGCTTTACATTTAAAGTCCATTTCCTTACTATTCTCGGCGTTCGGAGAGATGGCAGAGTGGTCGAATGCACCGGTCTTGAAAACCGGCACGGGTTTATAGCCCGTCTAGGGTTCAAATCCCTATCTCTCCGCCACATTAAGAAAAAAGGCTTCCAGAAATGGAAGCCTTTTTTCGTTTTGGCTGGCCATTATCTAAAGTCTGGTCATAGGGATTATTTGAACCCAGGGTTCCTAATGTTTAGATCTAGCTATCACTCAGCCTCATTAACAAAGCCCGCTTTTTAGCGGGCTTTGTGCTATCTAACATATAGCATTTGAGTCATAGCCGGGTTCCTAATATTTAAATCTGGCTATCTCTCTATCAAATTAAGAAAAAGGGCTTCCAGAAATGGAAGCCTTTTTCGTTCTAGCTCTAGCTAAGTGCTACTTAAGATACTAAGCAAACATAAGTACTTTGAACCCTGGGTTCCTAACGTTTAAACCCAGCTATCTCTTCGCTGTATTAAGAGAAGAGGCTTCCAGAAATGGAAGCCTTTTTCGTTATATTGTCTCGTCCTGAAATGAGCTTAGACTAGCGAGAAATAGATATCGGTGATTAGCTCATGCTCCGCCACTTCGGGGAAGAAGTTGTGGTACTCGAAGTAGAGGGGGAAGTCTCTTAGCTCCTCACCGCTCTGGGGTAGCCAATCGCGATAGAATTGATAGATCTTATTGTCCATCTGATCGTGTGGTCCCAGGTGGCGGATCACGGCGCAGCGACCACCGGGGATCGTCTTGGTGATCACCCCATAGTCATTGGTTTTGACATCAGTCGTGACCGAGCCGCAGATGTCGAAATGAAATGCCTCGGGTTCCACAGTATTAGGGTCGTTAAAGGGGACGCCCAATGTCAGGCTGCTGGTGACTGGCGATTCGCCGCTTTGCTTGCGCCAGCTGATAAATTGTTGAATCGAGTCGTTCAGTGAGGCCGGGCTGCCTCTGTGTTCCAGCACGGCGACCTTGATGTCGTCTCTTTCAGTAATATTAATTTGCACTGTCTCTCTCCTGATAGGTTTCATCTTGGCATACTCTCGACTCCATCGCTCCCATTGAGGCGTTAACCTAAATTGTGACGGTGTCTGGGCAAATACCTGCTTAAAGGCACGCGAAAAGGATTCGCCGTTCTCAAATCCCGCATCGAGGGCGATGTCGGTGATCTTGAGCTCCGGATGAAACACCAATCGGTATGAGGCCCGCTTCAGCCTGAGTAGACTGATGTATTTACCTAAAGTTATGCCGGTATACACCTGAAACTGGCGATGAAAATGATACTTGGAGAAGTACGCCTTCTGGCTGAGTTGTTCCAGCGTCAGGGGCTGGTCCAGATGTTTGCCAATATAGTCACAAACCGCCTGGATTCGTTGACTATAGGTTTGATGAGCTTCTCTGTTCATATGCATCTCTGTTCAAGTGAGAGGCTATTGTGAATCTTGGTCGTTAGCGTTACCTGACCGATATTGCTTAATGCAAAATTTATCCAACCCATTAGCTGTAATGCTAGTATTTCAGTCAGCTGCCTTTATCCCAAAGGAGCGAGTTATAGTAGGTTAAAAAGCTTGATAGAACAAAGGGCATAGTGTCATATCGTCAATCATTAGTTAGCTTTGTCTGAATGAGCCATTATGACCGACGACCTGTGCTGGCTTAATCTTTTACGCTAGTCGCTCCTTAAGCTAGTCGCGCAGTTTGGTTTGCCCCTGTTGGATGGCGCTTATCCTGTCTTGCAAAGTGGTAAGTGAAAGGCGTAAATTGAGTTTTATCTGGTGGGTAGTGAGCCTGCTCTATCTATAGACGGTGGCGTGGAGCGTTATGAAGAGTAAGTTAGGGCAAATTGACTTTGATTTTTCGGATCTATTATGCAGCTAAAACCACTGGATAAAGGTCGCTTTCGGTCTATGTGGCAACAGGAGCATGATGCCATCGAAAGCGTAATGAGAGAGTGTATTAGCGAAACGAAAACGGTCGCTCCTCAGCATAAATTAATGCAGCAAGGCCAGAAGCTTGATGCACTGATTTTAGTGCCTCGAGGGCGAATATCTATGGGCTACACAGCAAGAAATGGCCGTAGTTTTCAGCTTGGCACTATGAATTGTGACTCTCAGTTATTTGGTGAAATGGAGTTTTTTACCGATTACCTTTGCCAACTCGACATTATTGCCGAGGAGTCTTTAGAAATAGCGATTATTAATGGTGATAAGTTGCATCAGGCGCTGCTTAAAACCCCAAGGTTTGCACTATTTTTTGCCGGTGCCATTGCCATCGATTACCAAGATACTATGGATATTTTGACTCGCAGAATGCTCTATCCTATCGCGTACAACATCGCCTATGATCTTTATCATCAACATCTAAAAGATCAACCTGTAGAGGGATTTACTAAGTGTTACTTAGAGGCTGAGCGTTTTGCTACAACGGATAGAGTGTATCGTCGAGCCGTGAAAAGTTTAGAGGAACAAGGGCTAATTAAACGCGATAAAGAGGGCTTGGTGATTTGCGACTTAGCAGGTCTAAAGGCATTTATCGAATAGGCCCCAAATGCGAGTTCGGGGCCTTCGAGGTTAATCAAGCATTAAGACTGATTTGTCTGGACGGTTAGGCCTACTCGCTGCCGGTTTGAGATGACGAGCATTGTGATGATTAAGGCATAAATCACAGGAATTGCATACATGACGCTTTGCAGACCTATGATGCTCTCAAATAGTGAGCTGATGGCAGGGCTAAACATGGCTCCTGCGCTACCACTGATCAATATATATGACACGTTGCGGCTACTGGCTGTTTTGACAAATGAGACACCATAAGCAATGAAGGCGTTATACAAGGCGGCACAGGCAAAGCCATAACCGTATGTCAGATAGCCGATGGACTCTAAGTTGTCTGTGGTCACAATCAGACTGGTAATGATCAGCGCCAGACTTATCATCCCCATCACGAAATGTTGGATTTTAACTCGTGACACTATCACTGTTGAGACCAAGGCACCTATCAGTGCGGCAGACCAATATTGGGTAATGATGTTGCCAGCGTCTTCGAAGGGGATGTCGAATTTTGTTTTAACAAACATTGGTGCCCAAGTGAGGAAGGTATAAAGCGCTAACATCCCCAGAAACAAGCCGACACCGCCACTAATAATGCCGAGATTCCATTCCGACTCATCTTTCGTCGTCAGCGTCTCTCGGCGTGTTTCACACAATGAAAAGTTGGTGAGTAGGGCGACTAGCGCGGTTCCCAGAGCAACAACACCTACAGTTAGATAGCTGTAACTCCATGATAATGCGTTGCTTAGTGCGTATGTGGTGATCAGAGGGAATACGACACCAGCCACATTAAATGTTGCATCTTGCACGACAAGCATAGTGCTTTGAATTTTGTCTTTCCAAACGGAGACGACAATGGTGCCGGCGATACATAATCCCACGCCGCCACATAAACCGATCAGCGTCATGGCGAGCATCACAATACTTAATGAGTCAGTGAAATGCATGGCTCCAGCGCTGGCAGCGATCACTAAATAACTGACTAAGGTCATACGTTTTACGCCAATTTTCTCAATTAAGAAAAAGGCCGCGATGGTACCGGCGAGCGCGCCACCATTTAACAGAGAAAAGATAGAGGCAACTTCGTTAACGTTAGCTGAGTACTTTTCAGCTATCGGTTCAATCAACATGCCAAACTGGGTTGCGAAGCCTGCCATGACAAAGTTGGCTAAAAAGCTGAGCAAGGTTAAGGAGATTTTATTCTTCATTTTCTAAATCCTAATTTGCTAATGTCGCTCATCAAGAGCGATCTCAAGAGGCATGATCAATAACTCATGCCTAGTGCTATTACTGATGAGCAGTTTCGAGCGCTAGTTCAATCATCTGATTAAACGTGTACTGGCGCGCCTCCGCAGTGGTCTCTTCACCGGTTAAACAGTGATCCGATACTGTTAAAATGGCCAATGATTCGATGCCTAGGTGATGGGCTAAGCCATATAAACCGGCGGCTTCCATATCTATGCCTAAAACGCCAAAGCGCTCCAGTGCCGGGATCATATCCTCATCGGGGTCGTAATACATGTCACCACTGAAGATGTTGCCCACTTTGACGCTGATCTGCTTCTCTTGTGCGATAGTGTAGGCTCTGTGGAGTAGCTCAAATGTGGCCGAGGTCGCCATTTGGTAACCGCTGCTACGTTTGGCATTGGTAGGAGAGTCTGTGCCAGCAGCTTGTGCCAGAATCACATCGTTAATCTTAACCTTGTGTTGAGTCGCTCCCAGGCTACCCACACGAATAATGCGCTTAACATTGAACTGAGTGATTAGTTCATGGGCATAAAGCACCATCGAGGGGATGCCCATACCGTGCCCCATGACAGAGATGCGCTGGCCTTTATAAAAACCGGTGTAGCCTAACATGTTGCGAATATTAGTGATCTCTTGTGCGTCATCGAGATAGTGCTCTGCGATATACTTTGCGCGTAACGGATCCCCTGGCATTATGATGGTTTCAGCAAAATCGCCTGCTTGGCCATTGATATGTGCAGTCATAAATTATCCTCTGTGTCAGATTTATCCCGATAGTAATTGGTGTTTGGGAGTGACGAGAGGACATAAGTCCGCATGGTGTGATTTTATAGGTAAAATTTTTCGTTCGCGTCACGCTACAGAGAGTTGTTACCTAAGTGACGGGGTGGTTGCCCCTTTATGGTCAATGGGTTGTTGAAAAAGGTTCTGTTTGTAAAGATAAATGGTTAAAAGCCCCTGCGTTTCCAGAAGTTGGCCACCTGACTCTCTTCATCGTTAAGATGTACGTTAAAGGTCTTCTCGGCAACTACCTTGTCCCCCAGAGACAGAGTCATACGCCACTTACCTACCTTGTCATGCTCAGGCGCCCAGATGGTATCGCCCAGATAGAATTTCCAGTCGTTGGATTCGACGAACAGCTCGCCTTCGAAGGGCGGGCGAATATTGCCTTGTTCATCGGGAATGTTGGGGTGATAGATACAGTAATTTAGCAGCCGATTCTTGGCTTTGCGGATACGGGCGATGAAACCAAATTCTATGTCTATTTCGGCCGGTACATGCACTGTGGCCTTGAGAAATTTAGGCAGGTCTGGACTCTCTTCATCCCAACGGCTAAAGAGTCCGGCCTGCAGTATGGTGACATCGGCTTTGAGCTTAGACAAAGAAGGTTGGTCGTTGACTGACTAGGTGTGATACTTCACTGCCATGTCGATCAATGGCTCGCGACTGGCTTTGGCGGCGCGTAATCTCGCCAGATAGTTTTCCCATAACTCCACCTGATTGGTGGCCAGGTCATAGAGCACCTTCCAGGAGTAAAGGCCGGTATCGTGGCCGTCGTCGAACACTAGCTTAACCGCATAGTTGCCAACAGGTGTGATGGCGTTGATGTTGACGTTTTTCTTATGGGTCACCAATACAGGATTGCCGTGACCATGCACCTCGGCCGAGGGCGAGTAGACCCGTAACAGCTCGCAGCTGAGGGTATAGCTCTGACCATTGTCGAAACTCACCTCCAGCAGACGAGATTTACGTTTCAGTTTTAGTCCGGTGACCTTTGGGGTGTCGCTTTGAGGAGTCATAGCTTTGCCTTTTGCTGGAACGCTAGCGTGTTAGGTTAAAAAGAGGGCCCGCAGGGGAACTGACGGGCCCTTTAAGTTTACAGGATGAAGCGGCTGAGATCTTCGTCCTGTACTAAATTATCGAGATGAGCGTTGACATAGTCGGCATCGATCAAGGTCGTGCTACCAGACTTGTCAGAGGCCTCGAATGAAAGATCTTCCATCAGGCGCTCCATCACGGTATGCAGGCGGCGGGCACCAATGTTTTCGGTGCGCTCGTTTACCTGCCAGGCGGCTTGGGCGATGCGGTCAATCCCAGATTCGCTAAACTCTACCTTAACGCCTTCGGTGCCCATCAGCGCCACATACTGCTCGGTGAGCGAGGCGTGGGGCTCGGTCAGAATACGCTTAAAGTCGTCGGCAGACAGGGCTTCCAATTCGACGCGGATCGGTAGACGACCCTGTAGCTCAGGGATGAGATCCGATGGCTTAGACATCTGGAACGCGCCCGAGGCGATAAACAGGATATGGTCTGTTTTAACCATGCCATGCTTAGTATTAACCGTACAGCCTTCCACCAGAGGAAGTAGATCGCGTTGAACCCCTTCACGAGAAACGTCTGGACCTGAGGTGTCACCACGCTTACAGATCTTATCTATCTCGTCTAAGAAGACGATGCCGTGCTGCTCAACCAGTTCGATGGCCTGCTCTTTGAGATCGTCAGGGTTAACCAGCTTAGCGGCTTCCTCTTCGATCAAAACTTTATAGGCCTCTTTGATGGTCATCTTGCGGCGCTTGCTGGCACCAGGGCCCATGTTTTGGAACATGCTCTGCAGCTGATTGGTCATCTCTTCCATGCCTGGAGGCGACATGATTTCGATACCCACCTGAGGGGCTGCGATATCTATCTCTATCTCTTTGTCGTCTAACTGGCCTTCGCGCAACTTCTTACGAAACACCTGGCGAGTGTTGGTGTCATCTTTTTTTTCAGTGTCCCAATCTTCCTTCGGCTTAGGCAGCAACGCGTCGAGAATACGCTCTTCGGCCGCTTCTTCAGCCCTAAACTTACACTTGGCCATCTGTTCTTCGCGGGTCAGCTTGATGGCGGCGTCGGTCAGGTCGCGGATGATCTGTTCGACCTCCTTACCCACATAACCCACTTCGGTAAACTTGGTGGCTTCGACCTTGATGAAAGGTGCCTTGGCCAGTTTAGCCAATCGGCGGGCGATCTCTGTCTTACCTACACCCGTTGGGCCTATCATCAGAATATTTTTTGGGGTGACTTCTTGGCGCAGATCGGCGTCAAGTTGCATGCGGCGCCAGCGGTTACGCAGGGCGATGGCGACCGAACGCTTAGCGTTCTGTTGGCCTATGATGTGACTGTCCAGCTCGTGAACAATTTCCCGTGGAGTCATCTCAGACATAAGTATCCCTTAATGCTTGGGTGCATACGTTTGTTAACAGTGAGCGAGCTCAGTGCTAGTAGTTCAGTTCTTCGATCGTCTTGAATTGGTTGGTGAATACACAGATGTCACCGGCAATGGTCAAAGACTTTTCGGCGATCTCTTTGGCGCTGAGATCGGTATTTTCAAGTAGTGCCGTGGCCGCGGCCTGGGCAAAGTTACCCCCAGAGCCTATGGCTATGAGATCGTTCTCTGGCTGCACGACGTCACCGTTACCTGTGATGATCAGGCTGCACTCGGTATCGGCTACTGCCAGTAGGGCTTCGAGTTTGCGCAGCACTTTATCTGAGCGCCAATCTTTGGCCATTTCGACGGCGGCGCGCATCAGATGCCCCTGGTGCATCTCTAATTTGGCTTCGAAACGTTCAAACAGGGTAAAGGCATCGGCGGTACCGCCGGCAAAGCCCGCGAGGACCTTGTTGTGATATAGGCGTCGAACCTTTTTAGCGTTTCCTTTCATCACTGTGTTTCCCAGTGATACCTGGCCGTCACCGGCGATGACAACTTGATTGTTGCGACGTACTGAAACGATTGTGGTCACGATATTTCCTCTTCTCTAGCCGAGGGGTAGGAAACCCATCGGTGGACAATAGTCTAGATATGGGGATGGCATTTTGTTTTTCAAGGGAGGTTGTCAGTCGCTTTCCTGCGCTGGAGGGGAAAAATAGCCTCTCATGCAGTATCGATTAAAAAGCTAAGCATTTTTATTGGCTTACCCTTTGAGTATGACAAAGCGGCTAATACTAAAGAGGGGGAGTAGCGGTGCAAAACTAGCCTCCTGGGGTTGGGCTTTCATACCTTAGCTGGACGATGATGGGATGGCATCTTTGCATACTCTTGCCTGCTGGCTATGGCTGGCGCTTGTTTCCAAACATGTGGATGAAAGGAAAATCGTTCACTGTGTAAGAGTCGATAGACAACTATTTGCACAGTGACGCTTACCTTAACCTTCGCAGGACGCGCCGACAGATGGATATGGGCGATGAAGGTTGAGTCTCTGGTCATCGCAGTTTCATGTTACTGCTGAAACTTGCATAGGACGACATCACTTAGGGTGATGCTTACCGGGCGGTTGCCGCTTACCGCCTGATTGACATATTTAGTAAAGGATATTACTCATGACAAAGCTACTTCCACTGGCCGCCGCCATTGCGATGACAATAGGCACTGCTCACGCTGCCGACAGCACAGCCATTACGTCACAAAATGGTTCAGGTAACATTGCTACAACCGTGCAGACGGGCACTAACCATAGCGCAACTATCAATACTGCCTTGGGTTTTGACAGCTCGGCGAGTATTGACCAAGCCGGTGATGCGCAAACGGCAATCATTAACCAGGTGGGTGGCGTCGCTAACTCAAGCGCCATGGTGACTCAGTCTGTGGCATCAAACACTGCCACCATCAACCAGGAGCATATGGTCAACACCCAGGCGACTGTGACTCAAGCTGGTGAGGGTAACAATGCAGATGTTAACCAGCTGCATGTTGATGATTCCCAAGCGACAGTTCAGCAGCAAGGTAACGCCAACCTAGCCGATATCAGGCAGTATGGTTTTGGTATCCACAACCCAGCCGGTTCAACCATTGTGCAGACAGGTAACAACAACACTGCGACCTCGGATCAAGATACCTCGACCGATGCACTGTCGACTATCGTGCAGACTGGCGCCAACAATATCGCCAACGTTAACCAGATGAACAATGCCGAGCAATCTGAAGTCGTGGTTAACCAGATCACTAATGGATCTCTGGCCAACGCGACTCAGGATGGCTCTGCCGACTCGATTATCACCATCAATCAGCTTAACGGTTCCATCGGCACCGCCAACGTAACCCAAAGCAGCGGCGTTGAGAATATGGCGAACGTGACTCAGGATGATAACAGCCTGAATGTTTCGGCGATCGTGGCGCAAACTGGCAGCTATAACCAGGTGACCACACTACAGCAGCATGCTATCAATACCAGCCTGAGCGTGATGCAAAACGGTGAGTCTAACATCGCCTCTGTCAACCAAGAGCATGTGAACGACAGCGAGGCGACCGTGAATGTGACCGGTGATTCTAACACTACCACAGTGCGTCAGTATGGCTTCGGTTTCCATGAGCCGGCATCGGCGACTGTGACGACTGTAGGTAATCTTAACAACGTCAACATTAACCAAGATACTTCGTATCTGGCAGAGGCCAGCGTTAACCAGGCGGGTAACGGCAATATTGCGCTGGTGAGTCAGCTTAATGAATCAGACAATGCCATGGTGTTTGTCGATCAAATCGATGGTAGCGAAAGCGGTAATGTTGTCGTGGCGCAGAACCAAGCCGCCAACTCTACTGCAACTGTGATGCAGTCTAGTGTTAATGGTTCGGCGGTGTTTGTAGCCCAGGGCCCAGGTAGTCAATTAAACGCCGACGTAAACCAAACTGCTAGCGTGGATGGTATCGTGAATATTAATCAGGATGGTGTGGATCAAGGCGCTGTGGTGAGCCAGAGCGGTACAGCAAACATGGCCGATGTTTATCAGACGGCGTCGCTGAACCGCGTGACTGTGGCTCAGATGGGCGACTTTGGTGCGGCCGATATCGACCAGACTGGTAACAACAACGAAGGTTGGGTTAACCAGAGCGGTGGTGAGTACAATGATGCTGTGCTGCTGCAACAAGGCGATGATAACTACGCCATGATAGAGCAATCAGGTCTGGGTCAGGATGGCGCACATAACCTGGCGACCATCAACCAGTTCGGCATGAATGACAACGCCACTATCGTTCAAGCCGGTGGTTTTGGCAACTCGGCAACCATTATTCAAAACTAAGCTTTGATTAACGCTTAAAGTGGATATGAAAAAGCCAGCAATATGCTGGCTTTTTGTTGTCTGCGCAGATCACAAACGGGCTCAGGCCCATTTTTTGGGGGGCTGAGGTTAACCCCCTTCCCAGAACCAGATCTGACAGCCGTTGAGGCCGCCGCGCTGCAGGATGTGGCGATGTTTCTCGGCAAGGCGTTTACGCTCGTAGGGGCCTAAGACCACCTTGTACCAAGTACCGTTGCTACCGCTGACCTTACGCACCTGAGCCTCTAAGCCCTGGAAGGCGATCACCGCCTTCATCTCGTTAGCCTGAGCCTCTTTTCTGAAGGAGCCACATTGCATCTGATAGGGGCGAGTAGGTGCAGTATTTTCCGGAATGTCCACCTCGACCTGTTTGTTCTCCAGCTCCTGTTGGTAGGTCCACTCCTCTTTAGGTTTTGGCGGCAGCGCGTTGGGGTCTTTCTTGACCACAGGCTTTTTGACCGTTTCAACCTCAGGTTGAGGCTCAACCTTGTCGGCACTATCGTTGATGCTCCAGAGGAAGTAGCCGAAACCACCGACTAAGCCCAAGGTCACCAGCGAGAGGAAAACCGGAAATCGACGAGGCGCCGGAGCGGCTTTTCGCCGGCCTCCGATGCTTTTACGTCCCTTAGACGCGGGTTTTCTATTGGCGTAATCGCGATTGCTCATCTTACCGCCCTAAATTACATGCGCTCTAAGGTTTCGATACCCAGTAGATCCAGACCCTGTTTCAAGGTCTTAGCGGTAAGCTGTGCCAGCAGCAGACGGCTCTTCTTCTCATCTTCTGAGTCGGCCGCCAGTACCGGGCAGGCCTCGTAGAAGCTAGAGAAAGCGCCAGCCAATTCGAACAGGTAACCACACAGGGCGTGGGGCTGACCCTTGGTCACCATACGGCTCAGCACTTCACCAAACTGCGCAAGTTTATTGCCCAACTCTTTCTCTTTATCATGCTCAAGCTTAATACTGGCACCTGTTAGGTCGACATCGGCCGCTCGCTTGAAGATACCCGCAACACGAGTGTAGGCATACAGCAGATAAGGAGCGGTATTGCCCTCGAAGCTCAGCATCTGCTCGAAGCTGAAGATGTAGTCGCTGGCGCGGTTCTTCGACAGGTCAGCATATTTCACCGAGGCTATGCCTACCACTTTGGCGATCTTATCAAGCTCGGCTTTATCCATATCAGGGTTCTTGCTGCGAACCAGATCGAGTGCACGGGTTTCGGCTTCGCTGAGTAGGTCAACCAGTTTCACCACACCGCCTGAGCGGGTTTTGAATGGGCGGCCATCTTCACCGTTCATGGTGCCAAAGCCCATGTGCTCCAGGCTCATGTCAGGGCGAACGAAGTTAGCGGTGCGCGCCAGGCTAAATACCTGCTGGAAGTGCAGAGCTTGACGCAGATCGACGAAGTAGAGCGCGCGATCGGCCTTCAGCACGTTTGAGCGATAACGCATCGCCGCCAGATCGCTGGTGGCATAGAGGAAACCGCCGTCGGCTTTTTGGATGATCACCGGCAGAGGCTCACCCTCTTTGGTTTGAAACTCATCCTGGAAGACCACTTTGGCGCCGTTGCTTTCAGACAACAGGCCTTGAGCATCCAGATCTTGTACTACCTGCTCAAGGTCATCGTTGTAGGCGCTTTCGCCGCGCACATCGGCACGGGTCAAGCTTACGCCCAAGCGCTCATAGACTTCATGGCAGTGGCTAAGTGAAATATCGTTAAACTCGCGCCACAGCTTGTTGCAGTATTCGTCGCCCGATTGCAGCTCGACCACGAGTTGGCGAGCGCGGGTAGCAAACTCTTCAGACTCATCGAAACGTACCTTGGCGGCGCGGTAGAAGCTCTCGAGATCAGACAGCTCAACCTGAGCCTGTTCGCCATGCTGGGCTCGTAGTTCTTCCATATAGGCCAGCAACATGCCGAACTGGGTGCCCCAGTCGCCAACATGGTTTTGACGGATCACCTTGTGGCCCTGGAATTCAAGGGCGCGTACCACGCTGTCGCCGATAATGGTTGAACGTAGGTGACCTACGTGCATCTCTTTGGCCAGGTTCGGCGAGGAGTAATCGACCACTACTGTTTGTGGCGTTGGTAGCGTAACGCCTAGATGATCATCATCGAGTGCGGCCATCAGTTGATTGGTTAGGGCGTTTTCATCGATGAAGAAGTTAATAAATCCTGGGCCGGCAATCTCGACCTTAGCCACTTGGCTATCTTGTGGCAGGCTATCGATTATCAGCTGTGCTATCTCACGAGGATTCTTGCGGGCCACCTTGGTCAGCATCATGGCCAGGTTGGTGGCAAAATCACCGTGGGTCTTGTCTTTGGTTCGGTCTACCTGAATACGAGCCTCAAAATCCGCAGGCACTATCTCCTGTTGTTTTAGAGTATTAATGGCTTGTTCGAGCAAAGATTGAATATGTGATTTCATTGGCGTTTAATCGATAGTTGCTAGGGTCAAAAGACCCTAAATATGAAAGATTCAGGGATAACCGCGTATTTTAGCCGCTTGTGGTGACTAATTGCTATCCTCTGGACGGATTTTTCTACGCTATTCTCACTTTTTTTGCTTACAGCAGATCCTGTGGGTCGCGATCTAGACTCCAGCGACACTTCTTGGCCAGCGGCAGGGCTTCAATCTGCGGCTGAGCCTGTTCAAACGCCTGCTGTAACTGGCCGCGGGTCTTGGTTTGAAACATCAGCTGACGTCTGAACTTGCCCGCCTTCTTGTCCATGGGGGCGGGCATTGGGCCTATCACTTCGCAGGTTTCGTTTTGGGGCAGTAGAGCGGCGACCTGGGTCAGGAAACTGTCGGCATCTTCTGCTCGGTGGGCCTCGGCGCGCAGCAGCAACATATGCCAGGCCGGTGGCAGCAGGGCTTGTTTACGCTCCTCCAGCTGACCACGGGCAAACTCGCCATAGCCCTTATGCATCAACTCGCGCAAAATCGGATTGTCGCACTGATGGGTCTGTAGCAGCACAGTTCCCGCCTTACGCGCCCTGCCGGCACGGCCTGAGACCTGGGTATAGAGTTGGCCGAAACGTTCGGGGGCGCGAAAATCGGCGCTGAACAAGGCGCCATCCACATCCAGCAGTCCCACTAAGGTGACATCGGGGAAATGGTGCCCTTTGGCCAGCATCTGGGTGCCGACCAAGATCTTGTACTCGCCTTTATGGATGGCATTGAGGTGACCTTCCAGTGCCCCTTTGCGGCTGGTGGTGTCACGATCGATGCGTACCACAGGATAGTTGGGAAACTCCTTGGCCAGCGCCTCAGCCAACTGCTCGGTACCCACTCCTTGGCCCATCAGCATGGTGCTACCACATTGGTGGCACTGTTTGGGGATTGCGTATTGATTGCCACAGTGGTGGCAGCGGATCTCGCCCAGGGATTGATGCACGGTGAAGAAGGCGTCGCAGCGATCGCACTCATGCAGATGACCGCACTCGTGGCAGAGCAGCGCCGGGGCAAAGCCGCGGCGATTGAGAAACAGCAGCACCTGATTGCCTGCATCCAGATGGATGCGCATTTCGTTGAGTAAGGCGTGAGATAAGCCATTTTTCAGGGGCTGGTTGCGGATATCGATGATCCCCTGACGCACCTTTTCGGCGGCCCCGGCCCGCTTGCCCAGGCTCAGGTGTTGATAACGGCCCGCCAAGGCATTTTGCAAGGTTTCCAGTGAGGGGGTTGCACTGCCCAGCAGCACAGGGATCTTCTCCAAGTGGCCGCGCATCACCGCCAGATCCCGGGCGTGATAGCCAACGCCCTCCTGCTGTTTAAAGCTGCTGTCGTGTTCCTCATCTAAGATGATGATGCCGGGGTAGCGCATGGGGGTAAATAGCGCCGAGCGGGTGCCTATGATGATGGCCGCCTCACCGCTTCTGGCCTGGCGCCAGGCACTCAGGCGTTGGTTGTCTGTTAGCCCCGAATGGATCACCGCGACCTGTACCTTGAAGCGGCGTTTGAAGCGGCTGATCGTCTGGGGTGTCAGGCCAATTTCAGGCACTAAGATGAGGGCCTGTTTACCCTGTTTGAGCACGGTTTCCAGCAGGGCCAGATAGACTTCAGTCTTGCCCGAGCCAGTGATCCCCTCCAGTAGCGAACAGGTATAACCCTGTTGTTGATTCAGGGTGGCTACGGCGATCGCCTGTTCGGGATTGAGTTGGTGGGGCGCCTCGCCAAGTTCAAGGCTATCGCGCCAGCTAAGGTCGGTCTCGCAGCGCTTCTCGATACACTCGATCCAGCCTCGCTCGGCTAATGCCTTAAGTGCCGTCTTGCTCAGATCCAGGGCATTGATCTCCTCTTGGCTGAGGGACGTTTCAAGTAGGGCATGTAGCAGTTTGCGCTGGGCGGGGGCGCGTTTAAGCGTGTCTATATCGGCGGCTTGACCTTGGGGGGTCACCTGCCAGATCTTCAGTTGCTGCGCTTCAACCTCAGCGCCTTTGCGCAGAGCCACGGGAAGCGCTTGGGAGAGCATCTGTCCCAGGCTGCAAAAATAGTAACGCGCGGCCCATTGGGTCAACTTGTAGAGCGAGGGGGGCAGCACAGCTTGGTCGTCGAGGAAGGCGATGACAGATTTTATCTGAGTCGGTGTCAGATCGCACTGATCCGAGAGTCCGGTGACCAGGCCGATAAGTTGCTGCCGACCGAAAGGGACACGCACCCTGACGCCTATATCGGCTTTGGCCATATCTGTCTCTTTGACACGATAGCTAAAGGCTTGGCGCATGGGGACGGGCAGGGCAACTTCGACAAACAGGGACATAAATTCGGTCGGGACTCGGCTGGCTTCTAGAACTGTAGAGCAAGTGTACCCAGACTCATGGGTGAGGGCTACCATAATCTGTCATAATGCTGGCTGAGGAAAAGCCGGTGCTTTTGGGGCCACTAGATGTGACAAAATTGTTGAAACATCAAGGAGCTTGGTGCTTAATAGCATAAACCCCAAAGAAGAGTTGCGCTAGCGCAAGCCGAGTAAGGCGGCGTAGGGATAAGCATCTTTTCATCAGGGTAATCCACCTCAAAAAGGGATAAGAAGGTTGCGATGAGAAGAGCGCTATTTCTAGTGATGCTGGGATTGATGTTTGCGAGTCAGGGGGCTTGGGCCCAGTTGAGCCATGTCAGTATCAATCAGCGATTGTCGGGCCTGGGGCAGAGCCCTAGCCTGAGAGTTAATATCGTCGCGCAATCGGTGAACCTGGATAAAGTGCAGTTTATCGTCGAGCAGAAGTCGGGCCGCGAACGTTTGATGGTCAAACCCATGAATACTTATATGCTACTGCTCAGTGGGGTGGAGGACGTGGAAGATCGCGATGCCCAATTAGTGGTACAGGAATATCAGATCAATCGCTGGCAGGAGATCAAACGCATACCTCTGTTTGAGGGGGGGGCTCGTGTCGCGGCCAAGGCAGAGGTTAAGCCGCAGATACCTGCCCAGCAGCCAGCACATTCTCAAGTTAGCACTGCTTCCGGGCAAACGAAAGTGCCAGTGGGCAGTGCGCTTGTTACAAATGACGCACTGGTGACGTCAAATTGTCAGCTTGACTATCAGCCGCCTCAGACACTGTGGCGCCTAGGCTCAGCCTATGCGGCGAGTTGGGAACTCTCGACCTATGGCGCCATGCTGGCCATTTTTGACGCCAACCCTAAAGCCTTTAATGGCGGCAAAATCAATGGACTAAGAGCCGATGTCAAGCTCAATTGTCCGTCAGAATCACTCAAGCAGAGCTATCGCGACGCCAAGCGCGCCAGAGAAACCTTCGAGTCGTTACAGGCCGAATAATGCCCTTGGGCTGGCGTCTCAGCCTGCTGGCGATTATTTTAGATAAAGGGGGTGAATAGTTGCCGGGGATGCTTGTATCTATTGCTGCTATCCTGTACTATCTCGCGCCTAAATATTTTATTAACTGCATGTGGTGTCCGACTTCGGGTTGGAAGTGCGACATGGCCTTAAACTTGAGGTAATCCCAATGAAACCAGGCATTCATCCTGAATATGCTGAAATCACTGCAACTTGTACTTGTGGTAACGTTATCAAAGTAAACTCAACTGCAGGTAAGCCACTGCACTTGGACGTATGTGGTGCATGTCACCCATTCTACACTGGTACCCAGAAAGTTATGGATACCGGCGGACGTATCGACAAGTTCAACAAGCGTTTCGGTATGCTTGGCAAGAAGTAATTCTTTTGCAAAGAACTCTGAAAAAGGCGCCTATATGGCGCCTTTTTTGTTGCCTGTGACTTTATCTTGGCGATCGGCACGAGAAGAATGCTCATTGATACTAAGGTTATGATATAACTGGTTACTAAGCCGTTAATCTAGGGAAGCGATTAATTATGGGTAAGACTCTGGCACTCTCTCTTTACCTCTGGTCGAGCCTGACCGCCGCTAGCACAAGTGTATGCGCTCCTACCCATTACGACGAGACCGTGGTGTTTAAGTCAGTGATCGATGGCGATACTTTAATGCTGGAAGATGACCGTAAGCTCAGGCTTATCGGCATCGACTCTCCTGAAATCGATACTCATTACCCTGAATTGTCGGAGCCCTTTGCCGATCAGGCGAGAAATTTTCTGGCAGGGCGCCTGGTACCTGGTCAGAAACTCCTGTTGTCCTATGATCGTAAGCGACTGGATCCACAAGGAAAGACACTTGCCTATGTCTATACCGAGTCGGGAGAGCATCTGCAGGAAATCATGCTCAGTCAGGGGTATGCCAAGGCACGGGTTTATCAAAACGACTATTTCTGGCAGTGTCTGGCCAATATCGAGCTTCAGGCCCGTCAGCAGAAGCGTGGATTATGGAGCCATGAAAGTTATCAGGCCAAATCGCCCAATGAGCTCGATCGCGATGATCGTAATCGCTGGCGAGAGGTCAGAGGAGTGGTCACAGGTTTTGAAAGAAAAGGTCAGCATTTGTGGCTGATTATCGATGAAAGTTTTTATGTGGGTATACCTAGAGAAGAATCTGGTAAATTTAGCAACATTTTGACCCTAAACCTGCTTGAAAGTCCGGTAATAGTGCGTGGTGAGTTGTATTATTCCTACAAAAAGTGGCAGATGATTGCCCATCATCCCTCACAGATAAGTTTGCAAAATAAGCCTTAGACCTTTTAGCTTCATAATAAACTGAAATTTTCTAATATCTTGTTTAAAAATCGTCTAATTTCGAGTATCTTAGCGCCCTAATGGCTCGTGTCGTTTTTCTCGGTCTATGAGGGAGCGAGACGGGGCAAATAAGACCTTACTCTGAATACACTTGTCGCATTTTTTGCAGGATTACTAAAATGGCCGATTTCCGTCAGCAAGCCCTTGACTATCATGAGTTCCCCGTATCAGGCAAAACCGCCGTTAGCTTGACTAAGCCCGCCGAGACCAGCATGGATCTGGCGCTTGCCTATAGTCCGGGTGTGGCAGAACCTGTACGTGAGATCGCCGCCAATCCTGACGATGCCTATCGTTATACCGCTAAAGGGAATACGGTTGCCGTTATCTCTAACGGAACGGCCATCTTAGGTCTGGGTAACCTGGGGCCATTGGCTTCTAAGCCTGTGATGGAAGGCAAGGCATTGCTGTTCAAGCATTTTGCCAATATTGATGCCACAGATATCGAAGTGAAGCACCGCACCGCTGAAGAGTTTATCAACACGGTTGAGGCGATTGCCGATACCTTTGGTGGTATCAACTTGGAAGATATCAAGGCGCCCGAGTGTTTCGAGATTGAGAAGGCACTGATTGAGCGTTGTAACGTACCAGTGTTTCACGATGATCAGCACGGTACGGCTATTGTTACCGCAGCGGGTATGATCAATGCCTTAGAGATCCAGGGCAAGAAGTTGGAAGACGCGGTATTTGTCTGTATGGGCGCCGGTGCGGCCGCTATCGCCTGTATGACTATGCTGGTCAAGTGTGGCGTGCAGCGTGAGAACGTCTATATGCTGGATCGTAAGGGCGTTATTCACACCCGCCGCGAAGATATCAACGAGTATAAGGCGCTGTTTGCTAACAACACTGACAAGCGTACCCTGCAAGATGTGATCAAGGGCGCCGACGCTTTCCTTGGTCTGTCGGGTCCAGACGTATTAAGTGCTGAAGATGTAGCCCTGATGGCTGACAAGCCGGTGATCTTCGCCTGTTCAAACCCAGATCCTGAGATCAAGCCTGAGCTGGCGCACGATGTGCGTAAGGATCTCATCATGGGCACGGGTCGTAGTGATTACCCGAACCAGGTCAACAACGTACTCTGTTTCCCCTTCATCTTCCGTGGCGCCCTAGATGTTCGCGCCTCGCAGATCAACGATGAGATGAAGATTGCCGCGGTACATGCCATCGCTTCCTTGGCGAAAGAGCCTGTTCCTGCCGAAGTGTTGGCGGCTTATCCAGATGTGTCTGAGCTGAAGTTCGGCCCAGACTATGTGATCCCTAAGCCAATGGATCCACGTCTATTATCAAATGTGGCGAAAGCCGTGGCACAAGCTGCCATCGAATCGGGTGTGGCGGCATTGCCTACACTGCCTGAGCATTACATGGCCTAATCAGGTCATAGCGATAAGAAAAGGGCCTTAGGGCCCTTTTTTATTGTGCCTTTACCGCTTTATTTGTATGGTAAGTGATGTTACTCAGCTTCGCAGCTAAAGCCTTTTGTTATCCTTGAAGTTAAAGCGGTTTCAGTCGTAAAAAATAATAATAATCCTGCAGGAAGCGGAAATGAAATTAACACAACTCCTCACTAAGAAGTTAACTGGCTTTTGGCTGCTTTCCCTTGCTGCGGTGGCGTTTATCTTTCTGCTGACCGCCCTGGTCAGTTTTATTCAGCTCACCTATAAGTTTCAACAGCAGCAGATCAGCGAGCTTGAAGAGATGTTGCTGCAACATCAGGTGCGCCATGAACTTCAACACCTAGATATCTGGCTACCTCAGATTTTGGCTGCCTACGATGCACAAACATTTACCCTGATCCGCGGCGATGAGACCTTGTACCGGTTCGATAGAGGTGATCATCAGCAGAGCGTCGTTAACTACGACAGGGTGCTGAGTGAACCTTTACAACTAAGATTTCAGATCAGCCTGCTCAAGCCTTTCCTGCTGCATAACATCAGTTGGCATGGCGGCCTGGTCTTTTTGCTGGGCTGTATCGCCGTAATCCTGCTTGTGAGGCGAGGCTACCTCTGGCTGGCCCAGCAGCTGCAAGGCATAGAAGATCTGGCCAAGCGCAGCCATCTCATTCTCTCGGGGGATTATGATAAGGCGCTGGCGGAGACAGGTCATGGCCGACCAAGACTGATCAACCGAGCCCTGACACAGATGCTGCTTGAACTGGACGATGCACAGAAACAGCGCGCCAGGTTCGATCAGTTTATCCGCTCCAACACCTTCCTCGATCCCGAATCTGGCATAGGTAATCGCCTGTTTCTCAAGAATCGTCTCGATGCGCTGAGCAACAAGGATGGCATGATGGCCCCAGGGGTGCTCTTGCTACTGGAGATGGAAGATCTGGATCTGCTACAGCAGGAGGCCGATGAGTTTAGCATTCAAGAACTGCTCAGCCAGACGATTGCCGGTATCAGTCATCTGCTGGATAGTCAGGCCAACAGTATTTTCTCCCGTCGTTCCTACAACCAGTTTGCCATCGTGGTGCCGCAGATCTCTTTGGCTGACGCCGAAAAGCTGGCCGCCCGATTGCTAAAGGTATGCCTGAGTCAACCTCTCGAAGGGGTGAATAACCGTGACGACTTTTTCCATATCGGCGTGGCCTACTTTAAGGTTGGCGAGAGCAAAGAGCAGCTGATCGAAGAGGCAGAGATGGCGCTGCGGGCGGCGCAGTTCCAGGGTAATAGCGGTTGGTTTATGTATGACAAGGGCGCGGTGGATGAGGAGTTTGCCAGAGGCTCTGTGCGCTGGCGAAGTTTTCTCGAATATGCCTTAGTCAATAAACGTGTGGTGCCCTTTACTCAGTCTGTACTGGACAGCGATGGTGAGGAGCACCATAGCGAGGTCTCATGTCGGCTACGTGACAATAATGACAATCTGGTGCGGGCCACGCTGTTTTTACCTATGGCGATCAAGTGCGGTCTGATCCCTCAGATTGAGCGTCAGGTGATCGAGGCCGTGTTATTCGATCTGTTACCGCGCTCCCCCAAGGATGGTCGCCAATACAGTATTAATCTCTCTTTGGATACCTTAACCAGCCGAGCCTTTATCCGTTGGCTGAAAACCACTTTACTGGAGTATCGTCATCTGACACCTCGGCTGATCTTCGAGATCAATGAAGATATCTTGGTGAACAACCTGACTAAGTTGAAGGCGCCGCTGGATATGATCGCCAAGATGGGCGCCAGCCTGTGTGTCGACCGGGTAGGCCAGCAGGTGGTGAGCACTCAGTATATTCAGTCTTGTCGTTTCGATCTGATCAAGCTACATCGTTCTATCGTGCGTCAGATACACTTACGTCAAGAAAATCAGTTGTTTGTAAGAAGTCTTATCGGTGGGCTATACCGCAGTGAAGTGCAGGTTTTTGCCGAGGGAATCGAGTCGTTTGAAGAGTGGCAGACCCTAAAAATTCTAGGGGTGAGTGCCGGTCAGGGCAGCTTTTTTAGTGAGCCCATGGAAGTGGGGTGATTTTGTTACCGCCTTGCAGGGCTTGATAAAGGCTTGTTAGTGCCGGGTTACTGTTCTATGTTTATCCAAGTGTATCTAATTGATATTTGTTTTTTTCTATAAAATTAGGCGATTAGTCGCTACAATAACGCTATTATTTTGACGCTTTCCTCGAGGCAATATCGGCCCTCGTTTTGAGGTAGAGCGATTTGGGACACTCATGGCGCGTGAGTATCAAATTGATGGATATGCTTAAAAATGGAAAACAGTCTTTTGAGTAAGTTTGCCTTTTGGCAAAAAAAACACGATAGAGTCAATTTGGGCGTCTACATAAACGCCGCTACTGTTACCTTTTTTCAACGCGATGGCGATGCTATCCCTTTCTCTCTAGCCATCGATGGCAATAACTGGTCTGCGTTATTCAAGGCATTGACCGACAAGATCCCCGCTCCGCATCTGCAACTTGTGCTCAGTGAAGACTTTTACCAACTGCTGGTGGTCGACAAACCTATGGTCGAACCCGAGGAGTTGCATCAGGCGTTGGTGTGGTCGATCAAGGATATGGTGTCTGAGCCGGTTGAACTGCTGCATCTGGATTATTTTGAGGCACCTGAGTCGACCACCAATAAGGTGACCGTCGTGGTGGTGAACCGCGCTTGGCTTCAGGAGCTTGTCAAGGCGGCACAACATGATGTGACGATAGCCGGGATCAGTATCGAAGAGATGGCCATTAGCAACTATGGCGCCGAGGACAAGTTGGCGCGCATGGTGCTGTGTCATAAGCCAGGTAGCGAACTCTTGTTGACAGTGGTCAAGCAGGGCCAGCTCTATATGCAGCGTCGTATTCGTGGATTTAGCCAGATAGACAAGGTGTCGAGCCAAGATCTGCAGCTAGGTGTGGCCGATAATCTTAGCCTAGAGTTACAGCGCTCCATGGACTATTTCGAGAGTCAGCTACGCCAGGCGCCCGTGGCGTCCATTGGACTCCTGATGGGCGGAGAGCATCAGCTATTAGCCCAATTGCTGGCGAAAAACTTCGACCAAGGTGTCGAGGTGATCGCCTGCGACAGGGTGCAGGATAAATTGGCTCAGTGGGCGCTCAAGGAGCTTGAACGCCAAACGGAGGAGTTAGCTTAGATGAATCCGAAACTGCGAGTTAACCTTTATAACGCTTCTTTGTTGCCTCCGGCGCAGCGCCTCTCCTTTGCGCGTCTAACACAGTTGGCCCTAGGCCTATTAGTGCTGATGTTGACGGCCAACTTGCTGGCCTATTTCAATCTTAACAGCCTGGAAAGCGACAAGGCTCAGCTGCTTGAACACAAACGCGCTTTTGACCAGCAAAAGGCGCAGCTTGAACAGGCTATTGCTAAGCGCAGCGCCTCTGCCGAGTTGGTGCAAGAGGTGGATTTACTGTCGCAGCAGGTCGAGCTAAAGCGGTTGCTGCTTGGTGAGCTATCTCAGGTAGAAAGCTTGACCAGCAAAGGCTATTCGCCACTACTCATAGGGCTGGCACAGGTGACCGACGATCAGCTCTGGCTGAGCCGTATTCAGGTGAAACAAGATCAGTTTGTCTTTGAAGGCTTTAGCGCGGCGCCAAATGCCGTGCCGCTTTGGCTGGCACGTCTGCAAGGGGTCGAGCCGCTCAAAGGGCAAGCCTTTAGCACGCTCACCATGAATCGTGGTGACAAGCAGCCGCTGGGCTTTGTGCTGCGCAGTCAGCGTGATGAGGAGCCGATGAAATGAAGCAGCTGATGACACGTTGGGGTGAAGCATTTAATCAGTTAAGCCAGCGGGAGCGAGTGATGATCGCTTTGGCGGTCGTGGTGGTGATTGGCATGCTTCTCTATCTGCCGCTGGAGTCTCAGCTGGAGCAAAGGGGCCGTTTGCAGACCAATATCAACACCTTAAATGCTGAGAATAAGATCTCTCAGCAACAGATAGCCCTGTATCAGGAGACGCTGGCAAAAGACCCAGATCAAGCGTACCGCCAACGTCTGGCCAGTTTGCAACAGCAGATGGCAGATATCGACCAACAGTTGTCGTTTCAGATGGTTGATATGGTCCCGGCCGACAAGATGCCGACCATGCTAGGTGAGTTGTTAGGGCGGGTAAAAGGGATCGAGCTACAGGGGTTTGAATCCTTAGCGCCCACGCCGTTACTGGCTCTGGGCGATGAGCAGAAGCTCAATCTCTATAGCCATGGGATTAGGCTTGAATTTGTTGGCGACTATTTTGCCACGCTCAAGTTCATTCAGGCAGTTGAGTCTATGCCAAGCAAGCTTTACTGGCGCCATCTGGATTATGTCGTGGGCGACTACCCCAAGGCGAAGGTGATGTTAGAGGTCTACACCCTCAGTATCAATAAGGATTTTATCAGTGTTGCGAATCAAGAGTAATGTGTGGCTGGCGGTGCTTCTCTGCCTTAGCGTGACTCAATTGTCGGCGCAGACCCTGAGGGACCCGACTCGCCCCGGCGCTGGGGTGACAAGCGCTGGCTTGGGCCAGGGTGGACAGCCACTGATATTAAACAGCCTAATAATCACCAACCAGTCGGCGACGGCCATTATTAATAACAAGACGTTCACCAAAGGTGACAGGGTAGCCGGTGTGAGGATCACTCGCATCACTCAGCAAGGAGTCTGGCTTGCCGATGGCCGTCAGCTCAAGCTCTACCCGGAAGTAACAGTGACTAAGGGACAATAAATGACTGCGATGAAAACCATAACACCTCTGTTCGTGCTGATGTTAGCCGCCTGTCAGACTACGGATCGTCCCCAGCCAGTCGAGTCAAAGTCGGCTATCGATAATTCGATTGCAGCGGCGCAGACTAAACCTAAAACACCGCCGCCAGCGGCAGTGATGCCTGATTCGGTGCAGCGAGAATTACAGTCATCAGCCTTGTTGAGTTCTCTCTCGCCTAGCCAACCCAGTGAGCGTCGTTTCGATGTGTCGGCTAAAGATGTGGATGCCAAGGTCTTTTTCCCAAGTCTGGTACAGGGTACGCCCCTGAGTGTGGCAGTGCATCCTAATGTGACCGGCACTGTGTCCCTGTCGCTTAAGGGAGTCACCCTGAGTGAGGCGCTGCAGGTGGTTGAGGATATCTATGGTTATGAGGTGAGCCGCGAAGGACGCATTTTACGGATTTTCCCCGCAGGTATGCGCACCGAGACTATTCCGCTGAACTATCTCTACATGGAGCGTCAAGGCCTGTCGTTG
Source organism: Shewanella sp. ECSMB14101 (assembly GCF_000773485.1). Lineage (NCBI taxonomy): Bacteria > Pseudomonadati > Pseudomonadota > Gammaproteobacteria > Alteromonadales > Shewanellaceae > Shewanella > Shewanella sp. ECSMB14101. Next base: position 98,666 of record NZ_JSFF01000009.1, on the reverse strand, counting down.
ACCTCGGTAAATTCCGGACGGATCTCAGACAACAACAATAACAACAGTAATAACAATGGCAACAACGGCAATAATTACAACAATAACTCGAACAACAGCAACGACAGTAGTAACAACAATAGTAACGAGACCACCAATGGTACCTTTATTCGCTCAAAGACTAAGACAGATTTTTGGGGGGAACTGAAGGATATCCTGGAATCGATAATCGGCAGTACCGGCGATGGTCGACAGGTGGTGGTCAGCCCACAGGCGGGCTTGGTCACCATCAGAGCCTACCCCAATGAACTGCGGCAGGTGAAGACCTTTATCAAGACCGCCGAGAGTCATCTGCAGCGTCAGGTGATCCTCGAAGCCAAGGTGCTTGAGGTTACCCTGTCTGACGGTTATCAGCAGGGGATCCATTGGGAAAGCGTATTGGGTCAAAGCGGTAACAACAGTGTAGAGTTCGGCACTTCGCCCTCTCCTGATGGATTGGGTGATGTGATCACTTCAGCCATTGGCGGGATTACGTCTTTACAGGTGAAGGGCAAAGACTTTAGCACCATGATTAATCTGCTCGATACCCAGGGCGATGTTGATGTGCTCTCCAGCCCCAGGGTCACGGCATCGAACAACCAGAAGGCGGTGATCAAGGTAGGCCGCGACGAGTACTTCGTAACCGATGTCTCCTCGACCACAGTGGCAGGCACCACACCTGTGACCACGCCCGAAGTGGAACTGACTCCCTTCTTCTCGGGTATCGCCCTGGATGTGACGCCGCAGATCGACGAAGAGGGCAATGTGCTGCTGCATATCCATCCTTCGGTGATCGACATCAAGGAACAGAACAAGTCGATTAAGGTGTCAGACAACACTCTCGAGCTTCCCCTGGCACAGAGCGAGATCCGCGAGTCAGATACCGTCATCAAGGCCAATACCGGCGATGTCGTGGTGATCGGCGGCCTGATGAAGAGCGAGAATATAGAGTTGGTTTCTAAGGTACCTTTATTGGGGGACATCCCGTTTCTGGGCGAAGCCTTCACCAACCGCTCTAATTCACTACGCAAGACTGAGCTGGTGATCCTGCTTAAGCCTACGGTCGTGGGCGCCGATACCTGGCAGACCGAGCTGCAGCGCTCTAAGGCGTTGTTGGATCGCTGGTACCCAGAAGAGAAGCAGGAGTAAAGGCTGTGTACCTGCAGCACTTTAACCTCATTGAGGCGCCGTTTTCGTTGACGCCCAATACCGGATTCTTTTTCGGTTTGGCGCCCCATGTCGAGGCGCTGCAAGTGCTGCAAACGGCCCTCCAGACAGGAGAAGGTTTTATCAAGGTGACCGGCGAGGTGGGTACAGGTAAAACACTGATCTGCAGAAAGTTACTTAACGATATTCCCGAGCGTTTTCATTGTGCCTATCTGCCCAATCCCTATTTGAGTCCCAGCGAGCTACGCTGGGCGGTGGCGCTGGAACTTGGGCTGAAATATAACGCCGAGCTTGATCAGCAGCGATTAACCACTCTGATCCAGCAGCAACTGATCGCGCTGAGCGCCCACGGTCATTCAATCGTCTTAGTGCTCGATGAGGCCCAGGCCTTGCCAGATGAGAGTCTGGAGGCGCTAAGGTTGTTTACCAACCTGGAAACCGAGAGCCGCAAGCTGTTGCAGGTTGTGCTATTTGGTCAGCCAGAGCTGGATAATCGTCTACAACAGGCTAATTTTCGCCAGCTAAGGCAACGAATAACCTTTAGCTATAACCTCAGGCCGATGACCAGCGATGAGACTCGCGCCTATCAGGCCCATAGACTTCAGGTGGCCGGCTATCGCGGCCCGGATCTATTTGGTCATAGAGAGAGTCGGCTTATTGCCCGCGCCGCCAGAGGAATTCCAAGACTCATCAATATCTTGTCCCATAAATCTCTGCTGCTGACCTATGGCGAAGGGGCGCAGCAGGTGACAACTAGTCATGTGAAGGCGGCGATTGCCGATACCCAGGATGCCGCAAAAAGCAGTTTAGCCAGCTGGTGGTTGGGCACCGCAGGAGCGCTGTCGCTGTGTGGTGGTGCGCTCTGGTTTTGGTTGACCAGGGGGCTGGCATGAGCGTCATCAATACCATGCTTAAAGATCTGGATAAGCGCCAGCAGTCCCATGGCCTGGATGAGCTGCCTGTACCGCCACTGCAATATCGTCAGGCGCCGCAGTCGCGTCTGCCCTGGTTGCTGCTCTTGCTGCTATCACTCTCGTTACTGGTCTTGGGTTATTTTGCCTGGGCACGATTTGGCGCGTTAGAGCGAACCAATCTGGCACTGCAGCAGGACAATCAAGCGCTGACCCAGGAGATCGCCGCCGGTAATAACAATTTTGTGGTGGGGGAAGAGGCTCTAGCATCAAGTGGAGTTGAGCCCTCAGCTCATGAACAGCCCTCAACATCAATAGTAAATGCGGCTCTAGGTGAAGAGTCTCAGTTGCTGGCGCAGGGTGAGCAGAAGCAGAAGCTGAACGACAGTTTAACTACCCTGCAACCAACGGCTGACACTCTGCTGCCAGCAAAGGGATCCTTAGATACTCGGTCTGACAATAGAGGCGAAACCATCAAGGCCGGCCCTAAGCATGAGGCTGAGCCCAACACAGTCAAACCCGCTGGCACCATGGCGGTGACCGAGGTGCAGCTGTCGCCAGAGGCAATGGCCGAGAAACGCCTTAGTCAGGCCAAGCTGGCCCAAGAGGGTGGAAACTTGTCTCAGGCCGCAGGTGATTTTACCGAGGTGCTGCGTCTTAATCCCGCGCTGCATGAGGCGCGGCAACATCTGGCGGCGCTCTACTATGGTCAGGGGCGTTTCGACCAGGCTGAATCTGTGCTGGCGCAGGGGCTTGCTCTTTATCCACAAGAGTTTGATTATGCGCTCCTGCTGGCCCGAGTGTTGGCAGACAAGGGCGATGATGCCGGGGCACTCGCAGCGCTTGGAAAAATCCCCGACCAGCACTTGCTCGCCAAACAGAAGTGGGTAATGCAGAGTCATCTGGCCCAGAAGAGTGGAGCATATGCCTTGGCTGAAGAGAGTTATCGACACTTGGTAAGCGTCGAGCCTCGTCAGGCCAAGTGGTGGATGGGGCAGGCCTATGCCTTGGATTCCCAGCAAAAGTATGCCAGTGCCAAGCAGGCTTATGGTCAGGCGCTGGCCTTACCCGGCTTGTCAGAGCTGGCGAGCGCCTTCGTTCAGCAGCGACTGACCCAGTTAGGAGATATTGAGTGAAACCCAAGTTAAAGATGCGCCTCGGCGACTTATTGGTACAGGAAGCGATCATCAGCGAAGCGCAGCTGGGTCAGGCTCTGGCCGAGCAGCGAAACACAGGCAAAAAGCTTGGGCGAACCCTTATTGATCTCTCGTGCATCACAGAAGAGCAGTTGCTTAAGTTTTTGTCGCAGCAGCTTAATATTCCCTTCTTGGATATCAGTCGCCGGGCGATACCGCCGCAGGTGGTGAATCTTTTACCCGAGGTTCAGGCCCGTCGCTATCGCGCGCTGGCGGTCGAAGATAATGGCGACCATGTGCTGGTGGCCATGAGTGACCCGGCCGATCTACAGGCGATGGATAATATCGAAGTCTTGCTGGCGCCTAAGGCGATCAAGATTGCGGTGGTCACCGAGACTCAACTGCTGGAGGCCTTCGATAATCTTTATCGCCGCACCGGTGAGATCGCGCAGATCGCCGGAAGGCTTGAAGAGGAATATGCCGCCGACGATCAGTTCGATCTGGCTAGCCTGACCGATGCCGACAGCGATAACGAAACCACAGTGGTTAAGCTGCTGCAGTCGATCTTTGAAGATGCGGTGCAGATGCGCGCCTCGGATATTCATATTGAGCCGGGTGACAAGGTGCTGCGGATCCGTCAGCGTATCGACGGCCAGCTTCAGGAGAACACTCTGCAGGAGGTGAATATCGCCTCGGCGCTGGTATTGCGTCTTAAGTTGATGGCGGGGCTGGATATCTCCGAGAAGCGACTGCCCCAGGATGGTCGCTTTCATATGGAGATCAAGGGCCACAAGATAGATGTGCGTATGTCGACTATGCCTATCTATCACGGCGAGTCTGTGGTGATGCGTCTGTTGGATCAATCTGCGGGCTTGTTGACCTTAGATGAAACCGGCATGCCGGCCGAGATGCTGGCGCGGGTGCGCAAACAGATCAAACGCCCTCACGGCATGCTTCTGGTCACCGGCCCTACGGGTAGCGGTAAGACCACGACGCTTTATGGTGTGCTGAGTGAACTGAACACCGCCGATCGCAAGATCATCACGGTGGAAGACCCGGTGGAATATCAACTGCCGCGTATCAACCAGGTACAAGTTAACCATAAGATAGGCCTAGATTTTTCCAATGTGCTGCGCACCACCTTGCGTCAGGACCCGGACATCATCATGGTCGGTGAGATGCGTGACCAGGAAACGGTCGAGATCGGCCTTAGAGGCGCACTCACGGGCCACTTTGTGCTATCGACCCTGCATACCAACGATGCGGTCACCAGTGCCTTGCGTCTTTTAGATATGGGCGCTGCCAGTTACCTGGTAGCCAGTGCCTTAAGAGTGATCATCGCCCAGCGTCTGGTGCGCCGCGTGTGTCACAACTGCGCGCAGCCCCATCAACTGAGCCCTGCCGATCAGGCTTGGCTGCGCAGCATCAGCGAGCGTGATTTTAGCCAGGCGAAATTCAGCATAGGCACAGGTTGTCAGAGCTGTAACGGTAGCGGCTATCGCGGCCGTATCGGGGTGTTTGAGATCCTGGAGCTGGATGAGTCGATGATTGAAGCGATGCGTAGCGGCAATCCACAGGCGTTTGCCATGGCGGCTTATCAGAGTTCTAACTTTACGCCGCTGGCCGAGTCGGCGTTGCAATATTTGGCCGAGGGAATGACGACTATCGAAGAGGTGGCCAAGCTTATTGAAGATGCCAGCGATGCCCAGATCCCGCTGTCCCAGGAGATGATCCACCAACATGAGATTGAGGGCTAACTATGCCTGTATACCAGTACAAGGGTCGTGATGCGCAGGGCAAGGCGGTGACGGGGCGTGTCGATGCGACTACCCAGAGCGCCGCAGCCGATCAGCTGCTTTCTCGCGCCGTGATCCCTCTGGAACTGGTGGAGGCTAAGGCCGCGCGGGAATTTCAGTTAGCTAGCCTGTTCAAGAGCAAGGTGGGCCTGGATGAGCTGCAAATTTTTACCCGGCAGATGTATTCGCTGACCCGCTCTGGCATTCCCATTCTGCGCGCTATCGCTGGCTTGTCGGAGAGCTCTCATTCTAAGAGGATGAAGGAGGCCCTGAATGATATTTCAGATCAGCTTATCTCGGGGCGGCCGCTGTCGTCGGCGATGAACCATCATCCCGATGTGTTTGATGCCTTGTTTGTCTCCATGATCCACGTAGGTGAAAACACGGGTAAGTTGGAAGATGCCTTTATTCAGCTGTCGGGTTATATCGAGCGTGAGCAGGAGACCCGTCGGCGCATCAAGGCCGCGATGCGTTACCCCATTTTTGTACTGATCGCTGTGGCGCTGGCCATGGTGGTGCTCAATATCATGGTTATTCCTAAGTTTGCCGACCTGTTTGCCCGCTTCGGTGCCGATCTGCCCTGGGCCACTAAGCTGTTGATCGGTACCTCTAACTTCTTCGTCAACTACTGGTACTTGCTGCTTGCGATGCTGGTGGCGGGCTTCGTGGGGATCCGTTACTGGCATAACACAGAGAAGGGCGAGAAGCAGTGGGACAGATGGAAGCTTAAGATCCCGGCGGTGGGCAGCATCATAGAGCGCTCGACCCTGTCGAGATATTGCCGCAGCTTCTCCATGATGCTGAGTGCGGGCGTGCCCATGACCCAGGCATTGAGTTTGGTAGCCGATGCCGTGGATAACGCTTATATGCATGATCGCATTGTGGCTATGCGTCGGGGGATAGAGTCCGGCGAGTCTATGCTGAGGGTGTCGAACCAGAGTCAGCTGTTCACCCCGTTGGTGCTGCAGATGGTGGCAGTTGGTGAAGAGACGGGCCAGATAGATCAACTGCTTAACGATGCTGCTGATTTTTATGAGGGTGAGGTCGATTATGACCTCAAGAATCTGACCGCCAAGCTCGAACCGATTTTGATCGGTATCGTGGCGGTGATCGTCTTGATCCTGGCGCTGGGTATTTACCTACCTATGTGGGACATGCTCAACGTTGTGAAAGGTGGTTAGCCATGATGGCCTTAAGCCTTTTATTTGCTGAGAATTGCTGATGAAAAATCAACAGCGAGTCGATGGAGAGCTAATGCAGGCCTATGGCAAGGTAGTGGCAATCTTGGTGCTCTTGTTGATCTTAGGCGGGCTGGGTTATGGCTATTTCGCTAAGGTGGATCAGGTGTCATCTCAGGGGCTTAGGTTTGAGCATAATCGCTTGTTGAATGTGTTGGCTATGGTACGTTCTCAGTGGTTGGTGCAGGGACGCCCCAAAGAGATGCGTCTCGATTGGTCGACGGCTATCGATCTGGGAGACGGCCAACAGCCATTGATTAAGATGAGCGACCAAGGTTGGCCAACCTTAAGCAAAGTGACTCAAGAAGGGTGTAAAACACTCTGGTGGCAACTCCTGGGTGGACGAAACGAGTTATCTAAAATTATTACCCAGGCGGATGAAGCCGGAGAGGTTTGTAGTTATATTGCTAATAATGGTGATCGATTGAGTTATCAGCTGCACTCCGGGCAAGTTATTTTTTTGACGGATCGTTGAATTTAATCATGTCTAAGGTTTTATAGTTTGATGTAACTGCTAGAATTATCAGGATTATCTAAGGGAGATTTTTATGAACATGCGAGTCCGCAATAAGGTAGCCAATCAGAGTGGTTTCTCTCTGATCGAGCTAGTGATTGTGATAGTGATTCTGGGGATTTTAGCGGCAACGGCCATTCCACGTTTTTTGAATGTGACCGATGATGCCGAAGATGCTAGCGTAGATGGTGTTGCGGGCGGTTTGGCCACGGCGGTTAGCTTCGTGCGTTCGCAGTGGGAAGTCGATGGGCGTAACAATGCTAACGTGGTCTTGGATGGTACCCAGATCTCTCTCGATACCCGCTTTGGTTTTCCTACAGGGTCAACCTCAGGCAGTGGTATCGTTAGCGCTACAGGTATGACAGACGCCGCCTGCCAGGAGGTTTTCCAGAATATTTTGCAGGGCGCGCCGCGTAATGTGTTGTTCAATCAAGATGCCCGTAATCAGCGCTTTACCGCACGGGTATTAGATGGCGCTGGTGGCAATGGCGTGGCGATCGATGGTACCCAGGTGACCAACTTAGACCTCTGTGTTTATCATCAGGTGACTTCCCTAGTGTTAAATACCACTACAGGTGTGCCGACACCCGCGCCGGATCTGGATACGGCCAATGCCAAAGGGATCCTTTATAACCCGGGTACCGGCCAGGTGTTGAGTTTTACGAATTAATTTTGAGCCTTGCCCTGGGTGAGGCTAACAACATTTACTGCAAGAGCGCATAACAAGGAAAAGCAATGAAGAAGCAAAACGGCTTTACACTGATCGAGTTAGTGGTCGTGATCATCATATTAGGGATTCTGGCCGTGACCGCAGCGCCTAAGTTTATTAACTTACAGAGTGATGCGCGTGCATCTACATTGGAAGGTTTGAAAGCATCATTACAAGGTGCGAATACCTTAGTTTACTCCAAAGCAGCTATCCAAGGGCAGGAGTCAAAGTTGGCTGGAACTGTCATTTTAGATGATAAAGGTGATAGTGATGCGAGTAACGATATAACAATCAATTCAGTGTATGGTTATCTAAAGCAAGCATCTGCAGATTTGGTTTTGGCCTTAGATATAGATACGACTTCTACTCAGCCCGAATGGACGATAGTTGATACACCTTCAGTTACAACGACTTTAGCTGACGCAATTATTATTCATCCAGGTGATAAAGCACCATCAGATACGTCTAAATGTTGGGTCGAGTACAAAGAGTCCGCATCTAATGGTGCGCTTCCACAATATAAAGTTGAAAAATCAGGTTGTTAATTAGGGTATGGCGAAAATGAATAATCAAAAAGGTTTTACACTAATCGAGTTAGTTGTAGTTATCATTATCTTAGGCATTTTGGCTGTTACAGCCGCACCTAAGTTTATTAATCTTCAAAGTGATGCTCGTAAATCAACCGTCTCTGGATTGGAAGCCGCTATAAAAGGCGCCGATAGCCTAGTGCAATCTAAATCATTGATTGCCGGTAACGAAACTCAAGCAAGTACCGCGACTCCTGCTCCGACTGTAACGGTAGATGCTGCTGGTACAACAGTGGCATTGAATTATGGTCATGCCAAGGCTGTTTGGGCGGGTAGCTTGGCAAATGCCTTAGACATTAATGCATCGGAATCTGATAACAGTACAGAATGGTTATATGTTGAAGATTCGGCTACGAATAGCATTTACTTCTATCCACAGGGTCAGGCTAGTCCTAAAGCTCAGCAAAATCCTGGCACCTGTTATGTGCAATACGTAAACGGATTAACCGCTTATGGAGCGATTACTGTCAATACCGTGGTTACTGGCTGTTAAGCCTGTCTCATTTCCAAAGGCCTGCAATGCAGGCCTTTTTTGTCTTAGGCCAAGAGACTAATTACTGAAATAGATGGCAATATTTGCCATACTCTGTAGGTTATTAGAAAGTTTAACGCTATCAGCGTGTTGCGGCTGGGGTGTCGATGAATAAACAACAAGGTTTTACCCTTGTGGAGCTGGTTACAACCATCATCTTGATTGCCATTCTTTCTATGGTGGTCTTGCCGCGCTTCTTTACCGCCTCGAGTTACAGTGCCTATACCCTGAGAGATGAACTGATTAGTGAGTTGAGAAGGGTGCAGCTGATGGCGCTTAATAATCTGGATCGTTGCTACAAGGTGAGCGTGACAGAAGCGGCCTATCGGGCCGACACCTACGGCGCCGACTGCAGCAGCCTGTTGGTCACTGGAACGTCTCAGTCACTGCCCCGTCAGACCAGCTTAAGCTTAGGTGGGCTGAACAGTTTTACCCTGCAGTTCGATCGCGATGGTAGGGTGGCGGGGAGCTGCACGGCGGGTTGCAATATAAAGGTGGCCGCCGATGACACCTTAGATCTCATCATAGAGAGTCAGGGGTATATTCATGGGCGCTAGCAGATTAAAGGCATCTCGGCGCGCTTCAGGCTTTACTTTGGTTGAGCTGGTCGTGGGTATGATAGTGCTGGGGATCGCCCTGACCATGTTGACGACTCTGTTGTTTCCCCAAGCGGATCGCGCCGCCGAGACGCTGCACAGGGTGCGCTCTGCCGAGCTGGCTCACTCGCTGCTTAATGAGATTTGGGGTAAGCGTTATGATCAAAATGCTAACCCCAATGGTGGTGTGCCTGCCTGTGGTGCGGCGGCGCGGCCAGACCTAGGTTTGTCTGCTGGACTTCCCTGTACCGACGAGGCCAACTTTGGCCCGGGCGGCCTTGCACGTAACGCCTATCGCGATGTGGATGACTATCATGGCCTCACCCAGACAAGCAAGATGCTCAACTCGGATCGCACCTATGCCCAAGAGTACCTCAACTACCAACTGTCGGTCAGCGTTACCTATCCCGGTAGCGATAAGAGCAGCAAGCTGGTGGCGATCAATGTGACCACCCCAAGTGGCGAGGTGATCACCTACCATGCCCTGCGGAGTAACTATTGATGCGCCAGTCACCGCAGATGAGCAGGCAAGGTAATAGGGGATTTACTCTGGTAGAGATGGTGACCGTTATCATCATTCTCGGTATCTTAGTCGTCGGGGTGAGTAGCTTCATTATCTTGGGAACCCGTATTTTCGTTGAATCCAGCTCTGTGGATCAGGTGCTCAGTCAGAGCCGATTTGTGATTGAGCGGATGACGCGGGAGCTACGTAATGCATTGCCAAACAGCATCCGTGTGGCCAGCTCAAGCGATGCACAATGCATAGAGTTTATGCCTATCACCGCGAGCGCCAGCTATATTAGCCTGCCAATTGCACCAGAGAATGCAGCAAGCAGCGGCAGTGTGATGCTCCCGGCGCAGGGCATTAATCTAAATCATAAAATAGTGGTTTATCCGCTATCGCCAGGGCAGATCTATCAAGACACGCCTTCGACGACTCAAGGGCGTATCTTCAATGTTAAACAGTTGAGCGGCAATCAACTTGAGTTTGATAATCCGCTGCGTTTCGATGAGGCTTCGCCCCAGCGGCGTTACTTTATGGTCAATGGTTCCGTGAGTTACTGCTTCTTAGGCAGCGGTGATATCAGGCGCTACGACGGCTATGGGGTCCAGACCAGCCAGCCGACACCTTCGCAGATGGGGACGGGCGCCCTGATGGGCCAGCATGTGGTCAACAATCTGAGCAGTGAGGCGCCAATCCATTTCACGCCGGGCACCTTGACTAATAATGCCGTGGTACAGTTGTCGCCCCGTTTTGAAGTAAATGGCCAGACGTTTCAATATCAACATCAGGTACAGGTGATCAATGTTCCCTAATCGAGCCAGGCAGCAAGGCAGCGCCCTAGTGATAGGTATCTTCATCATTACCGTGATGTTTTTGATGGCGGCGGCACTCGTCAATATCGTCAGTGACGCCGATGAGGGGGTGAATCTGGAGGTTTTGGCGACCCGCGCCTTTGCCGCAGCCAATAGCGGCGCCGACGCCGCCCTGGCGCAGCTATTTCCCTTAAGCGGCGCCGTGATGGGGTGCGCTAGTGTGTCATCGAGCTGGACGCCGCCCGATGTCGTGGGTTTTCATGGCTGCAGCGTGGCGTTAACTTGTAGTCAGACTTCTGTCGGGGCGGGAAGCGACATGGTGACCCAGTATCTTATCGGCAGTGAGGCGACCTGCGCCGTGGGCAACTGCGACGGCGAAGCCTGTCTGCGCGTCAATCGCAAGGTGGAGGTCGAAGCCCGTGAATAGAACGCTTCTATCCCTGCTTGCTGGCCTGCTCTATCTGCTCTTCTCCGCAGCCGTTTTCGCTGTACCTCAGTGTGACGAGATTTTTACCGACCCACCAACGGGCAACCATAATCCTGGTTTGGTGCCTCCCGATGATATTGGACCTCGGCTAGGCAATCTCACCTGTACCAAGTGGGGATGTACTGGGCACCGTCCGCAGTTTTCTCCTGGGGACTATGACTTTGCTGCTGGTGATTTTCAAAATAAATCCTTTATGAGCACCACGGGGAAAACGGCGCGTCTCTACTTCGACAACCTATCGATGAATAATGCCAGCATCAATGCATCTGGCAATGCCGAAAACTTGATCATCTATATCAGGGGCGATCTCTCTGTCGCCGGGCAGAACTATATCAACGGCATTCTCTATGTTGCCGGCACTGTGACCTTTACCGGCAATGCCTGGATAGATGGCGCCATCGCATCCGGGGGGAGTCTGAGCTTTGGCGGCAATGGCGGTGCGGATGTCGATCTCGATGTGGTGGATGATGCCGATTTCGACGGCATGTGCGACAAGGGCGGTGTAAGTGTCGATCATTACCGATTGGAATTTACCTCTGATGCACTGAGCTGCGTGGCCAAAGATATCCTGCTGCGTGCCTGTGTTAACGATGACTGCTCCACTCAGGCAACTATCTCTTCCAGCGTACAGCTGACTAAGAATGGTGTGAAATATGCCGATGTTGGTTTTACCGGTTCGACTCAGACCCAGATGTCGCACCCTGATGGCGGCAGTGTGCTCCTTGGGCTTGGCACCACGGCGCCTTCCGCGCCCTATCGTTGTTATATCGACGGCGCCTTGGTGGATAATTCTCAGTGTTTGCTTAACTTTGAAGACACGGGGTTCTATTTCGATGTGCCTGACAGCACAGCCTGTAAGACGGGTAGCAGTTTTAACCTATTCGCGGTGACCAAAGATACCCAGACGCAGCAATGTAAGCCCCTGTTTGCTAATCAGACTAAGACTGTCAATTTCGGATTCGATTATCTGCGCCCGGCCGTGGTCAACAACCCAGCTCAGCTTACCCTGAACAGCCTGTTATCCCCGACTGACTCGGTAGCGATTGATGGTGGCGGCGCTCAGGCAATGCAGGTGCACTTCAACGCTGATGGTGTGGCGAGCCTGTCGGCCAATTATCCAGAGGCGGGCGTGGTGAAGCTTAGCGCCGAACATAACCACACGGTTTCGCAGCCTACGGGCGGCACTGAGACCCTGATTCTCTCCCACAGCGACAGCTTTACCTCGGCTCCGGCGGGATTTCATTTTGCCAATGTTAGTGCCAATGGGCGCTGTGATGCTAGCGATCCTTATGATGCAAACTGTAAGGTGCTGGCCGCTGCGGGTGAACCCTTTAGCATGCAGGTGACTGCGACCTGTTGGCAGAGCGATGATGACAAAGACTTCAGTAACAACAGCGCGCTGCAAAATTTCGAACATGGCGGCCTGTCTGTGGTGTCACAGGTAGTGCAGCCTGATGTCGGGGTCAATGGCGTGTTAGGCCGTGATAGTCTGGCGTTTTCGCTATCATCTGGCGCCAGTGCTCAGATCATCAATGATCAAAGCTGGAGTGAGGTAGGTACCATGCAGGTGGCGCTTGCTAGCGATGTCAGCTTTGAGGGAGTAACCATTTCTGCCAGCCAGTCCAGCAGTGATGTATTTGGCCGCTTCACGCCTGCTTATTTGGATGTGACGGGTAATAGCCCTGAGGCACTAGCAAGTTGCGGCGCCTTCACCTATCTTGAGCAGCCCTTTGGTTTTACCACAGGTCTGGAGCCGCGTATTCAGGTGGCCGGTTTTAATGCCGAGGATAAGGTGACCACCAACTATCAGCTAGGCGATTGGTGGCGCTATAAGCACAGAGATGAGGCTGAGCGCAATCAGTGGGCAGAGCGCAGCTATCAAGACAGCACAGGATTGGCGGTGATAGCCGATAGTCAGGCGCCCGCACTCTCGGGTCAGGTCAATTATCTTAGCTTACCTAATATCGCCGAGTTGATCGGTGCCGAGCCCAGTTATCAGCGTACCCAAACGCCACTGGCGCCTTTCGATGCCAAGTTTGATCTGGTTTTGTCAGTGCTGGATGTCAGCGATGAAGATGGTATCTGTTATCGAGATAATGCCTCTGCCAGTTGCCAGGAATTTAGTTTCAGTGATATTGGGGACGGTAAAGCCTTCGAGCTGCGCTATGGACGCCTGGTGCTGGATAACGGCTATGGCCCTCAGTCGGAGAGTCTGCGTCTGCCGCTACGCAGCGAATATGTTTCAAGCGTGACCGCTGGCGTGCCCACCTGGACATTAAACGGCGATGATAGCTGCTCTGTGTTTAATACTCAGACCTCATTAGATGCTGGCGAAGGTGCAACGACCGGCCTGTACCGCACACTACCCACGGATTTTCCCGATCTGCAGGCCTATAGCAACGCCGCTTTGTCACTGCGCAGTGGCGCTCTGATGAATGGCGTGGGCAATCTCTATTTTTCGATCCCTAACCAGGCGGGCGAGGTGCCGCTTAAACTGCATGTTTCGCCATGGCTCAAGGGATATTGGAATTATCCGGGAGACGCCGCGAATACCCTGTTTGATCCCAGAGCAAACGCATATTTTGGTACCTATCGTGGGCACGATAAGATTATCTTTTGGCGTGAAGTGAAATAGTCGGCCTAATAATTGCTGAGCGAGTGTTCACTCAGGCTGACAGGCCCTGTAATGATGAACAGATATTTATCTTGGGATCATCATAATATCCTTGTGGAATCCGGGGGTCATTGATAAAGTTACCTGATTTTTATTTTTCCGACTCCACTGAGACAGGCTGGTTACATGTTCAAGAAGCTGCGTGGCATTTTTTCTAACGATCTATCGATCGATTTGGGTACGGCTAACACCTTAATTTACGTTCGCGAAGAGGGCATAGTGCTAAATGAGCCTTCGGTTGTTGCAATTCGAGGCGAACGGGGCAGCGGCGGGCAAAAATCGGTTGCCGCCGTGGGCACTGAAGCTAAGCAGATGTTGGGTCGTACGCCGGGTAACATCCAGGCAATTCGTCCTATGAAAGATGGCGTGATTGCCGATTTCTATGTGACCGAGAAAATGCTACAGCATTTCATCAAGCAGGTGCACAACAACAGCGTTTTCCGTCCAAGCCCACGCGTCTTAGTGTGTGTGCCAGTGGGCGCGACACAGGTTGAGCGCCGTGCAATTCGTGAATCGGCTATGGGTGCAGGTGCTCGTGAAGTGTATCTGATTGAAGAACCTATGGCGGCCGCTATTGGTGCTGGATTGCCTGTATCGGAAGCAACGGGTTCTATGGTGGTCGATATCGGTGGTGGCACCACTGAAGTTGCCATCATCTCGCTAAATGGCGTGGTTTATTCCTCTTCTGTACGTATCGGTGGTGACAAGTTTGACGATGCCATCATCAACTATGTGCGTCGCAACTACGGCAGCCTGATCGGTGAAGCCACGGCAGAGCGTATTAAGCACACCATAGGTACTGCCTATCCTGGTGATGAAGTGCTGGAGATCGAAGTGCGCGGCCGCAACTTGGCCGAAGGGGTTCCACGTAGCTTTACCCTGAACAGCAACGAGATCTTAGAAGCATTGCAAGAGCCATTGTCTGGCATCGTCAGTGCCGTCATGGTAGCACTGGAGCAGTCTCCGCCAGAATTGGCGTCTGATATCTCTGAGCGCGGCATGGTGCTTACCGGTGGTGGCGCATTGCTGCGTGACCTCGACCGTCTGTTGATGCAAGAGACTGGCATTCCAGTGATGGTTGCCGACGACCCGCTGACTTGTGTGGCTCGTGGTGGCGGAAAGGCACTAGAGATGATCGACATGCATGGTGGCGACCTCTTCTCTGACGAAAACTAATTCGGCCCAAATAAATAGGCAGCAAGACTTTGGTTTGACCCCGGGCGAGGCATCGACTTAGATGGTTCGCCGCCCAGATACCGCAAGGTGTTTGGGTAAAAAGCGGGCACCGGGTGTCGCTGCCTTAAGTGTTTTATGAAACCTATTTTTGCCCGCGGTATTTCGAATCAATTCAGGCTCACATTGGCAATTATTTTGTCGGTGATCTTACTGGTGGCCAACGATAGGCTGGAACCAGTGCGTCAATCTATCTCCTCTGTGCTTAGCCCATTGCAATATGTTGCGAATATTCCTGGCGCCGTGCTCGATTGGTCGGCCGAGAGCATCGCCACACGCAACATGCTGGCCAAGCAAAATAAACAACTGCTTAGACAACAACTGCTGATGAGCGAGCGTCTGCAACGTTTCGAACACCTGAGACAGGAAAACGATCGTCTGCGCGCCTTGTTGGGCTCGCCGGTGCACATGGACTCGAAGAAGGTGGTCGCCGAGGTGATGGAGGTGGCCAGCGATCCCTTTCGTCACTATGTGGTGTTAAACCATGGTGCCCGCAGCGGGGTCTTTGTGGGTCAACCTGTGGTCGATGCCCACGGCGTTGTCGGCCAGGTGGTTGAAATCAGTGAGTTGACCAGCCGTGTGTTGCTGATCTCGGATGTGACCCACGCCATCCCTGTGCGGGTGACCCGTAACGACGTGCGTCTGGTGGCGCAGGGAACCGGTGAGCTTGATGAACTCGAGCTACGCCATGTGGCCAAGAGTACCGACCTGAGAGTGGGCGACCTTCTCGTCTCGTCCGGTTTAGGCATGCGATTTCCTGAGGGCTATCCTGTGGCGCGCATCATGAAGGTGGAGCGAGATGATGGTCAGAGTTACGCCACTGTTACGGCGCAGCCATTGGCAGCATTGGATCGAATCCGCTATCTCTTGCTGATCTGGCCCGAAACCAATCAGCAGGAGCAAGCCGAGCCTGTCGAAGCCGAGCCTGATGCCGAGCCGAAAACCGAGGAGACGCCATGAGCATGCATATTCCCCACGGACGTTGGGTAGTCTGGCTGAGTTTCCTACTGGCCATGTTATTTCAGATCATGCCTTTGCCTGGCATCGTAGAGCCGTGGCGCCCGGACTGGTTGCTGCTGGTGATGATATACTGGGCGATGGCACTGCCGCATCGCTACAACATACTGTCGGCCTGGTTGTTGGGGGTGATGTTGGATATTTTGTTGGGGGCGCACCTTGGTATCAGAGCGCTTTCCATGTCACTGGTTATCTATGTGGTCGTACTGCACTTTCAGCGGATGCGTAATTTCCCCATGTGGCAACAGGCATTAATGGTGGCCAGTTTAGTCTGTTTGCATCATCTGTTGGTGTTCTGGATACAGTTTGTGGTGAACGTGGCTAGCTTCGAGGCCAGTCTATTTCTGCCAGCCCTGTCGAGCTTGGTCATTTGGCCCTGGGTGTTTTGGATATTACGGCGTATTCGTCGAATTTATAAAGTGAGATAATGATGCAGCTGGTATTAGCCTCTTCTTCGCCCCGTCGTCGTGAACTCTTGGCTCAGGTGGGCTTTGGCGATCCTGAGTTTGGTTTCGAGGTCTTAGCCGCCGATATCGATGAGAGCCATAGGGCAGGAGAAACTGCCGAAGATTTTGTGGTGCGCCTGGCAATTGAAAAGGCCAGTGCAGGCTTGGCGCTTTGGGGAAAGTCAGATGCTGTGGTGCTCGGCTCAGATACCATAGTCGTATTGGACGGTGAAATCTTAGGAAAGCCTAAGGATGAGCTTGATGCCAAGCAGATGCTTAGCGCCTTGTCGGGTCAGTGCCATAGCGTGATGACGGCGGTGGCCGTGACTGATGGTAAGCAGACCCTGTCGCGATTAGTTGAAACTAAAGTGCAATTTTGCGGCCTAACAGAAGAAGATATCTTGGCCTATATTGCCACAGGTGAACCCATGGATAAGGCCGGTGCATACGGTATTCAAGGACTAGGCGGTTGTTTTGTCGAGTCTATCGATGGCAGTTATTCAGCGGTGGTCGGCTTGCCTTTAGTGGAGACCCGAAACCTGCTCGACAAGATCAAGGTAGCAGCGATTTAGGCCTGGCTCTGAAGAGTGAGCCGTTTAGGTGTAAGCTATATCTATGATTAACGGTCCGTTTGGGCCGTTAATGCATTAATCCTATTTAAGTGAGTAAGCATGAGTCACATAGTCAAAAACAAAGTACAGAAAAAGATAGGTTCTGAGCTATTGATCAATGTGACGCCGACCGAGGCCCGTGTTGCTCTGGTGGAATACGGTATCTTGCAAGAGGTGCATATCGAGCGGCGCATGAAGCGTGGCCTGGTAGGCAACATCTATAAAGGCAAGGTCAGCCGGGTGTTGCCAGGCATGCAGGCGGCCTTTGTCGATATCGGTCTGGATAAGGCGGCGTTTCTGCACGCCTCAGATATTGTGCCTCATACCGAGTGTGTGGCCGATGTCGAGAAGGGCAACTTTGTGGTGCGCGATATCGGTGAGTTAGTGCGTCAAGGCCAGGACATCATGGTGCAGGTGGTCAAAGATCCGCTGGGTACTAAGGGTGCGCGTCTTACCACAGATATTACCCTGCCTTCTCGTTATCTGGTGTTTATGCCAGGCTCCAGCCATGTCGGGGTGTCGCAGCGCATCGAATCTGAAGAGGTACGTGCGCGGCTTAAGGGATTGACCGAACCTTTTGTCGACGAAGATGGTGGCTTTATTATTCGCACTGCCGCCGAGAATGCTGGCGAGCAGGAACTGGTGCAGGATGCAGCTTTTCTTCGCCGAGTTTGGGCAAAGGTGTGTGAACGCCGTAAGCGCCCAGGCGTCTCGCTGTTATATCAAGACCTTGCCCTGCCGGTACGCATAGTGCGTGACTTTGTCGGCACAGAGCTGGACCAAATTCAGGTGGATTCGGGGCAAACCTATGAGGAGCTACTGCAGTTCACTCAAGAGTTTATGCCCGAGATCGCCGATAAGATAGAACACTATTCGGGCCGAGTGCCCATCTTCGATCTCTATGATGTGGAGAACGAGGTGCAGCGCGCCTTGGGACGTAAGGTAGAGCTTAAATCTGGCGGCTACCTCATCATAGATCAGACCGAAGCCATGACCACAGTCGATATCAATACCGGCGCCTTTGTTGGTCACCGTAACTTAGAAGAGACCATCTTCAACACTAATCTGGAGGCGACCCACGCCATCGCCCGTCAGTTGCGTCTGCGTAACCTAGGCGGGATCATCATCATCGACTTTATCGATATGCTGAACGAAGATCATAAGAAGCGTGTGCTGAGCACCTTAGAGGCTGCGCTGGCCAACGACAGGGTGAAAACTAATGTCAGCGGTTTTTCCGGCTTGGGGCTGGTCGAGATGACACGTAAGCGCACCCGCGAAAGTCTCGAGCATGTGCTGTGCGGCGAGTGTCCCGCGTGTTTGGGGACGGGCACCTTGAAGACGGTCGAGACTGTCTCCTATGAGATCTTCCGCGAGATCATCCGTCTCAATCGAGGCTATGATGCCGATGAGTTTTTGGTTTACTGCGCGCCGGCTGTATATAACAGCCTGACCGGAGAAGAGAGTCATCTGGTAGCGGAACTGGGTGCCTATATTGGCAAGCGTGTACGTCTGCAGAACGAGCCTATGTATGCACAAAATAAATTTGATGTGGTGATAATGTAGTGTCACGCCCATTTTGCCCCCGCACCTTTGGCCGTCTCTGCTGGCAGACGATCGCCATCATAGTGGTGATCTTTGCCCTGAGCGTGAGTCTGTTTAGGGGACTGCTGCCCAAGCTAGACCAAGTACGCCAGGAATTGGTTAACTATATCTACCAAGAATATCAGGTGAAGGTTGAGGTGGGTGAGCTCACCGCCGAGTGGCAGGCATTTGGCCCTGCGGTGACGGTAAAAAATCTGGTATTACCCGTGCAGGAAAACCTGCCGGTCACCTTCATCATAGACAATGTTCATCTTAAGTTGGATTTTTGGGACACCTTAGTGTCTGTCTCGCCACAGATTGAAAATGTGATTTTCGAAGGGGTTAAGGTCGCCCTGGATATGGATCGCATTCATCGCCAGGAGCAGACCAGCGATGCGCCCGTTGTGGAGCAAAACACCGACTGGATCTACTCCCTGCTACTGGAGCAGTTCGAGCGCTTTGCTATCACAGATGTGACCATGCAACTGATCAGCAAGCATCACAAGTTCCGTCCTATTCATATCAAGAATCTGCGTTGGTATAACCTTAATGACAGTCACCGCGCCGAGGGGGCCTTGTATCTTGATGAAGATGCCTCGGAGGTTGAGCGCCTGTTATTGGGGGTCGATATTCGCGGTGATGGATACAGCCCTGAGTCTTTGACTGGCCAGTTCTATCTGTCGGCAAACGCCCTGGATCTGGGGAAGTGGGCCTCACGGCAGGAAAATCCTTATGATTCGAGCAAGAAACTCCCCCTAGAAGGCGTGGTTAACTTGCAGGCTTGGGCTGAATTTAGCCATCGGCAGTTCAATGCTGCCACAGTGGCCTTTAAGCCCAGTTGGTTGCAATGGCAGCTTAATGGCGAGCAGCAAAAATTTGAGATCCAGGGAGGACAGCTTAATTGGGCTCCTCAAGCATCGGGCTGGCAAGTCAGTAGTTCAAACCTTGCCTTTGTTACCAATGAGCAGAGTTGGCCTGAGCTGGATATTGGAGCCCTGAGTCGTGATGGTCGGCTAAGCGCCTATATCAATCAGCTCGATGTGCAGATGTTACTTCCGCTATTGCCACTCGTGCCAGCCATGGAGTTAAACGCTCTTAATCACTGGCAGACGATGCAGCCCAAGGGAAATATCAAGCAACTTAAGTTTGGTTATAACACACAGGAAGGCTTTGCCCTGTCGGCTCAGTTAGCGCAGGTCTCCTGGCAAGGGGTTAAAGCGATTCCAGGGTCTGAGCCTATCGATCTGACATTCGGCATACAGGGCGATAACCTCTATCTGTCTGCACCAGAGCAACAATATTTATTGGATTTCAACGGAGGTTTCGAGGAGCCTTTGTCGCTGGCGGGGGACGCTTTTACGGTCAAATATGCCCTAAGCCAAGCCGCCCTCTTTGCACCTAAGCTGCATTTTTACAATGATGATTTAGATCTGGATGCTGCCATGCAGTTCGGCTTTGCCGATGAGGCAAGTTTGAACCTGCTGGCCGATGTGCAGATTAAAGATGCCGCCAGAGCCAAATATTATTTTCCCAAGCGTGGCATGAGCGCCTCGCTGATTGCCTATCTTAGTGGCGCCCTTAAGGCCGGGCAGAGCCAGAATGCCAAGGTGGTATGGAATGGCCCCTTGAGTCATTTCCCTTATGACGACAACACAGGTGTATTTCAGGCTGGTTTCACTTTAGAGCAGGCGCGCTATGAGTTTCAGCCGACTTGGCCTGAGGTGACTCAGCTCAGTCTTGATGCCCTGTTTGAAAATGCCGCTATGGATATCTGGGTCAACAAGGGGATGTTAATGGACGTCCCGGCCGATGGCGCTCATGTGGCGATTCCACGCATGAACCACCAGAGTCTGCTGACGGTTAAGGCGGATCTTCGTACTCAAGGCGAAGCCGCCAAGCAGGTGTTGCTGCGCTCGCCGCTGGCTAAAACGGTGGGAGCGACCCTTAAAGTGGTACAGGTGCAGGGCGAGGTCTCGGGTAAACTGGATCTCACGATTCCTTTGTATCAAGGGGGTAAGGAGCAGATTCTCGGTCAGGTGACATTTGACGATACCCCTGTGTATATCAGTGAGCCGGGTGTGCAGCTCGCGGGTGTTAGTGGTGAGGTCTATTTTGCCAATGAGGTAGTGACAGGTGAGGGGATCAAGGCCCAATTATTTGAACAGCCGGTGACTTTTACCTTTGATACCGGTCGGAGCAATAAGCATTATGGCCTTAACCTGGATATGCAGGGGCTGTGGGATCTGCAACAGTTGCCCGATGCCCTCAATAATCCACTGAGCGATTATTACCAAGGGCAATTGGACTGGCAGGGAGCGATGACGCTGATCTTTGATGAGCTGGGTTACCGTATTCAGGCACAAGTAAAGAGCGACATGCAGGGCGTGGAGCTTAGCCTGCCGGGTAAGTTTGCTAAGGCCGCCGACAGTAAGAGGGCGCTTTCCTTCGAGCTGATTGGTGACAACAAGCAGGCTTCTTTAGGGGCAAAGCTTGGCGATCAGATGGAGTTTTGGGGGGGATTCGATGAGCAGTCTGGGGATCACCTGGCTCATTTCGATCTACTGCTGGGACGCCTGTTTAAGCCGGGCGATCAGCTAAAGCGTCAGGCAGGACATCTGCAACTGGATATGCCTAATACCGAGTTTGGGCCTTGGCTACCTATCATCAAGGGTTTTATGGGCAAGCAGCAGCTCGAGTCATCATTGGATCTGGTCATGCGTCAGGTGCTAGCCGAGCAGTCATCTGAGACGCCCATGATAGAGACCGTTGCCGAAGTTGAATCGAATGGTTTCTTCCCGCCGCTGATCTCGGTAGAGGGACAGATACAGCAGCTCAATCTTTATGGTCAACCACTTAGCGAGCTGAACCTGGAGGCATATCCTACAGAACATGGTTGGCGGTTTGAGGGGAATGCCCAGGAGTTTAGCGGTCGGGTGGACTTTTACCCAGATTGGTCGACCCAAGGGCTTAAGCTGGTGGCCAGCCGCTTTAATTTGACGCCCCTGAGTGAGACAGCGGATGCCGAAGCGGTTAGTAATCATGAGGTGCTCAATCATCTGCCCCCCTTGGCGGTGGATGTTGATCAGTTTAGTGCCTATGGTAAGTCGCTTGGGCATCTAGTGTTGCAGGCAACGCCAAACAATGGCGATTATCAGATCCAGACGCTGACGCTCACCACGCCTGGGATCACCCTTAAAGGCAAGGGAGCCTGGTCGAACAGCGAAGGGCAGAATTTGACCGAGTTACAATTTGATCTTAATGCCAAGCAGTTTGACGAGGTGTCAGAGCGTTTAGGGATAGACCCTGGCCTCAAGGAGGCGCCGCTGGATCTGCAGGCCCAGCTTTCTTGGCATGGTGCCCCTTATGCATTCTCGCTCGAAACCCTAAATGGCCAGATAAACTATAAGTTGGGCAAAGGCCATCTGTCTGAGGTGAGCGATAAGGGCGCGCGTATCTTCTCCCTGTTCAGTCTGGATTCCTTGCTGCGTAAGTTGTCGCTGGATTTCTCGGATGTGTTTGGTAAGGGGCTTTACTTCAACTCCTTTACAGGCACCTTGAAGCTGGACAATGGCGTAGTGAAAACTACAGATTCTGAAATGGACGCCGTGGCTGGCAATATGAAGGTGCGGGGCTATACCGACCTCACCACAGAAAGCCTTAACTATGACATACGCTTCGTGCCCCAACTTGCTTCTAGCGTGCCGACAGTAGTGCTACTCAGCACAGGTGGTTGGACGCTCGGTTTAGGCGCCTTTGCCTTAACCAAGGTGTTAGAGCCGGTGATCGAAGTGATCTCTGAAATCCGTTTCAGGCTGACAGGTACCATGTCAGAGCCTAAGCTTGAAGAATTGGAGCGTAAGAGCAAGGAGATAGAGATCCCTGAGTCTGTCTTGCCACGTCAACCGGCGCAGCCAGAGCTACAACCAGAGTTACAACCAGACTCACAGCCTGAGCCTGAGTTAAAGTCAGAGCCTATTGAGCCTATTGAGCCTTCTGAGCAGGTGATACCTTTAGGCGTTGAGATCCCCAAGCCTGCTGTTGAAGCTATGCCAGACTTTAATGAAAACCGTCCTCAGCAGGAAATGCCCAAGTCGCAGGAAATGCCCAGTAAGCCAGAGTCACAAGACAAGCCAGTGCAGAAGGAGTCGGTCGATGCAGGTCAGCTTATTACAATGTCAGAGTGGTCGCGACGTCGAGGAGAACCTCAGCTTTATTCGCGAGCAGCTTGACGCATTAACTATAGGGGAGGCGTCACATCTGGTGGTGTTGCCCGAGTGCTGTTTACTGTTTGGTGGCCACGAGAGCCAGCAGTTGGCCCATGCCGGTGATGATGCAGCGAGTGAGTTGAAACAGACGCTGGCCGCGATGGCTAAGCAATATGGCATCTATTTAGTGGCCGGAACCATTCCCATCTTAGCCGATGACGGACGAGTCTATAGCCGTAGTTACCTGTTTAATGACAAAGGGGATACCCTAGGCCATTATGACAAGTTGCATCTGTTTGATGTTGACGTCGATGATGGCACTAAATCCTACCGAGAAAGTGATACCTTTTGTCCCGGTGAAAACATAACCGTGGTCGATACGCCTTTCGGTAAGGTCGGGATGGCGATATGCTATGACATTCGATTTGCCGATCTGTTTCGTGCCATGCGGCTGCAAGGTGCAGAGATCATCGTTCTACCGGCGGCCTTTACACGAGTGACCGGACGCGTCCACTGGTTACCCTTGCTGCAGGCGAGAGCGATTGAAACTCAATGTTTTGTATTGGCCGCAGCCCAGTGGGGCGAGCATAATCAAGGGCGGCGTGAGACCTGGGGACATTCTTGTGTCATCGACCCTTGGGGTGAACTGGTCGCGGTAAAACCTGAGGGATGTGGCTGGTTGTCGACAGAGATAAGCTTAGACGCTATCGAAAAGATCCGCCGTAACATACCTGTGGTTGAACATAATCGTTTTGCAGCGCCGACATTGCAGGCGGCCCGCCAGAAAGAGACTATAAAATAGCGCCATGTAGCGCTTCAAAGAGAGAGAATTAATGCCATTTTTAACCCAAGTAGAACAGAGCCTTTTGCAAGATGGATTGTCGCTGGATCAGTTGCAAGGCTATATCAATAGCATTCATCAGCATCAGGTGGATTTTTCCGATCTCTATTTTCAGGGAAGCCGTCATGAGTCTTGGGTGTTAGAAGATGGCATAGTTAAAGAGGGCAGCTTTCATATCGAGCGCGGTGTGGGCGTGCGTGCGATCAGTGGCGAGAAGACAGGTTTTGCCTATGCCGATGAGATCACGCCAGTGGCGCTGAGCGCAGCAGTCGAAGCGGCTCGCGGCATCTCCATGGCGGGTAATAGTGGCCGTGTTCAGGCCTGGAAGCAACAAAAGGCGACGCCTTTGTATCAGAGTGCCGATCCCATTGCCGCCATGGAAGAGGTCAAGAAGATCGAGCTGCTTAAGCAGGCCGATGCCTATGTGCGTAGCTTAGATACACGCATCATCCAGGTGGTGATCAGCTTATCAGGCGTACATGAGGAAATTTTAGTGGCGGCGAGCGACGGTACGCTGGCAGCCGATATTCGTCCGCTCGTGCGTTTTAATTGTAGCGTAGTGCTAGAGCAAGATGGCAAGCGTGAGCGCGGCGCCAGCGGCGGCGGTGGCCGTCATGATTATCAAGTCTTTTTCGAGTCGGGCGACGATGGTTTGCCAAGCTGTTTCGCTTTTGCCCGCGAAGCGGTGCGCCAAGCTTCTGTGAACCTGACGGCTATCGATGCACCGGCGGGTGAGATGCCAGTGGTATTGGGTGCAGGCTGGCCAGGTGTCTTACTGCACGAGGCCGTGGGTCATGGCCTGGAAGGTGACTTTAACCGTAAGGGCAGCAGTGCCTTTAGCGGTCTTGTCGGACAGCAAGTCGCCTCTAGTTTGGTCACCGTTGTCGATGACGGTACCCTGGTTAATCGCCGCGGTTCGCTGAGCATAGACGACGAAGGCGTGCCAACACAAAAGACGGTATTGATCGAAAATGGCATCTTGAAAGGCTATATGCAAGATAAGCTTAACGGCCGTCTCATGGGTCAGGCATCTACGGGTAATGGTCGCCGTGAGTCTTATGCGCACTTGCCGATGCCACGCATGACCAATACCTATATGGAAGCGGGCGACAGCTCGCCTGAAGAGATCATCAAGTCGGTGGATAAGGGGATCTACGCCCCTAACTTTGGTGGTGGGCAGGTGGATATCACCTCTGGCAAGTTTGTCTTCTCGGCATCAGAAGCCTATCTTATCGAGAAGGGCGAGATCACCCAGGCGATCAAGGGAGCGACCCTGATCGGTAACGGCCCTGAGGCCATGGGGCAGATCTCTATGGTGGGTAACGACTTGGCGCTCGATAAGGGCGTTGGTGTCTGTGGCAAAGATGGGCAAAGTGTGCCCGTAGGAGTGGGTCAGCCGAGCCTGAAGCTCGACAGGCTGACAGTGGGGGGAACGGCCTAGCAAGTGGCTGCGGCGTGTCTGCTGAGACGCCGCGATTGATGAGGGTTTTTGCCCTTAATTGCCAGGTCATCTTTTCAACACTCCCTTAGGGTGTTAACATTCGCCAAGGAAATAGAGTAATAACTCTAGAGGTATTAATGAAATATTTGTATACGATCTGGCTGTCCTTGGTGGTCCTGGGGGCGCAGGCCGCTCATGGCCAAGAGCTTGCCTTTGGCGAGGCGTGGCAGCAGCTATTGCAGGTGAGTGATAAGCTGCAGGCCAGTCAGCAAGAGGTTAATCGTGCCCTGGCGGAGAAAGACGCTGGGGATGACCTTAATCTGCCCTCGCTGTCGATTAATGGCAGCTATACACGCTTGGAGAAGCCACTAGAACTGGACTTAAGGGATCTCAATCCCTTAGCGACTCTCGATCCTGCAAGTTTACCCCCAGCCCTTGGCTCTGCCTTGGGGGCGATTCCCGGCTCACTGTTTATCACTCCTTTTACCGAGCAAGATATCTTCCGCTCTAGCTTGCAGGCGATGTGGCCCATCTATACCGGTGGTCGTATCAGCGCCGCCCAGGGCATACATGAGGCTCAGGTGGCCGAGAAGGAGCAGCAACATCAGCTATCGACGCGGGATCTCTTTGTCCAGCTGGTGGACAGATACTATGGTGTGGCGGTAAGCCATGCCCTGATGGCGACAAGAAGCCAGCTGGTCGATGCACTGACCGAGCATGCCGATCATGCCGTTAAGCTCGAGCAGCAGGGACAGATCGCCAAGGTGGAGCGTCTTAACGCTCAGGTGGCATTGGAAAATGCCAGAGTGGATTATGCCAGTGCCCAACGTCAGCTGGAGATGAGTCAGATTGCCCTGTCACGCATGTTGCATCAGCCCAATGTCGATACCGTCTCTAAGTTGTTTCTTCTGCAAACTCCGCCTTCTTTGGGTCAGCTGAGTCAACTGACGCTTTCTAGCCATCCGGCCCTTAAGTTGCTGGAGGCCAAAGAGGTTCAGGCCAATGGCCTTATCGATGTGGAAAAGGGCAGCTACTACCCTACCGTCTTTCTTTACGGCAACTATACCCTGTATGAAGACGACTCCCTGCTAGCCAAGATGGAACCCGACTGGATGGTCGGCGTTGGGGTGAAGATTCCGCTTATCAGTCGCGACGGTCGCAGTGGTAAGGTCGAGGCCGCCCGTAGCGCCCTGTTGCAGGCGCGTTATACCAAGGCCCAGACTCAGCAAGATCTCAGTCTCTTGCTGGATCAGAGCTATCGTCAGTTGCAGCAGGCCAGAGAGGAGACAGAGTCGTTAAACCTCTCCTTGTCTCTCGCTAAGGAAAACAAACGCCTGCGGGATCTCGCCTTCAGTCAGGGACTGTCTACGTCGATTGAGAAGGTGGATGCCGAGCTTAAGCTAAGCGGAGTGCAGACCCAGCAGTTGGCTGCCCAGTACCGCTATGTACAGGCCTACGCCAGATTGATGGCCATCAGCGGTCAGTTAGATGAATTTATCGGTCGTTCACGCACCGCCCAGGAGAGAGCAGATGCGCACTAACAGAATCTTAGCCCTTGTTGCCCTAGTCGCCTTGATTGTCATCTTGGCCTATGGACTCCATTTGGCTCACACTCCTAAGGTCACGCGTTTGCAGGGACAGATCGAAGCCAGAGAATATAATGTTTCCTCCAAGGTGCCCGGGCGGGTTGCTCAGGTCATGGTTCGCCGAGGTGACCAGGTGGCCGAAGGCGATCTACTGTTTGCTATCGACAGTCCTGAGCTCAATGCCAAGTTAATGCAGGCACAAGGGGGGCGTGATGCCGCCAAGGCGTTGCAGCAAGAGGCGGATAATGGCGCCCGTAAACAACAGGTATCGGCGGCGAAAGAGCAGTGGTTAAAGGCAAAAGCGGCGGCCACTTTGGCCGAGACCACCTATAACCGGGTAGAAGCCCTGTTCAGTGAGGGTGTGCTGGCGCGTCAAAAGCGTGATGAAGCCTTTACCCAGTGGCAGGCAGCCAAGTATACCGAGCAGGCGGCCTATGCCATGTATCAGATGGCGGAAGAGGGAGCCCGTGAAGAAACCAAGGCGGCGGCCGAGGGTAATGCCCGCATGGCCGAAGGGGCCGTTAAAGAGGTCAGTGCCATCTTGGCTGACAGTCAAATGCGCTCGCCTAAATCGGGTGAGGTTAGCGAGGTGCTTCTGCAAGCTGGCGAACTGGCGCCTAGCGGTTTTCCTGTGGTGAGTGTGATCGACATGCAGGATGCCTGGGCAGTGTTCCAGGTTCGAGAAGATCAGCTTAAAGACTTTAAGGTAGGCGATACGCTAGAGGTGGAGATCCCTGCGCTCGGCCAACGTTTTCCCTTTAAAGTGGCGCACATTAGCGTCATGGGACACTTTGCCACCTGGCGCTCTACAGAGAGTGGCCACGACTTTGATATGCGCACCTTCGAGATGGAGCTAAGACCAATGGAGCCCATTGCCGACTTAAGGGTGGGTATGACCAGCTTGCTGGTGCCTTAAGCCTTGGCTTCCATGGTCAATCTTATAAAGCGAGAGCTCAGGCGACTATGGCAGTCGCCCTGGCAACTCGCCCTGGTCAGCTATCTGCCTCTACTGGGCACGCTAGTGCTTTGGTGGTTGTTTAGCGCAGGATTGCCGACCGCACTGCCAGTGGCGGTTGTGGATCAGGATCAGAGTCAGCTAAGCCGTATGCTGGTACGTCAGTTAGCGGCCAATTCGGTTGTTAAACCCATTAGTTATCAGGATATAGGTCAAGCCCAAGCGGCTATGGAGAAGGCCGATGTCTATGCCGTGATGATATTGCCATTTCAGCTTAACCGTAAGCTAGTGCTTGGCCATCAACCCACGATAGATATTCGTTACAACGCCCAGTTTTTACTGGTGGGGAAATTGCTCTCCAGTCAGATACAGATGAGCCTGGCCGACGGTCTTAAACAGAAGGCAAGACTGAAAATGCTGGTCTCTGGGGTGTCGCCCGAGCAGGCCAATATCAATCTGAACATGATAAAGACTCAGAGCAGTGCACTCTACAACGCCAATAACAACTATGTCGCCTTCCTGGTACCACCCATTTTGATCGCCTTGGTGCAGATAGTGGCCATGTTGGTGTTTGCCAATGCTTTGTCTGATGAGCTAAGACACAATACCTTGCCCGAGTGGTTTGCCTTAGGTACTTACAAGGTGCTTTGGGCTAAGGTGCTGGTTTATACGCCGCTGCTGATGTTACAGATGGGGGGGATATATGCTTGGCTCTATGGCTATCTCGGCCTGCCGCTAAGCAGTGGTCTGGGTCAATTGTTTGCCGCACAGGTGATGATGTTGCTAGTGGTATGGTTGATCGTGTTGACCATCTTTGCTGTGCTGCAGGACGGTGCAAGGGTGATCAGTCTCTGCACCGCTCTGTTTGCACCATCATTTGCTTTTATGGGCGTCACTTTCCCCACCCATGAGATGCCTATGTTGGCTCAGTGGTGGCGGCAGATCATGCCTTCCAGTCACTATGTCGATACCCATATCGGTGTGATCGCCTATGACCAAGGCATTGACGCGTTATTGCTGCAGCTCTTTAGCTATTGGGGCTTTCTGCTGCTGATCCCCGTGATCGCCGTGTTACTGACAAAGATCCGCCGAGACCAGGCTAAAGAGCAGATGGCGGAGGTGCAGGGATGAACTTTTTCAGCCTGATGTTTGAGGAGTTCAAGGCCATAGTCTCAGACAAGGCGATTGCTATTACTTTGTTTGGTGGTGTGCTTTTTTATTCCGTGCTCTACCCTTTGCCTTATCTCAATGAGGTACCAACAAAGCAGCAAATTGTCGTGGTCGATGGTGATAATTCCAGCTTGAGTCGCTTGGTGATTCGTCACGCGCAGGCGAGTCCTAAACTTGATGTCGTCGCTCATGTGGCTAACTTGACCCAAGCGCAGGCGGCCGTCAATGCCGGGGAGGCTCATGGTTATCTGGTTATCCCTGAAGGATTCCGTCATAATCTGCTGCGCCAGCAAGGCGTTACCTTAGCTTATGGCGGCGACGCCAACTATTTTCTGGTCTACTCGGCCATTTTAGAAGGGCTGGTTTCGGTCGGCATAGAAGCGGGTAAATACATACAGTTTACCGGTTTACTTGCCATGGGAGAGACGGCCAAGCAGGTACAGCTTGAGCTGGATCCAATCCACCTTAACAGTGTGCCAGCTTTCAACCCGAGCTTGGGTTATACCTCTTATGTGGTGCCCGGCGTGCTCTTGCTTGTGCTGCACCAGACCTTGTTAATCGGTACTGGGATCCTCGGGGCAGGCCAATGGCAGCGTCAGGGCTATTGGAATCAGGTAAGCTTAGGCCAGCTTCTGTGTGCCAGGGTGGCGACCTTTTCGGTTATCTACAGTATTTTTACTGCCTTCTACATAGGCTTTTGCCATTACTGGTATCAGGTGGGAGTGCAGGGCGAACTCGGGCAAGTGTGTTTGTTTCTGCTGCCCTTTATTCTGTCGACCAGTCTGGCAGGTGTCGCCTACAGCAGCCTGTTTGTTCGACGGGATCTGCCGACACAGGTGGCACTGCTTATCTCTATGCCGATCCTGTTTGCGTCGGGCTTTGTCTGGCCGGTGGAGTTGATCCCCGTGCCATTGCAGGCCGTATCACAGCTGATCCCTGGTGTGGTGACCATTAAGGGGATGTTACAGCTTAATCAGATGGGTGCAGACTGGAGTGATATCGCCCCCATGTGGTGGCAGTTGTGGGTGTTGGTCCTATTCTACCTTCTGCTGGCCTATCTGGGGATGCGCATTAGGCTTAAGGCAACAAAAAGCCCGCACTAGTGGCGGGCTGTTTCGGTGAGACACAGGCTTATTCGGCGGTCTCGGCGCGCAGATACTTGACCAGTTCTGTTGCGGATTTAGAGGCTTGTTCAGGTTGCTTAGATAGCTCCTTGTTGGCCTGTCTCACCAGTTGGCGAAGCTTCTGGCGCTCAAGGTTAGGATACTGCTCAAGCAGGGCCTGAATGGCATCATCACCGCCACTTAGCAGTTGATCTTTGTGCTTCTCGGCAACATTGAGCTTGGAGCTTTCGTTGCGATTTTGATTGAGCACGTTTTTCAACTTGGCCTGCACTTCTTCGATATCGACGTTACGCATCAGCTTACCAACATAATGCAGTTGACGGCGATGGGCCTCGCTGTTGATGCGAATCGTCTTGGCCTTCAAGATGTTGTCATGAAGTAATTCATCCAGCTCCAGTTTCTTGAGCTGGCTCTTGCTGAGGGCAACTAGCTGCTTACCTAGTTCCTGGTAAACGGCGATCTCGCGCTTTATATCGGCTCTGCTGACGTAATCATCGTCATGATCGAAGGGCTGTTTAAAGTGTTCTGAGTCACCAACAATATTCATATTCAAAAAAATCTCTTGGGTCCAAGCCATAACTACCCTAATCATAACATTTCCGGCCAATATCGCCTACGAAACGACTCAGTTATTTAATGTGAAAGCCCAGCGGGTTTGCTATGCTACGGCCACGATTGACAACAAAAGAGTAGATTTGTGCCTTCTCCTAGCATCGAAACCGAATTGAATTCATTGAAAGACGCCGTGTCTATGGCATTGGAATATGCTGCCAAATTAGGCACCTCGGGGGCCGAAGTGGCCATCAGCAAGCAGCAGGGGCTCTCAGTCTCGACACGCTTGAAAGAGGTAGAGACCGTTGAGTTTAATAAAGATGGTGCGTTGGGGATCACCTTGTTTAGAGATGGGTGCAAGGGTAGCTCTTCCACCTCAGATCTGAGCCCAGAGGCCATTCGCCGTGCCGTAAAGGCCGCGGATGATATCGCGCGCTTCACTTCGGAAGACCCCTTCAACGGCCTGGCCGATGCCGAGCTGATGGCTAAGCAGATCGAAGATCTCGAGCTCTACTATCCCCACGAGACTACGCCGGCCGAGTTAGAAGCCTTGGCGGCGAGCGCCGAAGCCGCTGCGCTAGATAGCGATGCGCGTATTAAAAACTCTGATGGTGCCAGTGCCAACGCCCATACAGGTGCCAAGGTGTATGGCAACAGCCATGGTTTCTTAAACGGTTATGTCAGTTCGCGCTACAGCCTGAGCTGTGTAGTGATCGGCGAGCAAGATGGCCACATGCAGCGTGACTATGACTATACGGTGGCTCGCAATTTCAGCGACCTTTGGACGCCAGAGGCGGTGGGCCTGAAGGCTGCCCAGAAGACCCTGAGTCGCCTAGGGGCGCGTAAGATAGCGACTACCAAGTTACCTATTCTGTTTGCACCTGACGTAGCGACCGGCCTGATGGGACATCTGGTGGGGGCCATCAGTGGTAGCAGTCTGTATCGCAAGTCGAGCTTCCTACTTGATGCCATAGATACCCAGATCTTCCCCGAGTGGTTCTCGATTGCTGAGCAGCCACACCTCAAGGGCGCACTGGCCAGTGCCTGTTATGATAGCGAAGGGGTGGCCACCATAGATCGCAACATCATCGATAGCGGAATCCTCTCCACTTATTTGCTGACCAGCTATTCGGCGCGTAAGTTAGGCCTGACTAACACAGGCCATGCCGGTGGTATCTACAACTGGACGCTATCTCATACCGGACAGACCTTCGATGAGCTAGTGAAGCAGATGGATACAGGCCTTATCGTCACAGAGGTGATGGGTCAGGGCGTGAATGGTGTGACCGGTGATTACTCACGCGGCGCAGCGGGTTTCTATGTGGAGAAAGGCGAGATCCTCTATCCGGTCGAAGAGATCACCATTGCCGGAAACCTTAGAGATATGTACCGCAGCATGGTGGCCGTGGGCAAAGAGCGAGATCTGCGTTCCTCTATCCGTACCGGAGCCATTTTGCTCGATGAGATGAAGATTGCCGGTAATTGATCCTCAGGGCTTTGCCTAACTCAGGGTTACCTGACTTAGTGATGCCTAATTGAAAGAAAAGCGAACCTTAACCGGTTCGCTTTTTTTATGTTTGCAGCACACAAGAGAACTTGTATATATGAAAATTCATATATATGCTTATCCATATGTTCAAGCGCCCATATTTTTGAGAGTAACAAGCCAATGGCCGTCGCAATCTTTAAAGCCCTTTCCGATGAAACACGTCTGCTCAGCCTGCTGCTGATTAAGGCTGAGGGCGAGCTGTGTGTGTGCGAGTTAATGGCGGCACTGGACGAGAGTCAGCCAAAGGTTTCGCGCCACTTAGCACAGCTGCGTAAGGCTGAGCTGCTGAGTGATCGCCGCCAGGGACAATGGGTGTTCTACCGGATCAATCCCGAATTGCCAGTCTGGGCGGCGGAGGTGATCGAAAGGACGCAGGCGGGTAACCCCGAGCTACTGGATCAGGCCAAGGCGCGTCTGGGTGAGATGGGGCAGCGCCCCGAGCGGGTACAAGTTTGTTGTAAAGGATAGAGCCATGGGATTATTTGAACGTTTTCTGAGTGTCTGGGTGGGGCTGGCCATAGTTGCAGGGGTTGCCTTGGGTTATCTGTTGCCGGAGCAGTTTGCTCAGATCGCTTCTTTTGAGTATGCCAGTGTCAATCTGCTAATAGCTGTGCTTATCTGGGTAATGATCTACCCCATGATGGTGCAGATCGATTTCTCGGCAGTAAAAGATGTGGGCAAGCGTCCTAAGGGCTTGTTGCTGACTCTGGTGGTGAACTGGCTGATTAAGCCCTTTACCATGGCACTGCTAGGTTGGCTCTTCTTCCGTGTGCTGTTTGCCTCCTGGGTGGATGCGCAAACCGCCAGCGAGTATATCGCCGGCATGATCTTACTGGGCGTTGCGCCCTGTACTGCTATGGTGTTTGTCTGGAGTCAGCTCACCAAGGGCAATCCTAACTACACTCTGGTGCAAGTATCGGTGAACGACATAATCATGGTGTTTGCCTTCGCGCCTATCTGTGCCTTCCTTTTGGGGGTGAGTGATATTCAGGTGCCCTGGCAGACCCTGTTGATCTCTGTGGTGCTCTATGTGGTGCTGCCGCTGGTGGCGGGTATTGTGACGCGCAGGGCATTAAATAAAAAGGGCCATCTTCTGAGTGTTGAGGCCTTTGTCGCCCGCCTCAAGCCCTGGTCTATCTTGGGCCTGCTGGCCACAGTTGTGCTGCTGTTTGGCCTGCAGGCCAATACTATATTGGAACAGCCGCAAAATATCTTGCTGATTGCCATTCCTTTGCTGATTCAGACCTATGGCATCTTCTTTATCGCCTATCTGGCGGCCAAACGATTGAAGCTAGAGCAGGATGTAGCGGCGCCCGCCTGTATGATAGCCACCTCTAATTTCTTCGAGCTGGCGGTTGCCGTGGCTATCTCGCTGTTTGGTCTGCATTCAGGAGCGGCGCTGGCGACTGTGGTAGGCGTATTAGTGGAGGTGCCAGTAATGCTTTCCCTAGTGGCTTTTGTTAATCGGGATAAATCCAATTATTTGCGCGGTCTGGGCAAGGTCTAAGCCGCAACAGAAACAGCGAATCTAAAGCATAGGACGATAAAATGACAATCAAAGTGGGAATTAACGGCTTTGGCCGTATGGGACGCCTGGCGCTGCGCGCCGCCTGGGAGTGGGACGATATCGAGTTTGTGCAGATCAACGACCCGGCGGGTGATGCCGCTACGCTGGCGCATCTGCTGACTTTCGATTCTATACATGGTCGCTGGGCCCATGAGGCAGTCGCCGAAGGCGAGCAGATAGTGATAGGTGATAAGCGTATCGATACCAGTGCCAACCGCGCCATCGGCGATACCGACTGGTCAGGCTGCGATCTGGTGATCGAGGCCTCAGGGGTGATGAAATCTAAGGCGCTGCTGCAAGCCTATCTGGACCAAGGGGTGAAGCGTGTGGTGGTGACGGCGCCAGTGAAAGAGGAAGGCGTGCTCAACATCGTCATGGGCGTAAACCATCATCTGTATGACAAGGATAAATACCCCATAGTCACGGCGGCCTCTTGCACCACCAACTGCCTAGCGCCTGTGGTGAAAGTGCTGCATGAGCAGATAGGCATCAAGCATGGCTCCATGACCACTATTCATGACATCACCAATACCCAGACTATCTTAGATGCGCCCCATAAGGATCTGCGCCGCGCCCGCGCCTGCGGTCAGTCGCTGATCCCGACCACCACGGGCTCGGCCACCGCCATCACCCACATCTTCCCTGAGCTTAAGGGTAAGCTGAATGGTCATGCGGTGCGTGTGCCTCTGGCCAACGCTTCTATCACGGACTGTGTGTTCGAGATGCAACGCCCCGTCACCGAACAGGAGGTTAACGCCCTGTTTAAGGCGGCAGCAGCCGGTGAGCTGCAGGACATTCTCGGCTACGAGGAGCGCCCGCTGGTTTCGGTGGATTACAAGACAGATCCCCGCTCCAGCATAGTCGATGCCCTGTCCACCATGGTGATTAACGGCACTCAGCTTAAGCTTTACGTTTGGTATGACAACGAGTGGGGCTATGCTAACCGCACCGCCGAATTGGCGCGTATGGTCGGCCGTATGGATAAGGCCTAATATTATGCTTGCCAGCCTGCGCGCCCTGCCAAGCGAGATGCGCCAGTATCTCTTGGTGACGGGCAACTATTGGGCCTTCACTCTTACTGACGGCGCGCTGCGCATGCTGGTGGTGCTCCATTTTCACCAGCTTGGCTATTCGCCTTTGTCGATTGCCATGCTGTTTCTCTTCTATGAGATCTTCGGTGTGGTCACCAACCTGGTGGGCGGCTATCTGGGGGCTCGTCTTGGACTCAATCGCACCATGAATATCGGCCTAGGGCTGCAGGTGGTGGCGTTGGCTATGTTGTTGGTGCCAAGTAGTTGGCTTGTCGTGCCTTGGGTGATGGCGGCCCAGGCGTTGTCGGGCATTGCCAAAGATCTCAATAAGATGAGTGCCAAGAGCAGTGTGAAGATGCTGGTGGCCAAGGGGGAAGAGGGCAGGCTGTACAAGTATATCGCCGTGTTGACCGGCTCTAAGAATGCCCTTAAAGGGGCGGGCTTCTTCCTCGGTGGCGCCTTGCTCGCACTGATGGGCTTTAAGGGGGCGATAGGTTTGATGGCGGCCCTGCTCTGTGTCGTCTGGCTAGTTAGTGTTATCAAGCTCAAACAAGATCTGGGCAAGGCGAAAAATAAGCCTAAATTTACCGAGATTTTTTCAAAGAGCCGTTCAATCAATATATTGTCAGCGGCGCGTATGTGCCTGTTTGCCGCCCGTGATGTCTGGTTTGTGGTGGCGCTGCCCGTCTATCTTGCCAGTCAGTTCGGCTGGGATCACTATCAGGTGGGCGGCTTCCTGGCCCTGTGGATTATCGGTTATGGTGCGGTGCAAAGCCTCGCCCCCAAGATCACCGGAAGAGCCAGCGGTGTGGTGCCGGACGGTCGCAGTGCCATGTGGTGGGCCAGTGTTCTTACCTTAATTCCAGCGCTGATCGCTTATTTGATGAGTGGTGAGTTGGCGGCAGCATCCCCTGACGCTAATCAAGGCATACTCTTAGTGGGGCTGATGTTGTTTGGCGCCCTGTTTGCCATCAACTCTTCTCTGCATAGCTACCTTATTGTGAGCTATGCCAGTGACGATGGCGTCTCCTTGGATGTGGGCTTCTATTACATGGCCAATGCTATAGGGCGTCTGCTGGGGACTATACTGTCGGGCTGGGTGTATCAGGCCTATGGACTGGGTGCTTGCCTGTGGATATCGACTGTGTTGCTGGGTCTGACCGCGGTGATTAGCGTGGGGTTGCCGAGGCGCTAGCCTTGGAATGAAAGCTTTGGCTTTGTTGACTATTCTAGCGACAGTGGGAATTGATTAAGAGTTCATATGCCAAGATTTAGAGTCACTGTATAACAAAATCAAAAGAATTTGATTATAGTGACTCTAGGTTCAACACTAATTGCTTGTTAATAGTAATCTGAATTTTAAAGGGATTTTTATGAAAGATTTAGAGAAAATCAAGATTTTAACCCGGGGTGAGAGGGGCGTTATTGCTGGCGTCTGCACTGGGTTGGCCGACTATTTCGGTTGGCGAGTCAACGGACTGCGGGTTGCTTTTGTCCTTAGCAGCCTATTCTTCTTCCTACCTGTGTTCGCCTATCTGGTGTGCTGGTTAGTGTTGCCCAAATATCCCACAACCCAAGCGATGCGCCGTCAGTTGCAGCGAAAGGCCAGCCAAACTCGTTGATTGGCCGATCCTGTATCTATGCGTTTGTGTCTGTTTATTCCCTTTCAATTTATAGTATTCCGTGTCAATTAAGCAATCTTAGGCCTAGCGCCGAGAGGTAGAGGCCCAGTCCGAATATGCCGTGGGTGATCAGACTGTGCAACCGAGCCTGGCCTGGATTAGGTAGGCGTGAGGCGGCAAGGCCTGCGCCCATGGCGGGTTGCATAAGCAAGAAGGGGGCGAGCACAGTGACTAGCCCCACCGCGAGGGCGGGGGTCAGGCTTGGGCTGGCCAGCCATTTTGAGCCGGCGACGAGCAGCAAGAGGGCGGCAAAGCTGACGCCGATAAGATAGTGGGCCAGCCAACCGATAAGGGTTTCACCCGGGACTGGGGCTGCCTCGGCGATCGCACGGTGACGAAACTGCCCCCGGGGCATGTGGCCCAGCCAGCGCCCCACCAAGTAGTAGCTGGGCAGCGGCATGCCCAGTAGTGGATGACGTAGCAGGCCCCAGAGATCTATGATGAGGGTGGCGCCCAGGCCTATAAGGAGGCAGTCGATTAGGGGAGTCATATTCATTCCTTTGTTGTGAGAAGCCGATGATATTGTTAGCTTACAACTTCAAGTCGACTTGAGGTCAAGGGGAGGGGCATGGATATTTCACAGGTCGCAAAGCGCTCCGGCGTACCGGCGTCGACCCTGCGTTATTACGAGGAGCGGGGACTGATCCGCTCGCTGGGGCGTCATGGTATTCGGCGCCAATTTGGCGCCGAGGTGTTAGAGCGTCTGGCGTTGATTGCCCTTGGGCGTTCGGCGGGATTGTCGCTCGATGAGATTGGTAGCATGCTAGGTACTGGCGGCGAT
Organism: Shewanella sp. ECSMB14101; assembly: GCF_000773485.1. Taxonomy (NCBI): domain Bacteria; kingdom Pseudomonadati; phylum Pseudomonadota; class Gammaproteobacteria; order Alteromonadales; family Shewanellaceae; genus Shewanella; species Shewanella sp. ECSMB14101. The sequence continues at coordinate 61,612 of NZ_JSFF01000009.1, read as the reverse complement.
CCCCTCATCGATAGAGAGCTGCTGCTGCGCCGGGCCGAAGAGCTGGAGAGCACCATATTGAGGATGCAGGCGATGCGCGATGGTTTGAGACACGCCGCCAGCTGCACCGCGCCCAGCCACATGGAGTGCCCCAAGTTTCGCCGTCTGATGAAGGCCGCCGCAGCAGGTGTCTTTGACCCTCAGGGTAAGCCACCTCTGCCGAGGATTTAAGAGCCGCTCCTTTGTGGCATGCCGCCTCATTACCTATGTTTTACGCTTTTGGGGCGCCCTACTTGCTAACATCTCTCTTTGTTTCAATTCGTTAACAATCGTTGCTTTCATTTTGAGCGCTTTTCGTTGTACTCTGGGATGCAATCAACAAAGCGTGGCGAAGATCACCAAAATAACGATAAAAATGACGAGGTTTGAATGGAAGGTATTACTGAATTTGTCAGTATGATCAACGGATTTGTATGGGGCACTCCCATGCTCGTGATGATCTTAGGTGTGGGTCTCTTTCTCTCTTTTGGCTTGCGGTTAATGCCGATTCTTAAACTGGGGACAGGCTTTAAGCTGCTCTGGTCGGGACGCATTCCCGATAAAGATAAACAGATGAAAGGGGAGATCAGCCCCTTTAATGCACTGATGACCTCGCTGTCGGCCACCATAGGTACGGGTAATATTGCTGGGGTGGCAACCGCCATCTTCATCGGTGGCCCGGGCGCCCTGTTTTGGATGTGGTGCACCGCCTTGGTGGGTATGGCGACTAAATTTTCTGAGGCCGTGCTGGCGGTGAAATACCGTGAAGTCGACGATAACGGTAATCATATCGGTGGCCCCATGTACTACATCAAGAATGGTCTTGGTAGTAAGTGGGCCTGGTTGGGCACCGCCTTCGCACTATTTGGTTCATTCGCGGGTTTCGGTATCGGCAATACGGTACAGGCCAACTCGGTCGCCGATGCCCTAAGAAGTAATTTTGATGTGCCAACCTGGGTCACAGGTGTGGTACTTATGGTGCTGGTGGGCGCCGTGCTCATGGGCGGTATCAAGCGTATCGCCGATGTGGCAGGAAAGTTGGTGCCGCTGATGACAGTATTCTATATCGCCGCAGGACTGTCGGTGATTGTGGTCAATGCGGCAGAGATCCCAGATGCTATCGCGCTTATCGTCCACAGCGCCTTTAATCCAGTGGCGGCTCAGGGCGGCTTTGCCGGTGCTGCTGTTTGGGCGGCGGTGCGTTTTGGTGTGGCTCGCGGCGTATTCTCTAACGAGGCGGGTTTGGGGAGTGCGCCCATTGCCCATGCGGCGGCGCAGACCAATAACCCGGTCGCTCAGGGTTTAGTGGCCATGCTAGGGACCTTTATCGATACCCTGGTGGTGTGTACCATTACGGGCTTGGCGATTGTTGTCTCCGGTGCCTGGACTTCTGGTGAGAATGGTGCCGCGCTGACTTCCTATGCTTTCTCGCATGCTTTACCTATGGGTAATTATATTGTGGCTATCGCCCTCTCTATTTTTGCCTTTACTACTATCTTGGGCTGGAGCGTCTATAGCGAGAAGTGTGTGCAGTATCTGTTTGGTGTGCGTGCGGTGAAGCCGTTTAGAGCCATCTGGGTCTTAGTCGTCCCGTTAGGGGCTGTCAGTTCACTCGACTTCATATGGCTGCTTGCCGATACTCTGAATGCCATGATGGCAATCCCTAACTTGATCGCCTTGGCACTGCTTAGCCCTGTAGTCTTCGGGTTAACCCGTGAGTACTTCATCAAGAAGCGCCAGCAGGAGGCCGAGGCTAAGAGTTAAGCGCTAAGAGTTAGCCTTGATATATGACAAAAAGCGCCCTTGGGCGCTTTTTTGTGTTGCGAACTCTGTCGCTAGTGAAAATGCTAGTCGAGGCGCTTGGTGAAGCGCAGTGAGGCGACTAGGATGCCGACCAGGGTGAAACCGATCAACCAGAGGGCATCAAATGGCATGTCGCTCAGGGCACCACCGCGCAGCAAATAGATTCCGCTGCATGGAGCCTGGCCCCATGCAGCCTTTGATGAGCAGTTGCGGGGGAGTTCAGTAGAAGTCGCCTCCCATGGCTCGTTTTAGCGCCGCCTCTTCGAGTAGCTCCTCCAAGCGGCGTTTAACTTCGCGTCTGTGCTGTAATTCGCAGGCGGCTTTAGGGTTCTTAGGTGCTGTGATCGCTTCGATTTCAGCATCGTTCGGAATAACATCGAGTAACTGAGCCATAGTGAAATCCTCGTCAAATAAAGTGCTTGAGCATTCATTTGGTGCTATTTAGCACTGATTCGCTTTAACATAAAGTCAACTGAGTCAAAGTGTTAGCCTTTTGGTCTCCCAAGGTGTCATCTGAGTTCAGAGCACATTAGCGAGCGCTAATGAGAAAAGTAGCAGGGGATTTTGGTTTTTTGTTTGATCGAGTTAACACAATTGCATTTGTCGGTGTTTACGATAAAAATTGTGCAGTTTAACCGAGAGGGTTAGGTTAACAATCTGTTTTTAATAGATTTATTTTTTTGGGGATGGTGAGCTGCCAGCTAAATTAGTGGCAACTCATCTAAATTTGGATCACAAATCGAAACTATAGCTGTAGCTCACCAGTACTTTTGGGTCGTCATCATCAAGGTCGGTATCGCTGACCATGAATGAGAAGGTGCCAAATTCGCTTTCTTTATCCAGTGACACTGAATAGTCCGCGTAGTTGTCTGTGTCGAACCAAGCATTGACGACATCACCGCTTGAGTAACCATAGTGAACATTTAGCGACAGGCTCTCTGATATCGGGAAGCTGATGCCAGCATTAATATATTGGAGATCTTTTTCGTCATAGGGATCTGAGGCGACATCGCTATCGGCATTCACGACATGGGAATAGGAGAGACTCAACCATTTCCAGCTTATGCCCACGGAAATTTCGCCAAAGTCTATGCTCGAATCGCTGTCGGGATAGGCGTAGTAGAGGTAGCCAATGTCATAACCAAAGTCCTCGCCAACGCTGCCGGCATAGCCACCGTAGAAATCGATCTCATAGGTGGTGTCGTCGCCAAAATCGACATTAGAGGCCCAGGTGCCCAGGTAAAGGCCGCTGTCATGCTCATAGTCGATACCGCCTTGTATTGCGGCGGCGTCACCGGTTTGTGTGGCACCTCGCCATAAGTAGTTAGAGGTGGCGCCTATGTTGCCCGTTACGCTAGCGCTGGCTGGTAAGGCAACCATTAAGGTTCCCGCAAGGATGCTAAGGGTTCGCAATGCTTGTTTCATACTCATTCCTTTTATTGGTCTATGGGAGCGGCTCTGCCTGTTGTTATGAGTATTGTCAGGCCGCGTACAAGTTAAAGCGAAGAGTGTGCCAAGTATTTATTTGTTATTTTTCATGAGGTTATTTTGTTTGCATCATATTTAAGCAATAAAGTGGTGAAAAATGATGCATAAAATGCACTAGAAAAGTGCATAAAAAAACCTCCAAGTGGAGGCTTTTTCTTTGCGAGTAAAAAAGTAGCGATTTAGTTTACGCTGTCTTTTAACGTCTTACCGGCTTTAAACTTAGGTACTACGGCCGCTGGGATCTGAATTTCTTTGCCCGTTTGTGGGTTGCGGCCTGTACGTGCTGCGCGGCTAGTGGTCTCGAAAGAACCAAAACCTACAATAGAGATTTTTTCGCCGTTCTTCATCGCTTCCGCTACCGTTTCTTCGAAAGATTTTAAGGCGCGAGCAGCTTCAGCTTTAGTGAGTTCAGCGCTTTCCGCTATTTTTGCAACAAGTTCAGTTTTATTCATTTGGATAGTCTCTTCTTTCCGTAGATTTAGTAATACCAATTACATTAGATACTTGCAATTGCTGGACTTAACATGCCACAAGCATCCCTATAATGAAAGCGGTTTTATGCACTTATACGAGGCTTTAGTCAAAATCAGTAAAAAATTAATTGCCATCTAGGGTAAGAAGGCAATCTGGGCGTAGCGGCTTTGTCAGTCAGACGACTTAGATGATTTAACTACTTAAATAAAGTGGGCCATTGAGTAAGGCCCACTAGGTGGGGTTTAGAGGTTGGACTGAAATTTATGCCTTTTCACCGGTATCTACAGGAGCGGCCAGGTAGTGCTTTAACCCCTTAGAGAAGGCCATATACCACTGAAAACTCAGCAGGATGAGCACGACCATGGCGATAGCCCAGATGGGAAGTTCCTGGCCGCGAACGACGACCTTAACGTCTTCTGGAGTGATCTGATAGGCGATGATGGCCGTGGCGCCCAGTGCCGTAAACCCAAGCGTCTGAATGCCGATATAGATTTTTAATACCAGGCTGGCCCAGGCGGTTCTGGCTATCAGACCTATCAACACGGGAATTACTCCTAGCGTAAAGAGATCAAAGGTCTGGCTTTGCAGTGCGCGCCAACCGGCGAGAATGGCGATGACAATATAGAGGGCGATCAGTAGCAATATGCTGGATGTCGGTCGATTCATCTTAATTAGTGTGCGGTTAATCATTTGCACCGCAGTGTAGAAAAATGGCGCAGCTTAGTCCAATGCTTTACCCAATTTAACCGCTAATGCTGCCTAGGCGCCTTGCTTAAGGTAAGATGTCGCCCAAGTTGATAGGGTAACGGCAGTGAGCGGTTATCCACTGAGCGCCACGCCTTATGATGAGAAGAGCATGAAAGAAATTGAATTTTGGCAGTTAGTCACCCGCAGTCAGCCGCAGCAAGATCAAGAGAGCCTGGCCGCAGACCTGAAAGGGAAGCTTATGCTGCTGAGTGACGAAGAGCTTGCGGCTTTTGATAAGATCTTTTCCCAACAGATGCGCCGAGCCTATTTGTGGTCGCTCTGGGGGGCGGCGTATATCGTGACTGGTTGTGACAGCGAGTATGGCTTTGCCGAATTTCGCTGTTTTCTGATCTCTCTGGGTCAGGAGTGGTTTGAGAAAGTGTTGGTCGACCCTGATCAGTTGGCGCAGCTACCAGCTTGGCCGGAGAAAGATGGCTATGCCTATCCTTTTGTGGACGAATATGACCTGATGGCTGGTCAGATCTATGAGGATCGCACAGGACAGGAGCTACCCTTTGTGCCCTCGGGTCAGGCAACGCCTCAGGGCAAGAAATTCTCACATAAGAAAAAACAGCTGAAGGCGACTTACCCTCAGCTGTTTCAGTTGTTTCCTTTTTAGTGACAGCGTAGCAGCCTGGGTTTAAAAGCAAACCTGGGTATTGCTGTCGAACTGCAATTCATGCTCGGCACAGGCGCCTTCCATGAACTTTTCTTCGGCCTGTTCTAACTGGGCGTCGAGATCAGACTGGAAGGTATCTAATACCTGATTTTCATTCTCTTCCTGATGCTGATCCAGGATCTGGTAATGCTGCTCAACCGCGGCGCGTTCGCTGTCGGTTAACTCATTGGCGTTGGTGCCTGAAATGAAGGCGAATCCCAGGATGAAGGTGGCCAATAGGGCAATTCTACCTGAGAATGTTGGACGGATTAGCTTGCTCATGCTTTTAGTTCCAGTCGGTGTCTTAAATTAAGTGGTTGCCGGTATCAGCACCTGCTTGTGCCATGTTGCACTGGTGGTGGGCGCTGCCGTTTGCGTGGCGCCTATTTTAACGGCGATTTCTTGAACCTTAGCTGAACAAAAAAGCAACAGATTAGCTTTTATTCAATTAGCTAAATGCAGTCAACCATTTAGAGGGCGTTAGTGATTTTGCATGGCATCGCACTGGAAGCCCTGACGGCTGTTGTCGAAGCGGCATCTGAGTCCACATTCCCATAAGACATCTCCCAGCGTTTTAGATTGCTCTATGGCGAAGGTCTTACAACTTTCATAGTCGTCAAAGTCATCTGTTTTTTTGTAGCGACCCGAGTTATAGCCATGGGCATAGACAAAGGCTGACCAGGTTTCGGGTTGTTGCTGGGTTTCTTCTGCAGTGATCCAGTAGATGACGCCTGCCAGCAGAGCGAAGAGTATGAAGACAAAGAGAATGGGAGTACGATTTTGCATGATTAACCTTGTGTAAAGCATTCACTTGATGAGTTTACCCCAGGCTCGCAGCAAATTGATACAAACTGGGTTAAAACCTGTTTGCTCGGGAGAAAAGGGACCCTCCCACTTGTCCAAAAGGTAACGAGGCGATGAAAAGACTCGCGAGCATTTTGTATTAAGCCTATATTCAGGTTAGCTTTTGTACACTGATGGGAATAGGAAACCCTAATCTGTGACCCTTTGCTTGGGCGATTAAGGAGGCGTAATTATGAAGTTTCAATCTCTACTCTTGGTGGGGGCATTGGTGTCGCTGAACCTTGCTGCCGAAGAAGTCAAAGAGAACCCAGTTACCGAGACGGGTGTGGTTAAGATCACCTGGCAAGATGTGGATAGCTATCGCGATGTGAAAGCCGTGGGAGATATTCAGTCCCGCTACGAGCTGCGCGTGTTTGAGACCTTGACCAAAAATCTCAACAAGTCGGCAGAAAAAACACTTAAGCCCAACCAAAAACTGGAAATGGTGGTGACTGATCTCGACTTGGCTGGTGATGTGAGGCCGACCTTTGGCGCCACACCAAACGACATTCGTCTTATTGAAGATATCTATCCGCCGCGAATGACCTTTAGTTATCAGGTATTAGAGGGCGATCAAGTCATTATCGCTGGTGATGAGAAACTCAGAGACATGAGTTTTATGCACACAGTTGGCACCATGAACGATAGACCCCTCAGATATGAGTCTAAGATGCTGAGCAACTGGCTGAAAAAGTCGGTGGAGCCCAAACTTTAGTGCGCTGACCCATGGGTTAAGCAAACTTAAGCGGTCGATACATGGCGATCGCAGCGTCGTTGGGCGCAGGTGTAAACAGGCTAAAGCCAGTGATAGTGGCTTTGGCCTGTTTTTTTGCCGCTGCGCTGTAGGCTGACAGCCCCTGCTCGTCGCAAAAACGAGTGACTTCCGGCGGCAGTAGTCCGACACAAAGGCTGATTAAGGGATGAGCCTTTAATTGACCCTGCCTGTCTTCGGCCATCATCTGCTGACGTTGCCAGTCGGCCTGATGATAAAACTGCTGCTTATTAGCGTTGAAGCGGTTTAGCAGGTCGCGGCATTGCTCGACAAAGCCATCGCTTGTGCTGATCACCACAAAATCATCGCCGCCAACATGTCCGACAAAATGGTCATCGCCCAGCACTTGTTGCAGGCACAGGGCCAAAGATTGAATTACCTCATCTCCACGGCAGAAACCATAGATATCGTTATAGGGTTTAAAGTGACACAGGTCGAAATAGGCGAGATAAAAGGCGCGATCCTGCAGACGAAGGCGTTGTAACTCCTCCTGGATGGGAATATTGCCCGGCAAGCCGCTCAAGGGGTTGGCATGTCTGGCCATCTTGATGCGTTGTTCCGTGATCTGTTGTAGGAGATCTTTGGTGTGTCCTATGCCTAACAGGCGTTGATCGCGCATCACGATAAAATGCGGGGCCACAGTGCCGTGCTCGGCGGTCAGACGTTGACTCACTTCAGAGATCGGCGTGCAGGCTGCTACACGGAGCACTTTATCGTTCATCACTTTCACTACAGGACAATTCTCGTGCAACGCCCTGCCATAGGGCGTGCTGAACAGCTCCATCAGTTGCGCCCGGTCGATGACCCCAAGGGGTTGCTGCTGCGCATCGATAATGGCCACTACCTGCAGATGTGGTGAGCGGGTGAAGCGGTTACTCAGCGCCTTGAGTTTAGTCTCGGGCGTGACTGATATGGTGCGGGTTGCCAGGCTCTCAGCCGATTCGGCGTAGCGCGTTTGGCGCTGCTTGATCTCCAAAGGGGCGATCGCCGCCAAGTCTTGAATTGGCTGGGTTTGTGGGCGGCCCAGCAGATATCCCTGACAATAGACTATGCCCAGCTGGGTAAGCAGTGCCAGCTCGGCAGGTGTCTCTATGCCTTCGGCGATCACCTTACAACTCAGGCTTTGACAGAGATCTATGATGGAGCGAACAAACTCTTGCTTGACCGGTGATTGATCGATTTGATGGATAAAGTGTCTATCGATTTTCACATAATCTGGTGCCAGTTCAGACCAGAGTCTCAGCCCTGAGTAGCCAGTACCGAGATCGTCGATGGCGGTAAGAAATCCCTGACTACGGTAGTGGTTGAGGCAATCTTTTAAAAGGTCGATATCATCGGCGGGATACTGCTCCGACAGCTCAATCACTATCTGATCCGGCGATAGTCCCAGCTCCTGCACCAGGCTAAGGGTTAGGCCTTTGGCGTGACTGGGTTCCAGCAGTGCCTTGGGGGAGATGTTGATAAACAGCTTGCCCGGTAGCTCGCGGGCATCGAATTGCCTGATTGAGTGACGACGGCAGATCTCTTCAAGCTCAGACAGGCGCCCCTCGTGGGCCGCAGTTTGAAACAGGGGCACAGGGGAGAAGAGGGCGCTATGTTCAGGGCCTCGGCTCAGGGCCTCGAAGCCGTGCAGACGCTGGCTATTGATATTGAAGATGGGCTGAAACAGTACATGGATCTTCTCATTCTCGATGATCTTATCCAGTTCACTGCTCAGGTCGATTGCTGTCATGTGGGGCCGCCTCATATTAAACTTACGGCGATTCTATGACCATGCCATGACAGCAATATGACACTAAAGAATGAGCTTACTTGGCCTGACTTTTAAAGGCTTGCAGGGTCTGCAGCAGTACACCGAGTTTACGCACAAAGCTTTCCAGCGCTGGGGCCAGAGCTTCAGCATCGGTGGGAAGCTGGGTCATCTCGTCAGCCAGCTCCTGTACATAGGGGCCGAAGCGGTTGCTACGTGCCTTAAAGCCTTCATCTTGGGTAAAGATGGTGGTGAATTTACCGTGGCCAGCCTTCTTTAATTCATCCAGTTTGGCATCGGCGTCGATCGCCTGGCGATAGGCGACTTGCAGATTTTCTTTCAGTTGCTCTATTAGGTGACTATGTGGCATAACAGCCTCGTATTGAAAAATTTAGCCGAATTATAAGGGGCAAGCCTGATGGCAACAAGTCGACCGCGATTATTAACCATAGGGATGTTACTGCTGACAGGGATATTGTCACTCAATGCGCTGGCAGCTCCTGAAGATAAACCTCCTTTTTATAAAATCAGTTATCAAGGCAAACAGGCCTATTTGTTGGGCTCTGTCCATGTTGGGCTGGCTGACTTTTACCCCATGGCGCCTCAGATTGAGGCGGCGTTTGCCGAGGCGGGTGCCTTGGCGGTCGAGGCAGATACCAGCAAGGCTGATATCATGGGGCTTATCCGCCAATATGGGCTGACTCAGGTGACGGCCGATGCCAAGACTCAAGCGCGGATGCAGCACTTTTGTCAAAACCGCGCCGAGCTTTGCAATCAGCTGCAGCCCTATTCGCCCTGGATGCAGGCGATGCAGCTGAGCGTGATGCGCTTTTCGGCGCTGGGATATCAGGCGCAGTGGGGCGTCGATCAGGTGTTACAGGGTAAGAATGGATCGCGCCCGGTTATAGAGCTGGAAAGTACAGAGTTTCAATTTCAGCTGATGGCATCTTTTAATGCCAATACTCAGTGGGAGATGGTGCTTGAGGCGATCGATGCGCCGGACGATGAGATGCAGCAGTTGATTAAGGCTTGGCGCAGTGGTGATGAAGCCGCTTTGGATGACTTGATGCAAGGACAGATGTTACACGATGGCGATCAAGCGCTTATCGATAAGATGCTCTGGCAACGTAACGAGCAGATGACGACCAAGATCCTGTCGCTGATGACGAATCAGACCACGCCGTCACCCTTGTTTGTGGTGGTGGGGGCTGGCCATGTGGTGGGTGACAAGGGCATTCCTGCCAAATTTTCCCGTATTGAGGGCGTTAAGGTACAAAACTGTTGGCAGCAAGCCTGTAATTAGGGCTCAGCGGAAACTCAGTCGCTTAGTCTGTGTTTGGCTATACTGTTAAGCAAGATTACCTTAAGCCGAGTTGTCGCTGAGCGCTTTTAGCTGACACTCAAGGATGCATGGAGGCAAGATGCAGGCTGAAGCGACCCTTTTCCCAGTACGCCCGGAGTTTCAGGCGATCCCCCGCCAATGGGATTCGCGCCATGACGGCGTGGTGGCCCGTGTCGATCCCGGTAGCTTCTACGTCACCGCCCACGATGAATTAATTTTTACTCGCTTGGGGTCCTGTGTGGCCGCCTGTATCTGGGATCCTTTGTTGGGGATTGGCGGTTTAAACCACTTTCTGTTGCCTGAGCGTCAACTGCACGAAGATTGGCATCAGCTCACCAGTTATAGCTGCCGCTATGGTAACTGGGCAATGGAGCAGTTGATCAACAACATATTGAGTCTGGGTGGAATGCGTAATCGACTGAAAGCCAAAGTGTTTGGCGGTGCGCAGATGACGCAGACCAGCGTGCTCAACGTCGGTGAATCTAATATCAGCTTCGTAAAAAACTACCTCAAGACAGAGGCGATAGAGATAGTGAGTGAAGATCTCGGTGGGCCTTGGCCGCGTAAGGTGCTTTTTCACCCCAACAGCGGCAAGGTTAAGTTGATGCGTCTGTCACCAGATCGCATCACCAAGATGATGTCCGAGGAGCAGCGTTATCTCAAGCAGATCGTTACCGCGCAAGAAGATAGCCAGGTGGAGCTGTTCGACTAGAGCCTGCGCATGATGAAGTGAACGTAGCGCCCCAGGCCTACATAGGCTGGATGCGTTGAGTATTGCAGCTCCATCTCCAGCAGCTGGCTAAAGTCGCTGTTGGGGGGCTGGTGGGTTTTGAGATAATCATGGATCACTCTTACCCCTGACTCTGACAGCAGCTCCATCTGCCAATCCTCTACCCATTTTCTGACATCCTGGATATAAAGAGGGTAACTGGGTGTGAGTCCAACCTTCTTCTTTACCTTAAAGTCGGCGGCCACATAATCAAAGTTGCCCGAGATTAGGCTGTGAAAACGCATCGCTTCCTTGTTGTAGAACATGAGCGAAAACAGGCCATCAGGTTTTAATAGCCCAGTGAGATCGCCTAGGGTCTGCTTGGCATCACTGAGCCATTCGGCAACCGCATGGCAGAGGATGAGATCGAACTGGCCAAGTGTCTCTTGGGTCAGGGATTGAATCGGCGCGTGAATCAGGCTGATATCCAAGGTCTCGCCACTGCTCTCTTCATAGGCTTGAATCTGCGCCTTGCCCAGAGCCAACATCTCACTGGAGATATCGCACAGGGTAACGCTATGGCCGAGTTTGGCCAGTTTCTGGCAGAAGAAGCCAAAACCACCGCCGGCGTCCAAAATACGCAATGGCCCCTTGGGCAGCTGTGCCATTGCCTGGGATAGATCGCGCCAGAGCACGGCGGCACGCACTTCGCCCTTTGGGGTACCATAGATATTTTTGGCAAATTTACCGGCTAATGCATCGAAGTTTTTGTCTTGCACTGGGTGACGTCTCATGGGAAAGCTGAGTGATAACAGGGAGGCTATTTTGCCATAGCGCCGTGCCACGCGCATTAAAGAGACTTAAGGTTTAGGTAAAAAGCGTGATTTTGGGGTATAATCGCGCGCTTGCAATTTTAGGCAGAGTAAAGTTTGAAGGGTTTGGATAGCGTGGATAAAGAAATTTGTGTTGAACTAAAGGCGATGCCGTCGTTGTTGTCGCTTTATCGCAAGATCTTTTTTGGCCGAAAGCCAGGCTGGGATGAGCAACCTCTACCCCATGTCAAAGTGACCTGTCCACAGGTGGCTGTGCGTGCCGATAAGGTCGCTCAATACGCTAAGGTCTGCGGTTTCGAATTTGATGGCCAGCAGCTTCCTCTGACCTATCTTTACGTCATGGTGTTTCGTCTGCATGCCAGCATCTTTACCTTAGATGCGATTACCTTTCCCTTGCTGGGAATGATCCACCTGAAGAACAGCATCACACAGTACCGCACCACTCGCGTGGACGAACAGTTCGATCTCGAGTGTGAGTTGACCAGTAGTCAGATGACAGACTCAGGTCTGGAGTTTGAACTGGTATCGCGCGCCTTTGTGGCTGGCGAACTGGTGTGGGAGTCGCTGTCGACCTATCTCTATCGTATCGAGGGTAATGGCAAGCGTGTCCGACCGCCTAAGGCAAGCCCTATGAGTTGGGAAAATCCGATCAACTGGGAGCTGAGCGAAGATCTTGGTCGCCGTTATGCAAAGGCATCGGGCGACTATAACCTTATTCACCTTCACCCTGTGCTTTCTAAGCGTTTCGGTTTCGATCGCGTTCTGGCCCATGGCATGTGGTCCAAGGCAAGAAGTGTGGCCCTGCTGATGCCAAAGATAGGTGACAAGCCCTGTACCGTCGAGGTGGCCTTTAAGTTGCCTTTGCTGATGCCAGCCAAGGTGAGCTTCGACTCTGAGACCGAAGAAGCCGGCGGCTTGATGTTTGAATTACGTGACGCTAAGGGGCGTAGACCTCACCTGACAGGTCAGGTGAAGTTTCACGACTAAGCTCGTATCTGAATCGTTAAAAGCCAGCATCTTGCTGGCTTTTTTGATCTTGCTTAGGGGACGCTATGGCCGGTGGAGGCTTGCCAGATGCTAAACCACTCCTGCCTGTCCAGGCTTATCTCGCTAGCGGCGACCGCAGCACTGATGCGGCTTAAGTTACCACTGCCAATAATGGGCTTAGGTTTGGCGGGCAGGGCCATTACCCAGGCATAGATGATCTGGCTGATATCATCGGTGCCATGATTCGCTGCAATCTGACTCAGGGTCTGACGCAGCCTTTGGGCACGTTCACTCTGGCTATTGAAGATCTCACCGCCCCCCAGACAAGACCAGGCCATAGGCGAGCAGCGGTACTGCTGGCATTGGTCCAGGGTGCCATCGCTTAGTGTGTGCATCGCGAGCGGCGAGATCTCTAGCTGATTGGTGACCAGAGGTCGCTCCAGCCTAGACTGCAATAGATCGAACTGGGATGGCGTAAAATTGGATACCCCAAAGTGTTGCACCTTACCGGTTTGATAGAGCTGCTCGAAGGCTTGTGCCACCTCGTCGGCATTCATCAGGGGATCGGGCCTGTGGATCAGCAGCAGGTCTATCTCCTCGACCTGCAGGGTGCGCAGTGAGTTGTCGACGCTCGAGAGGATATGCTGGTAGCTGGTGTCATAGTGATTGACGTAGCGATCGGGCGTCGAGGCAAAGGCGGGCTTGATACCGCACTTGGTGACTATCTGCATCTGTTGCCTTAGTGAAGGTTTGAGGGCCAGGGCGCGGCCAAACAGCTTTTCACAGCTGTATTCGCCATAGATGTCGGCGTGATCCATGCAGGTCACGCCTAGGCTGAGGTAGTGTTCAATCAGTGCCAGGGTCTGTTGTGGCGATTGCTGCCAGCTATCGAGACGCCAAAAACCGGCGATAAAGGGGGAAAGTGTAAAGCTTTGCTGACTCATCTGAGGCTCCGTTTGGATTAATTTTTTTCACTAATAATCATTTTATTGATTTAGATTCATAAATCCTTAATTAACGCTGACAGTGGCAATGAATAGGTTTGTTGCGAGCACTATTTACTCTATATTCGCTTCAGCTCGCTTTTTTCCTCTCTTATTTATCGTAGGAGCCCATATGCTGACTGACATCGAAATCTCACGCCAAGCCAGCTTACAACCCATAGAAAATATCGCCCAGGCTTTCGGGATCTTGCCCAATGAATTAACCCCTTACGGCAAGACTAAGGCCAAGGTCGATCTGACCATCACCGACAGAATCAAAGATAACAAACAAGGTAAGTTAGTGATAGTCACCGCGGTGACGCCGACCCCTTTTGGTGAAGGTAAAACCGTAACCAGTATCGGCCTTACCCAAGGTCTCCAAGCCATAGGTAAGAAAAGCTGTGCCTGTATTCGCCAGCCGAGTATGGGCCCAGTGTTCGGCATTAAGGGCGGTGCCGCCGGTGGTGGCATGGCTCAGGTGGTGCCGATGGAAGACTTAAACTTGCACCTAACCGGCGACATTCATGCGGTGACCAGCGCCCATAACCTGGCAGCTGCCGCCATTGATGCGCGTCTCTATCATGAGCAGCGCTTGGGCTGTGAAGCCTTTCGTGAGCAATCGGGGCTCGAGCCGCTAAATATCGATCCCGAGCAGATCCTGTGGCGCCGGGTGGTGGACCAGAATGAACGTAGCCTGCGTACCATCACTGTGGGTTTAGGTGAGGTCAATGGGCCTGTACACCAGGGAGGCTTCGATATCAGCGCCGCCTCTGAGCTCATGGCCATCTTGGCACTGAGCCGGGATCTCAAAGATCTGCGTGAACGAATCGGCCGCATTGTGCTGGCGCAAAATACCGAAGGTGACTATATCAGCGCCGAGGATCTTGGGGTGGCAGGTGCCATGACAGCCATCATGAGTCAGGCGATCTCACCGACCCTGATGCAAACGCTAAGCGGTGCCCCTTGTCTTATCCATGCAGGTCCTTTTGCTAATATCGCCCACGGTAACTCCTCGATCATTGCCGATGATATCGCCTTGAAGCTGGCAGATATCGTGGTGACCGAGGGGGGCTTTGGCTCCGACATGGGCTTTGAGAAGTTTTGTAATATCAAGGCGCGTCAGTCGGGCAAGGCGCCTGATGCTGCCGTATTGGTGGTGACCATTAAGGCGCTAAAGTCACACGTCAGTGATGAAGGCTTAAGCGAGATGGATAAGCTTGCTGCCGGTTATGCCAACCTCAGCTGGCATATCGCCAATGTGGGTAAGTATGGTTTACCTGTCGTGGTGGCGATCAACCGATTTGCCGACGATACAGAGCAAGAGCTTAACTGGTTAAGGGAGCGCGCGCTGCAAGAGGGTGTGTTTGCCTGTGAGATCTGTGAGGCCTTTGCTCAAGGTGCCAAGGGCGCTGTGGACTTGGCCCATGCGGTCGTGCGTGCTACCGAGCAGCCCAATCATTTCCATCATCTCTATGATACGGATCAGTCCATTGAAGCTAAGCTGCTGACCATTGCCGAGGCCGGTTATGGTGCCAGTGGCATTAGTTTATCCGATAAGGCCAAGTCGCAGCTGGCTCAGTTGCAGCTCCAGGGCTATGACAAGCTGGCGCTTTGTATCGCCAAGACGCCTATGTCGGTTAGCCATGATCCTAAGCTTAAGGGCGCGCCGCAAGGCTTTGAGCTGCCGATCACTGAACTTAAGTTGAATGCCGGCGCCGGGTTTATCACGGCGTTAGTGGGTAAGGTGATGACTATGCCAGGTTTGGGGATCCGTCCCGGCTATTTGAATATCGATATCGATGAGCGCGGTGAGATAACCGGCCTGGCTTGATTAGGACCATAGAGTAAAAAAAAGCGCCTGCATTGCAGGCGCTTTTGGTTTTATTTGTCTGTCTGATAGATATGGACATCTCGCTGCGGGAACGGAATCGAGATCTTCTCCTCGTCGAAACGCATCTTCACCGCTCGGGTAATATCCCAGTAAACATCCCAGTAATCTTCCGGTTTCACCCAAGGGCGCACCACAAAGTCCACCGAGGACTCGCCAAGCAGGTGTAACTTCACCGTTGGCTCAGGCTGCTTAAGCACCTTAGGATGCTTATCTACTATGCCACGCAGCACAGTTTCGGTCTTCTCTATGTTATCGCCGTAACCTATGCCGAAGGTCATGTCGACACGGCGTTGATGCTCAACGGTAATATTGTTGATGGTGTCACCCCAGATCTTGTTGTTGGGGATGATTAAACGCTGGTTGTCTAGGGTCTTGATGGTGGTCGATACCAGACTCATCTGACTTACCCTGCCGGTCACGCCGGCGGCATTGATCAGATCACCGACGTCATAGGGGCGATAGATGAGGATCATCATGCCCGAGGCGAAGTTTGATAGTGTGTCTTGCAGGGCAAAACCTATGATGACACCGGCAACCCCGAAACCAGCCAGTAGTGGACCAATCTCAAAGCCTAGTTGTGACAGGGCGATCATCAGTCCCAGAGCAAATACCGTCTTGCTCGACAGCGAGATGAAGAAGTCTTGTAGTAGCTTGCTAAATTTAAGCTTGGAGTTGCTGACCATCTTCTTAACGATCCGCTGCACCACCTTGCCCGCTAGGTGAGCGAGGAAGAGGATAAGCAGAAAGATAAACAGCTTAAATAGCAGGCCTGGCCCATTGTCCAGTGCCTGACTTTTAGCCTTGCTCCACCACTGATCCAGCAGGTTGCTGGCGACATCGACATTGAGTACATCTTGGGTGATATCTCCCGAGATGCTAAACAGGGTCTGTTTTAGGTTGGCCGTATCCTGGTTGAGGCCATCAAGTAGTTCGATTGCCATCGACAGACTGGTGCTGGTGAGGCTGAGGCGCTCATTGAGGTTGGTGACCAGTGCCTTTTGTTCGCTGGTGACATCCTTACCCGCCTTGGAGGCTTCGTCCACCGCTAGCTTGAGCTTGTCCTGGGTAAAATGAACCAGGCTGTTGAGCATGTCTGAACGTTTTAACAGCTGCTCGGTCAGTTTCGCCTTAGCTGCCTGGGTATCTTCGCCTAGGGTGCTTAACCAGGTGAGCGTCTCATACTTAACACTGAGGATCTCGTCGCGCTCCCGGTCACGCATCGCCAATTTATACATGACGTTGGTATCATCATTTTTGCCAAGCTGTTGTTTAAATTGAGCGATATCATCGGCGTAGTAGTGACTCACCTTGTCGATAAAGGCCAGATGCTTTTGCACTAAAGGTAACAGCTGCTCTTTATCCAGTGGCTCTTGGGCCATCAATAACTTGAGCTTGTCGTGCAGCTGCTGGGCATGTTCCTTAATGCGGTACTCGATAAACTGCTTCATCTCACCATGTGTATTGGCAAGTTTAGCGATATCTGAATCTATGGTGTGTTGCAGTTGGGTCAGTTCGACAAAGGGTTGTGGGGGCTGGGTAGTCTCTTGGGCGTTGGCGGGCAAGTTTGCCAGTGCCATTATCGCCATCAGAGCCAAGGCTAGGGTGCGTAACATAATATCCGTCCTGTGTTAGCTAGTGCAGCGATCATAATCTCTTCTACCTGCGCTGTAAATTGACAACTCGGCGCGGCGCAATCTGGTAGACTAGCACTCTTTAGCTTAATTCGAGAATTTGTTGTGTTGTGTCCTCATTGTAGTCACTCTTTTCGCGCCGATCGTGTTGCTGCCCAACGTGGCAAGGGGCTAGCGTCTCAGATCCAATGTCCTCATTGTGATGCATGGCTAGGGAAGAGTGCCATCTTGATGCGATTGAAGATCTTAGGGTTTTATCTGGGCCTATCGATGTTGCTCGTGGGCTACTTTATGCCCGAGTGGCGTAACCTCACGACAGCGGTAGCGATCTTTTCGGCAATGATACTCTTGGTAAGTCATATGATGGACCATCTCAAGGTGATGCAGGCGCCGCCACAAAAAGTGGTGGATGACAGTGAACACAGGCGGAAGTATCGTTAATCCCAGCACAATAACGTGAGTGCAATGATGTAAGTGCTGTTACGGCGTAAGTGCTGTTACGGTAAGTGTCATCGCGCATTGAGTGGTTTAGCAGAACGGGTGGGATCGCTGGCCGGGACCAGCGAAAAGCGATTTATTCGACGGCTTATTCAATCACCTGGACTTGGGCTTCGAGTGCTGACTCGACATAGTAGATGCCACCTAAGATGGCGATAAAGAAAATCGATGTCCAAAACAGGAGTTTGAAATTCTCACGAAAAAATTCTTTCATGCTGGTATTTTCCTTTAGCCGTCAATATTGTCTGGGGGCAGATTCCCCCTTCAGTTTATGACACTTATATTAGTGTGGGTAACTTAAGTCAGACTTAATTTTAGCCAGGCCACTGTGACAGGGAACACGCTTTGGCGCTACATGTAAGTAAAATATTAGAATAACTTTTGTTACATTCCACTCCGATGCGCTGCCAATTCTGGCTTGACTTCATTTCTCTTATCCCTAAACTTGGTCGCAATTTCAATGTTCACAGCATGAGCACATGGCAATGACGGTTAAAGGCAAAGTAAGAGGAGTAGCGATATGGCTTAGTGCCCTATTGTTCTGCTTGTCTGTCTTGGCTCCGGCTCACAGCCTAGAACATATAGATGATGATGGTGCGAAGACACACTGCACCTTATGTATCCAAAAACTGCAGTTAAACAGTGCCTTACCTGTAGGTGAGTTCAGTTTTAGTCTGCCTAGTCTCTCGGTGGAAGCGCCGCAGCGTGAGCTGTTAGGTTCTGCTAGCGTCCATGTCGTTTATTTCCAGAGTCGCGCTCCGCCAGCGCATTCGTAATACCTAAAAAAATCAATATTTTATTACTCTGCGCCAATTGGCAGCAGAGTCGTTTGTGTATTTTTGGAGATATTATGATGAATTTGAATGCTCGCTATTCAGCAATCGCGCTTGCCTGTGCACTGGTCCCGAGCCTGAGTTTTGCTGCCGATCCTACTCTGACTAATCCGGCGATCAGCGCCGTGCTCGATGGCTACTATCAGAGCGGCGAACGTCCTATGGCAGAACGTGTCGAAGGCTTTGGCCTGGGCCATACTGAGTTAGCACTGAGTGCCAATATCGATGATATGTTTTATGGCAAGTTGACGGCTATTCTCGAGATACATGAAGGTGAAACTGAATTGGGGCTCGAAGAGGCCTTTATTCAGACGCTAGCTATGCCTGGTGGCTTCTCCATACGTGGTGGTCGTTTCCTGTCAGATATTGGTTACCTGAATAACCAGCATGTGCATACAGATGCCTTCTCTGATCGTCCTGCGGCTTACCGTGCCTTTTTAGGCAGCCATTACTTTGATGACGGTGTGCGCCTGGATTATGTGGCACCCACAGATCTTTATTGGACCTTGGGTATCGAGGCCTTTAAAGGTGATGGTATGCGCGCCGAAGATGAGCATGGTGAGCGCGAATTTAAGAATGTGGGTGTGTATACGGCCTATACTAAGCTCGGTGGCGATATCGGTGTGAGCAGCTCATGGCTACTGGGCCTGAGCTACCTGCGCAATGAAAATGGCCGTTTGACCGCCGAGGAAGAGCATGAAGAGGTGGTGGTCGAAGAGGAGGGCCATGATCATAGCCATGTGGCCAAGTATACGGGTGAGAACACCTATATCGCTGATTTTGTTTATAAGTGGGCACCTCAAGGCAACTATAAGTATCAACATCTGACCCTGAGCGGCGAGTATTTCCGTGTCAGTGATTATGCCCCTGCGGACGACCATGACCAAGAGATAGCCGAGGATCACGATACGTCAAAGCCCGATGCACACACAGGTTGGTATGTCAGTACTGTCTACCAGTTCTCGCCAAACTGGTCGGCGGGTCTGCGTTATGGTCAGGTCGATACTCACCTGCTGCATGATGAGCACTTCGATGCCCAAAAACTGAAAGAGACTGAGGTCAGCCTGGCCTGGCATCACAGTCATTTCTCAACGGTACGCCTGCAATATACCAACCAGCAAGGCACTAATTTTGAAGGTATTTCAGACGATAATATTATTACGCTTCAATATGTTATGACTCTGGGGGCTCACGGTGCGC
The DNA here is from genome assembly GCF_000773485.1 of Shewanella sp. ECSMB14101. Lineage (NCBI taxonomy): Bacteria > Pseudomonadati > Pseudomonadota > Gammaproteobacteria > Alteromonadales > Shewanellaceae > Shewanella > Shewanella sp. ECSMB14101. Next base: position 42,152 of record NZ_JSFF01000009.1, on the reverse strand, counting down.
ATCAATTCTAACTATCTTAAGGCTGGCGCTGCGGCGCTGGCGCTGAGCTTTGCCTGCAGTGCGCAGGCAAAACTGAATATTTTTGCCTGCGAACCTGAATATGCCGCTTTGGCCAAGGAGTTGGCGCCAGATGCTAAGATCTACGCCGCGACGACGGCGATGCAAGATCCTCATCAGGTACAGGCAAGGCCTAGTTTGATTGCTAAGATGCGCCAGGCGGATCTTGCTGTGTGCGCCGGCGCCGATCTCGAAGTCGGTTGGTTGCCTATGCTGCAGATGAAATCGGCCAACGCCCAGGTGCGCTCAACCGATAAGGGACTCTTCTTTGCTGCAGAGCATACTCAGACCTTAGATCAACTCGATAAGGTGGATCGCAGCATGGGGGATGTGCATTCTCAGGGAAATCCTCATTTGCATTTTGACCCTGAGCGTCTGCTGGAAGTGGCGAGCGCGCTGTCGTCTAAAATGGTGCAGCTTGACCCTGACAACCGTGCGGCCTATGAGTCGGCCTTGGCTGGTTTTAGCCAGCGTTGGCAGGAAGCTATTCCTCGTTGGCAATCTCTGGCGGCACCACTTAAGGACAAGAAGGTGATCGCTTATCACACTAGCTTCCGCTACTTGTTCAATTGGTTGGGTTTGGAGCAGGTGGGCGATCTCGAGCCTAAGCCTGGATTGCCGCCAAGCACAGGACACCTGGCGCACCTGCAGGGGCGAGCCCAGCAGGGAGATGTGATGGCGATTATTGTCGCCTCCTATCAGGATGAACGTGGTGCACACTGGTTAGGAGAGCGTACAGGCTTGCCTGTGGTAACCTTGCCTATGTCAGTTGGCGGCAACGATGACGCTCAGGATCTATTTGGCCTGTATGAGAGCGTGATCCATTTGCTACTCGGTGTGAACCACTAATCCAGAGCCAAGACGGCGCCGAGCAATCGGCGTCGTTGTCAGCTTTTATCGGTACCCAATCATGTTTGATCTCGATATCTTGTCTATTTTGTTACCCGCTCTGGCCGCGGGGATCTTGGTGCTTTCCACCCATGTGCTGCTGGGCAGTCAGGTATTAAAACGTGGCATCATCTTTATCGATCTGGCGATTGCTCAGGTGGCGGCTTTGGGGGCTATCATAGGCCACACTAATCATGAGTTGGAGCACCTGCCTTACGCCAATGTCTGGATGCCGGCACTGTTTGCCTTGCTTGGGGCGGGGTTTATCGCCTGGTTAGCAAAGCGTATGGCCGATGAACTGGAGGCGATTATCGGCTGTTTCTATGTGTTGTCGGCGGTGGCGGCTATGCTGCTGCTCTCCAATGACCCCCATGGGGCCGAGATGTTAAAACAGTTGATGTCGGGGCAGATCCTTTGGGTTACCTGGTCGCAATTGGCATTACCTGCCGTGGTGTCGGCGTTGGTATTGGCCGTAATTGCCTTCAGGCCTGCGATACTCAATGGTGGTGGATTCTATCTCCTGTTTGCTTTGGTGATCACCCTGTCGGTGGAGTTGGTAGGGGTCTATCTGGTCTTCAGCTCGCTGATCTTGCCGGCGCTGGCGGTTAACAAGATGCAGGGCAAAATCAGATGGCCGATGGCTTATCTGGTTGGCCTATTAGGCTATGGGGTCGGTCTGTTTTTATCGGCCAGTTTTGACCTGCCAAGTGGCGCGGCGATTGTTGCCACCTTGGCGGTGAGTGCCGTGCTATTTCGTCTGCTGCAGCCTAAGTTGTTTCGAGAAAGCTCGATTACAAAGTAAAAGGCTAACGAGTAAATTCGATATAAAAAGCCCTTATTGTGAAATCAGCGGGAGTTGCCCATGGGGTGATTCTCGCTTTTTTTCCTCGAAAACATTCGCTGATAATTTCTTTTTCGCTGATATTTCCAAGGCTTAATTGAGCAATAACCGCTGGGTGTGGCGCTGGGTGAATGTGAGCTTAAGACTACAGGTGTAAGTCAAAAAAGCTGCTGCTATAATGTCGCCACTGAAATCACAGGAGTAAGTTGTGCTGTTAATCTTCAGATCTCTGATCTTAGCCATCATGTTGTTGCTGGCTTTTGTCTTTGGTGGTCTCTATTGTCTGTTGCGCCCGCGCCATAGAGACAATGTGCACCTGTTTGCCAAGCTTTTTTCCTGGGCCGCACCGGTACTGGGTGTAAAAGTGGTAGTGCGTAAGCCTAAGGTGGAGCCCAGCGAGCCCTGTATCTTTCTGGCGAATCACCAGAATAATTTCGATATGTTTACCCATACGGCCGCTGTCCCTAAGGGGACAGTCAGTCTGGGCAAGAAGAGTCTGGCCTGGATACCGTTTTTCGGTCAGATCTATTGGCTGTCGGGCAATATTTTGATCGATCGTAATAACCGTAATCGCGCCTTCGAGACCATGGCGCAGACGGCGAAGAAGATTAAAGAAAAGTGCCTTTCTATCTGGATCTTCCCTGAGGGAACGCGATCTCGTGGTAAGGGGCTGTTGCCTTTTAAGTCGGGCGCTTTCCATACCGCCATCGAAGCCGGTGTGGCTATGGTGCCAGTTCTGGCCTCTAACCAAGAGCATATCAAGCTGAATCGTTGGAACAATGGCGTAGTGATCATCGAGGTGATGGACCCGATAGAGACCAAGGGGCTTGCCAAGTCACAGGTCAAGGAGCTTTCTACTCGAATTCATGCCATGATGTCGGAAAAACTGGCTCAGCTTAACCAGGAAGCTGGCGCCTTGATGGCCAAGAAAGCTATTTAATTTAGAACACTATTTTATTCGGAGAGATCCATGTCTACAGAACGTCAGTTGCAGGAACAGAAGCAGGAAAATCAGGAGATCGTCGATGCGATTCTTGCCGATGGTTCTGAGCCAGATGCTGAATACACCATAGAACATCATTTTTCAGCGTCTAACTTCGACAGACTGGAGAAGGCTGCCGTTGAGGCCTTTAAGATGGGGTTTGAAGTTAATGATGCCGAAGAGATGGAGCTTGAAGATGGTTCTGTGATCTTCTGTTTCGACGCTATCGCCCATCATAAGTTGGATGTCGCTTTATTGGATAAGGCCTGTGAGGATTTGATCCAACTGGCAGCCAAATTAAAAGTCGATTATGACGGTTGGGGTACTTACTTCATCGGTGATGACGCCGAGCTGGATGACGATGAAGAGTATGAAGAGGAAGACTCTCGCTTCCACTAAGCATAGTCTTGCTCGTCTGCCACAAAAAAGCCCATCATTGATGGGCTTTTTTGTGGATCATTTGGCTGGGTTATCGACTGGGTTATCGGGGGTGAAGATGACGCTGCAGTTACGTCCCTGTTGCTTGGCCTGGTAGAGGGCGTTGTCAGCCTGGGCGAGCCACTGGGCACTATTGCTCAGCTGATCATCTATACCGCAAATCCCTATGCTTACCGTCACCTTGAGGATGACGCTTTCAAATCTGAGTTCGGATGCGGCAATTTTCTCACGCAGGCGATCGGCAAAGTAGAGTGCCGAGTCGGCATTGGTATTTGACAGCACCACGGAAAACTCTTCACCACCGTAACGTCCGGCACAATCGGTTTCGCGCAGTGACTGACGCAGTATGTGGGACACATGCTGGATAACTTTGTCACCGGCAATGTGACCATAGGTGTCATTGATCCGTTTGAAATGGTCAATATCTAACATCACTAGTGTTGTGGGGTCACCGTAGCGGGTATGGCGGTCAAACTCCTTCTGCATACAGAGCTGCCAGTGACGGCGATTGTGCAGCTGGGTCAGGCCATCTGTCTGGCTCAGGTGTTCCAAGCGTTCGTTGGCCGCCTTGAGCTGCAACTTGTTGATCGCCACGTCGGTGACATCATAGATGATCATACTAATATGGGTGATCTGGCCGGTCAGCGAAGAGAGCGGCAGCAGGGTGACATTTTGGTACATAAAGTCGGCGCGGCCAGTGATGGGGCGGTAGTTACCGAACTGAAACACATAAGGGCGCTGCTCCCAGCTGATAAAGGCGCGGTTTTTGAGAAGAAATACCGACTCCATCTTCTGCTTTAGCCAAGTGGAGGGCAGGTAATCGAACTGATCAAACAGGTTTTTACCTTTGATCGAGTTGGGGGAGATACCGCTGTGGTTCTCCATGAATCCATTCCAAAGTTGGATGTTGTAGTTGCGATCAAGCACCACCAAGCCAACCTCTATGGTTTGCACCATATCGATTAGCCAGTGGAGCTCGTTCATCGCGCTTTGGTCATATGCCATGTTTAAAATCCAGCTTAATCCAGCAGATAGCCAAGCTTATAGTTAAGCGTTGGCAGTGACTCTTCGGTAAACAGCAGCAGAAGGTCGCATTGAATATCATGGCCTTCGATACGGTAGTTGATCTCCATCGCCAGGGTCCGTGCCCATTTTTCCGAATTGTCGTGAATAAGATCGTTTACCGTGCAGTGACGGCCCAGCACCACAGGATGGCTCTGGCTAAACTTCATGTGTAATTGTTCTGAGATGCCGCTAAGAAAAGCGCCGATCAACACATTGCCTGTGTCTATCATTACTTCGATTTCGGTATTGGTGTCTTCCGGGTTCGCCAGTCCCATCAGTTTGGCCATATCCTGGAAGGAGGAGTCGTGAAACAGCAGCAGTGCTTCCCCCGCGACGCCAGCGCCAATAAACCCTTGGCATAGGGCGGAGACAGTACCGTACTGCTCAGTGGCCTTGAGGGTCATGGTCAGCTCGCTGACTTCCAGCACATTGACATTGGGGATAGGCAAGAGCACAAAGACATCCAGCAGCTTGGCCAGTAGATCGGCGGCACGGCCCATAGCGACGTTCGCCACCTCCTGACAGGCATCACGCAGATCCACTTCTATCATGGGGGTGTCGCTGTCCAGATCGCCCAGGGCTATGGTGAGAATGCCATATTCTTGCAGTATGTTGCTGATGGCGTCGGCACTGACCGGCTTCTGGATAAAATCCAGCGCGCCTAGGGCTTTTACCTTTTCATGGGCCTTGATCTGTATGTCGCCTGACACCACGATCACTAAGGCGGGGAGATCTTCTTTTTTAATGGTTTCCAGTACCTCATAACCATCCATGACAGGCATGTTGAGATCCAGAAAGACGACTTCGCCTTTGCCGGCCCTGATCGCCTCAATCCCTTCGGCACCGTTGTTGGCGAAGGTGATCTCGACATCCCACTCTTTTGGCAGGGTTCTGGCCATCTGCTTGCGGGCGAGAGCTGAGTCATCGCATATGAGTACGGGAATCGACATCTAGTTATAACATCCTCATCTGCCTTTACTCTTGAAGATAACACCAAATCGCTTACTTGGTATTTAAAAGCTTCATCCAGAGGCAGTATTTATTGGTTTGTCTGAGGTAAATATTGGGCTTACTGGGAGGCTCTGCCGATATATTTAGCCGAAGGATCTACCCGAGCTGTGACCATTTGAATCTTTCCGTGGCAACAGAAATGACACCTTCTGTCCTAATGTCATTATCTATCAGCTTGATTAACTGACGTAAACTGCGGGGTGACATTTTTTTGACAATCGTCAAAAATTGTTGCCATGTTATAACTTTTAGGGATATTTGCCAAATGTGTTACATTCCTTCTGGACTGACCAGTAGCAGGTTTTGAGGAGTAAAGGAATGCAACATCCCCATGTCACACTGACCATAGAACAGGGCATCGCCTGGGTAGAGCTGTCACGGCCAGAAAAATACAACGCACTTAATTATGCTTTGTTTGAGTCTATCGTTAAGGTGCAGAAAATTATCGCGAAACGCCGTGATGTGCGGGCGGTGATCTTAACTGGCAGTGGCGGTAATTTCTGCTCAGGGCTCGATGTAGGCAGTGTAATGAAATCGCCTATGCAGGCCATTAAACTCCTGTTCAAATGGCTACCGGGCAATGCCAACCTGGCTCAGCGGGTTTCTATTGGCTGGCGCCGACTGCCTGTACCTGTGATCTGTGTGCTCGAAGGGATCTGTTACGGCGGGGGAACCCAGATAGCCTTAGGCGCAGATATGCGTATCGCTGCGCCCGATTGCCGCCTCTCTATCATGGAAGCGAAATGGGGTCTGGTGCCCGATATGGCCGGATTGGTGGGGCTTAGGGAGCTGGTGGGTAAGGATATCGCCATGCAACTTACCATGAGCGCCGAGGTGATCGATGCCGAGCAGGCCAAGGCCTTTGGCCTGGTGACTCAGGTGAGCGAGTCGCCGCGAGAGGCCGCTAAGGCATTGGCCCTGCAACTGTCTACGACCTCTCCCGATGCCATTGCGGCGATTAAGTTGAGCATCAATAAGAGCTGGCGCGCCGGTGAGCGTAGCCTGTTGGCACGGGAATCCTTGAGTCAGGTACGTCTATTGCTGGGTAAGAACCGGGTTATCGCGGCCTTACGTCAGACCAAAGATCCCGACCGTCCATACCGCATTCGCCAAGCTTGGTGGCGTTAAGGCTGTGATGTATAAGTTAATTTCACTGTGATCTGCTTCACACAACGCTGTGCCGGGCAAGACGAAGTTGCTGAGGGCCGCTAGTATCCCGCTGCCAAATTTTGATAAAGGATACAAGCATAATGCGACAAGGGTTTGAACGATTTCTCTGGAGTAGCCGCCTCTCTGTGATGATAGGGGTGTTTGCCTGCGTGTTGGCGGCCTTTGTGGTGTTTATCATGGGGATCAAGGATGCGGTCCATATGATTGATCTGCTATGGGAATATGTGCTGACGGGTAGCTACGATGTGCGCAACGATCTCGTGATGGTGGTGGTGGAGATTTTAGATACCTTCCTGCTGGGCTCTGTGTTGCTGATTTTTGCCTTCGGTCTGTATGAACTGTTTATCAGTAACCTGCAGGCGGCAGAAGATAGTGTCGCTGGTGGCAAGATCTTAGTGATTAGCAGTATAGATTCGCTTAAGAGTAAGCTGGGTAAAGTGATCCTTATGATGTTGATCATTAAGGTGTTCTCTTACTTTAGCGAGATGAAGCCCACCTCAATGCTCGAACTGCTCTATATGGGCGTCATCGTGGTGTTGATCGCGCTGGCCTTGATGCTGAGTAAAGATAAGAAATAATTTTAAGCCTTTAGGGATTTGCTCGCTGGATACGCTGGGCGAATCCCTGAACTAAGGTCAATACCTCCTGCCAGGCGGTGGGCTGATCGAGATTCAGCGCCAGCAGTTGCTGTTCATAGCGCAAAGGCTGTCCCAAAGGTGAGAGGGCTTTGCGCACTTGCTGGGTCGTCAATGAGGCGGGAAAGGCATCGGGCGATTGAATGTCCAACACAGGCAGCTCAAGTTTGGCCAAGGTTGTGGGTAATTCCCGATTTTCCGCCTCTAGCTCAAGGTAGGGGTTGATCACTACTAGTAGATCTGGGCTAGGCAGCGCCGCGCCTGCCAGCATTTCGATAACCAGTCCTGCACTCTGCCCATTAGCGATCAAGATTCGCTTCCCCGGATAGGCCTGACCTAAGCTGTCGAGTTGGTTCAGGGTCTGACTCAACTGTTGTTTCTGCTTCTCTCTGAGTGCTGCCCAGGCTTGCTGGCTGTATTTAGGCAGGCTTTGATTGCCCTTCTCGCTGAGCTGCTGCTCACCCGGTTTGGGGATCTCACCAGCATCGGTAATATGGTTAGGCTGCACCGCATTCTCTGGCGCCTCAATGCTTAAGGTCGCCCAGCCCTTGGGGGCGAGTTGACGCCTGAGAAAGGCCACTAGCCCATCTGGATCGGCATCTTCCCCCAAGTCACCCAGCAATATTGCCGCGCCATGTTGATGGCGGCCCAGCCAAGGACGAATCAGTACCGCTTGCTCCTGCTCGCCCAGCTTAATCTTAGTCACCTCCTTGGGTGGCAGATAATCATAATCGGACGCGGCATTGCTTTGGGCAAGGACGAACAGGGGGAGTAGGCTTAAGAGTATGGTGCGTAGGTTCATCGGCGATTAGGCAATATGGCTAGGGTTAAATAGGGTTGGCTATGGCCTCAGTATAAGCCTAAGTGCTTGCCGTTGGCGATAAAATGAGGAAGAAAGAAGAGGGCACCGACCAGAAAGGTCAGTGCCATCAGGAGAGGCTTAGAGGCCCAGTTAGGCGTGGCTGACCAGCACCAGACGCACGGCGTCCAGTTGTAGCAGACAACCATCCAGGTAGTTGTTGAGCTCACTCATCTGATTTCTCAGGTGCTCAAGCTCCTCGTCACGAATGTTGGGGTTAACCGCTTTTAGCGCCTCAAGACGTTCCAGCTCGCCAGTGAGCTGCTGGGTCATCTTACTTCTGGCTTCGTCGGTCAGTTGTTGCAGCGCCGCCTGGGCAAACTCTTCACCTTTGGCAAATAAGGGGTGCAGCAGGGTTTGTGAGGCATTCACCAACTTGCTGGCGATATGACGATTGACCGCGCTCAGCTGCTTGTCGAAGTTTTCATAGCTGACATTCTCCGACAGGTTGTTGCCATTCTTATCCAGTAACACGCGCACCGGAGTCGGTGGCATGTAACGGTAAAGCTGGCTGGCCTTGGGCGCCGAGGCGTCGGCCATATAGATCAGCTCCAGGAAGATGGTGCCCGCAGGTAGCGCCTTGTTCTTGAGCACCGCCACGCTGGTGGTGCCGGTTTCCGAAGAGGTGATCAGATCCAGCCCCGTCTGTACCAGAGGATGTTCCTGAGTGATCAGCGCAATATCGTCCCGAGACAGCGCCATCTCACGATCGAAGGTGACGGTAATGCCATCTTCGGGCAGACCCGGATAGGTAGGGAACATCATATGCTCGCTCGGGTGCAGTACTATTGCGTTTTCACCGCTATCTTCCTGCTCTACGCCGATAATATCCCACAGACGGATCACCGAGCCGATAAGCCCAGTGTCTTGATCCCGCGCCGCCAGGCTCTCCACTAACTTAAGCGCCTTGTCGCCGCCGTGAGAGTTGATCTCCAGCAGCTTGTCTCGGCCCTGTTCCATCGCTTTTTTTAGCGCCTTGTAACGGGTCTGAGTGTGGTTAAGCAACTGGGTAAACTGGTCATCGTCACGGTAGACCAGTTGGGTCAACAGCTCTTCGGAAAACTCGTTGAACAGTATGTGGCCGGTTGGGCAGGTCTGCTCGAAGGCATTGAGCCCCTTGTGATACCAGTTCATCAGGTTTTCCTGCGCCGTATTGGCCAGGTAGGGCAGATGGATCTCGACATCGTTGGCCTGACCGATACGGTCAAGACGGCCGATGCGCTGCTCCAGCAGATCAGGGTTAAGCGGTAGATCGAACAGCACCAGATGGCTGGCAAACTGGAAGTTACGGCCTTCTGAGCCGATCTCGCTACAGATCAGTGCCTGGGCGCCGCCAGTTTCCTGAGCAAAGTAGGCGCCTGCCTTGTCGCGTTCAATGATCGACATGCCTTCGTGGAATACGGTGGCTTGAATCCCTTCGCGGGTACGCAGTGCTTCTTCCAGGCTCAGGGCGGTTTCTGCCTGGCTGGCGATGATCAGCACCTTCTTGCTGCGGTGATTCTTAAGGAAGTCAATTAACCAATCGACCCTAGGATCAAACTTCCACCAACTGGCGCTGTCGCTCTCGAACGCCTGGTAAAGCTTCTCTGGGCTCAGGGCCTGTTTCACCTTGGCGGTGAGATCTGAGTCTGCGCCCATCATGGCCGAGACTCTGGCAGCCGTCTCATATTGGGTCGGCATGGTCTGTGGGTGAGCATGGAAGTGTCGGGTCGGGAAGCCCTTCACCGAGGCGCGGCTGTTGCGATAAAGCACGCGGCCGGTACCGTGTCTGTCTAACAGTTCCTGTAACAGCTCGCTACGTGCCTGTTCGCGCAGTTCGTCATCGACACTCTCATCTTCAATCAGACGCAGCGCCGGAGTGATATCTTTCTCGTTGAGCAGTTCGGTCAGGCTGGCAACGGCTTCGTCGGGCAGACGCTTACCGCTGGCGAGTGCATCGGCGGCGCTGGCCACCTCTTTATAGCTCTCCTCCTCTTTGAGGAAGGCCTGATAGTCGTAGAAACGATCTGGATCCAGCAGGCGCAGACGGGCGAAGTGACTCTGATGGCCCAGCTGATCTGGGGTCGCGGTCAGCAGCAGTACGCCGGGAACCACTTCACTCAGGGCCTCGACTACGCGGTAGGCGCGGCTCGGTGCCTCTTCGGTCCACTCCAGGTGGTGCGCCTCGTCGACGACCATAAGATCCCAGTCGGCATCCAGGGCTTGATCCAGGCGCTTCTTCTTACGCAGTAGCTCGAGTGAACAGATCACCAGCTGCTCTGTGTAGAAGGGGTTGTCATGGTCGGCGTAGGCCTCGACGCATCTGTCTTCGTCGAAGACCGAGAAGCGCAGGTTAAAGCGGCGCAGCATTTCGACTAACCACTGATGGCGCAATGTGTCTGGCACTATGATCAAGATACGTTCGGCGCGGCCGGTTAACAGCTGCTGATGTATGATGAGGCCCGCTTCGATGGTCTTACCTAGGCCCACCTCGTCGGCTAAAAGCACGCGCGGCGCAAAACGCTGGCCCACTTCATGGGCGATCCACTGCTGATGGGGGATAAGGCCAACACGCGGCCCTTGAAGTCCCAGTAGATCTGAGGTGGCTAGCTTGTGGCGTAGCAGCTGGCTCTGGTAGCGCACACCAAACCGGTCGAGACGATCGATCTGGCCGGCAAACAGTCTGTCCTGGGGCTTGTTGAAACGAATATTGTGGTTGAGCAGAGTCTCTCTCAGGCTGACCTGTTCACCAGTTTCACTGTGAATACCATGGTAGATCACCAGCTGGTCTTTCTCTTCCACCTGCTCGACTGTCAGGCTCCAGCCTTCGTGGCTTTCAACGGTATCGCCAGGGTTATAGATCACTCGGGTTAGCGGGGCATCGTCGCGGGCGAACATGCGGGTATCATCGGTGGCGGGAAACATCAGGGTAACCATACGGCCTTCTAATCCGACGACAGTACCTAAACCGAGTTCCGATTCGGTATCACTAATCCAACGTTGACCTAAGGAAAAGGGCATTTACAAATTCTCATCTACAGGGTGAATCACGAAAGGGCGCGTATGTTATCCAATCGAGACTATGATGTCGAACATATCTGCCCCGTAATTGCCTCGTTAAAAATTCTAATTAGATTACAAATTACCCAATCAGAACCACTGCGCCCGCCTTGTCATCTTATTGTCATTTTAGGCCACCAGTCTCGAATTGGGTCGGGCAATTTTATCGTTGAAGCCGTGAGATTTTGGTGTCAGTATGGATTTAACCCCTATGTGCTTTGTTGCGCATCACCAGACTGATAGAAAAGGAGGCTAATGACCCACTGAGTTTGCCCGACTAAAAATATTATCCCCTACGCACAAGTGGAGGCGCCATGGAACAAAACGACAAGAAGTTGTTTGTACTGGATACCAATGTGTTACTGCATGAACCCTTAGCCATTTATTCGTTTAAGGAACATGATGTAGTTGTCCCCATGACTGTCCTTGAAGAGTTGGATCAGATCAAAGACAGAAAACGAGATGTTAGCCGAGATGCCCGAGTCGCCATTCGAGCATTGGAAGACATACTCGGCGGAAAGACCACCCCCGAAGAGATTATTAGCGGGGTGCCCCTGCCCAAACGTGAAGGACACGGTGACGTCATAGGTTCCCTCTCAATTTTCCCCGACCATCAACTCGAATTTACACAGGCATCCCTGCCTGGCGACAACAACGATAACCGCATCATTAACACCGCCCTGCATCTGCAAAAGCAGTTTGCCCCGCGCCACGTGGTGCTGGTCACTAAAGACATCAACATGCGCCTCAAGGCAAAAGGCGCCGGCATTAATCTGGTCGAAGACTATCGTACCGACCAACTGATCGATGATATCCGTTTTCTTACCAAGGGCTTCCATCAATTTGAGGGAGATTTCTGGGCGCGGAAAGAACATGTTAATACCGAGGGACAAGGCCGTCATACGGTGCACCGAGTGCCTGTTAAAGAGGTGGGTGAAGAGAACTTCTATACCAACCAATATCTGATCGACGAAGACTCTAACTTCTGCGGCAGAGTGCTGAGCAATAACGACCAGGAGCTGGAGATTTTAGATCTCGGCCGAGATCGCCTGCTTAACTTAGATGCCTGGGGAATTAAACCTAAGAATATCTATCAGGGGATGGCGTTGCAGGCACTGCTGGATCCGGATATCGATCTGGTGATCCTCACGGGTCCCGCAGGTTGTGGTAAGACGCTACTGGCCATGGCGGCGGCACTGGAGATGGTAGTAGAGCGCGGTCTCTATGAAAAGGTTATCGTCACCCGTAATACACCTGAGATCGCCGAGTCTATCGGCTTCCTGCCCGGTACCGAAGAGGAGAAGATGGCGCCTTGGCTCGCGGCCATTACCGATACCTTAGAGGTACTGCATAAACATGATGTTAACCCAAGCGGCAGCATGAACTACATCATGGATAAGGCCAACATTCAGTTTAAATCGATTAACTTCATGCGTGGCCGCTCGATACAAAATTCCGTGGTATTACTGGATGAGTGTCAAAACCTGACGGCATCTCAGATCAAAACCATGATCACCCGTATGGGCGAGGGGACTAAGCTTATCTGTAGCGGTAACCTGGCGCAGATCGACTCTAACTATTTGACGGCGGTGACTTCAGGACTCACCTATATCGTCGAGCGTTTTAAAAACTTCGATGGCAGTGCCAACGTCTACCTCAATGGCGTGGTGCGTTCTCGTTTGGCAGAATTTGCCGAGGAAAACCTCTAGTGGGTGAAGACTAAAAGACTCCTTATTTGGAGTCTTTTGTCTAAATATAGGCAGTCGTTCCAAGCGGATTAAGGCTGAAATACTTTGGGGTGTTTGCAGCTAACTCTTTGGCGGACTGAGATCATTCTGGCAAAAGCGGTCGCCCTTTGTATTCCATTGGGCTGGCTTCCTGATACTATATGCAGAATATGATGCGCCGCTCAGGTAAAGTCCTGGGGCAGACTCTTGTTTTCAAAGGTAATCAATGAAGTCGACAGAGCCGGACTTACAGCTTAAGTCTCCGATTCAAAAAAACTATAATCGCGCGGTTTTTTATACCTATATCGGCGTGATCATCATGGCGTTGCTGACGGCCTGGATCTTCTTCGAGCGTCAGAAGACGCAGATGATGGATCAGCGCGAAGAGCTGGTTGAGCGTCATGTATTGCAGATCGACTTGTTGTTGGAGTCCAGTATTCGCGCGGTAAAGAGCCTGCGCAATGTGGCGGTGGATCACCTGCGTCTGGGTGAGTTAGTGCGTACCGACCGCCTGCCTCAATATGAAAAATTTAATGAAAGCGGTCAGTTTTTTACCTTAGAACCCAGCTATGCCCAGAGCGGTAAACCCTTTACCAACATGGGACGCATTACTGGGGCGGGGTCGCTCAATGGTCGCAGCGACAAGTTCTATCAGGAGTTGGAGATGCTGTTCGAGCTCTCGCTCTCCTTCCCGGTCGCCAGACAAGCGGCCCCCAAGGCCTCCTCTATCTATTACATCTCCAAGCACAGGATGATGTCTTACTATCCCTGGCCCTCAGATGAGCAGCGCTTTCGCGATGAACTGCTGAAGAAGCAGCAGTTCCAGCTGGTCACCCCAGCCATGAACCCTCAGCGCAGTGTGGCCTGGAGTCCGGCCTACGTAGAGCCCAACGGTAAGGGATTGTTGACGACAGTTGGTGTGCCCATCTATCTGGAAGATGAGTTTATCGGCTCTATTAACCTGGATATGACGCTCTCCTCCCTGGATAAGCAGATCCGTCTCTACTTCAAGATGCCGGGCACAGTTATCTTGCTGGATCAGCAAAACAATATTCTTTCTCATAGCGATATCAACGCCGCAGACATCAATCGGGTGTTCCATATCAGCCAAAAGATCCCCTCGGCGCTTCACTCTGTGCCCGAGTCTGAGCTGTTCGATGCCCACGAAGGGATCATGCGCAACGGCTACTATATTCACTCTGTGGCCCTGCAAAATGCCCCTTGGCGTCTGCTCTATCTGCAAGATGAAAATGAGCTGTTCAAAGATTCCTGGGAGAAGCTTGAGCTGACCTTCCTGCTGGTGGTGATCGCCCTGTCGGTCTTGGTGACCATAGTGCACTGGCAGACCCGTCGCTCTTTCGTTAACCCAGCTTCTCGCCTCTTGTCGCATCTCGAGGGGTGTTCTCAGGAGCCGCGCAAGCCACCCGCCAAGATCACCCAAGGCTGGGAACCCTGGTTCCAGCTGGTGAGTCGAATATTTGAAGAAAACCAGCAGTATACACGGCACTTGGCCGAGCAGAACCGCCGCCTGGATAATCTGGTGGCGCGGCGCACCGAACGACTGAGAGAGACCACAGAGCGACGAGAGCGGGAATACGCTTTGCTGCGCTCCCTGCTCGACTCTATCCCTGAGGCGATTGTCTTCAAGGATAAAGAGGGTAAATGTCTTGGCTGTAACAAGTCGGCCGAGCGCATGCTGGGCTTTACTGAGAGCGAGATGATAGGTCAGGATACACTGGCGATGACCAGCAACGAGCAGTCGATGCGTATTCGCGCCGAAGATGAGCGTGTCTTGTCCGAACGCACGCCACTCAGGTATCAGGAGAAGGTCGAGTTAGCCGGTAAGCCAGTATTACTCGATACCCTTAAGCTGCCTTTCTACAACCGTCGCGGTGAGCTGCTGGGCCTTATCGCCGTGTGGCGTGATGTCACCCGTGAATATGAATCCGCCGAGCAGCTCAGGCTGTCGGAGGAGCGTTACCATCTGGCGATGGACGCGGTAGAAGATGGTCTGTGGGACTGGTATCTGGATTCCGAGCAGATCATCTGTAACCCTGCCTACTACACCATGCTTGGCTATAAGAGCAATGAGTTCCCGGCCCTGGTGTCGACTATAGACGATCTGGTGCATCCCGATGATCGCATTCGCGTCGAGGAGTATCGTGAGCAGTATTTGGCCGATCCTATCGGTGCTTATGATATTGAGTTCCGTATGCGCGGTAAGAGCGGCATGTATCACTGGGTTCTCAGCCGTGGCCGTGTGGTGGAGTTTACTGCTGACAATCAACCTAAGCGTATGGTGGGGACTCACAAGGATATTACCCGTCATAAGAGCAACGAGGTGGCGCTGCTGGAGGCTAAGCAGGACGCCGAGTCGGCCAACCTCTATAAGAGTGAGTTCCTGGCCAATATGAGCCACGAAATCCGCACGCCGATGAACGCCATTATCGGTATGTTGCAGCTGGCCAGCCGCACTCAGTTGACGCCGCAGCAGGCGGATTATCTGGATAAGGCCGGTTTCTCGGCGCAATCATTGCTGCGGATCATCAACGATATTCTCGATTTCTCTAAGATTGAGGCCGGTAAGCTGGAGCTTGAGCGAGTCGCCTTCCCACTGGATAAGGTGCTGGATCACGCGCTGGATCTCAACGCCCTCAAGGCTCAGGAGAAGGGCGTCGAATTACTGCTTTACGCCCCAGTCACTGCTGGCTTGATCCTCGAAGGGGATCCACTGCGTCTCGGGCAGGTGTTGATCAACATGCTCAGCAATGCGGTGAAGTTTACCCAGAGCGGTGAAATAGAGCTGGGCTGTGAAGATGTGGGCGAGCGCGATCATCGCATTACCCTCAAGTTCTGGGTGCGTGATACCGGCATAGGGATCAGCAAGGAGCAGCAGGAAAGCCTGTTCGATGCCTTCGCCCAGGCCGATGGCTCGACCACCCGTAAATATGGCGGCACAGGACTAGGGCTCTCTATCAGTAAACATCTGGTGTCCATGATGGGCGGCACCATGCAGGTGCAGAGTGAGCTGGGAGTCGGCAGTACCTTCAGCTTCACCATCAGCTTCGAGATCGCCGAAGAGGCCGAAGTGAAACCGCTTATCGTGCCCGAGGTGATAGGTAATCTGAAGACCCTAGTGGTGGACGATAACCCGACGGCGCTACAGATCTACTCGACCGCCATGCGAGACTTCCACTTCGACGTGGATACCGCCTCCAATGGCGCCGAGGCCCTGTATAAACTGGAACACAGGCCGGTGGATCTCCTGCTGCTGGACTGGATGATGCCTGAGATGGATGGCATAGAGGTGATTCGAGCGCTCGATGCCATGGTGGCCGACGGTCGCCTTGAGAAGCGCCCGGTGATCATCATGATGACCGCCTACGCCTCCGAGCCGCTCAAGGAAGACTTGGACGATCTCGATATCTACGCCATGCTGCAAAAGCCATTTAAGGCTTCGGCACTGTTTGACGAGATCATCGCCGCCTTTATCGACAAGCCGAAGATCAATCCGGCGGTGGAGCTGCCCGCAGAGGGTAATGCCACGGGCTCGGGGCAGATATTGTTGGTGGAAGATAACTTTATTAACCAGCAGGTGGCCACCGAGCTGCTTAAGAGCGCGGGTTATGAGGTGGATGTGGCTGAAAATGGTCAGATTGCGCTGGATATGGTGGATGCCAAGCAGTACGACGCGGTGCTGATGGATATCCAGATGCCTGTGATGGACGGTCTGACGGCAACCAAAGAGCTGCGTAAGCGTTACTCCAAGGAGGAGCTGCCGGTGATCGCCATGACGGCCCATGCCATGTCGGGCGATCGTGAAAAGAGTCTGGCGGCGGGCATGAATGCCCATATCACTAAGCCTATCGTGCTCAACGAATTGTTCGATACCTTGGCTCACTGGATAGTGCGTCACTAGCGACAGGGCGACAGAAGAGAAGGGGCTTAGGCCCCTTTTTTGTGGCTGGTGGTTTTGACGCAGGCAAAACCTAGGCAGGGCAAATGTGTGCCTGAATTATTTGCACTTGAGCGAGAATTGATACCTGTTAAGCTAAGTGGTTGATATTCACGAGACCCATAATATTTGAACAACTAAGTCTCCCATCATAAGTCTCAGCAAGGAGATAACATGAGACCCTCTACACTCGCGCTGGCCCTTGCCTTAACCTTTATGCCGACCGCTTCCCTACTCGCGGTGGAAAACAGTGCTCAGGTGCTTAAGAGCAGTCAGGCCGCGAAAGGCTTTATTAACCTGTTTTATCAGCAAAGTTCGGGCGACTTTTACCTCGAAGCCACGCGGCTCAATCAACCTTTTCTGCTGGTGACCAGTCTGCCACACGGTGTGGGGTCTAACGATATCGGCCTGGATCGCGGCCAACTAGGGATGACCCGCTTGGTGCAGTTTGAGCGCCACGGTCCCTATCTCATTCTCAAACAGCTTAATACCCGCTACCGGGCGACAACAGACAACGGCGCCGAGCAGCGAGCGGTAAAAGAGGCGTTCGCCGAATCTGTACTCTGGCGCGGCAAGGTGCTTGACGGTAAACAAGCGCTGGTGGCCATCAATGAGCTGGTGCTCAATGATCTGCATGGCATCAAAGATACCCTGGAGCAGACCAAGCAGGGCCATTATCAGTTGGATAAAGAAAGCTCGCTGATTTTGCCTCAGGGCGTAAAGTCCTTCGAGCGTAACAGCGATGTCGACGTGCTGCTGACCTTCAAGGGGGCCAAGGCCGGACCTCAGGTGGCAGAAGTCACCCCAGACGGTAAGGCGCTGTCACTGCGGATGCGCTACTCCTTCGTTGCGCTGCCAGACGATAACTATCAGCCCAGAGCCTATCACCCCAACAGCGGCTACCTGTCTGATGAGTATCTGGATTACGGGACTGAGATCGACCGTGACATAGTGCAGCGTCATCTATTGCGTCACCGCTTACAAAAAGTGACCCCGGGGGATGCGCCCAGCGAAGTCGTTAAACCCATCATCTACTATCTGGATCCCGGTGTGCCTGAGCCTATTCGCAGCGCCCTGTTAGAGGGGGCTCGCTGGTGGGAAACCGCCTTCAACGAGGCAGGCTTTATCAACGGCTTTAAGGTGGAGCTATTACCGGAAGATGCCGATCCCCAGGATATTCGCTACAACGTGATCCAGTGGGTGCATAGGGCGACACGTGGTTGGTCTTACGGCAGCGCCATCGCCGATCCGCGCACAGGTGAGATCATCAAGGGACATGTAACCCTGGGCAGTCAGCGTGTTAGGCAAGATCATCTGATCGCCCGCGGCCTTACCGCAGGATGGGACGACAGAGACGCCGCAGAACAGGCGGTCACCGAGTTGGCCCTAGCGCGAATTCGTCAGTTGTCGGCTCATGAAGTGGGTCATACCCTGGGGCTGGATCATAACTTTGCCGCCTCAAGTAACGATAACGCCTCTGTGATGGATTACCCTCACCCTAAGGCGACACTCAAGGGCGATAAGATAGATATCTCCGCGCCTTACGATGAAGGCATTGGTGCCTGGGATAAGTTCACCATTGCCTATGGTTATGGTCAGTTTAGCGCGGCAGATCAACAGGCGAAACTCACCGAGCTGATGCAGGCAGTCGAGCGTCAGGGGCTGCGTTATATCGGCGAGGCCGACTCACGTAGCGCAGACGCCAGCCAGGCCTACGCCAGCCTGTGGGACAATGGCAAGGATCCCGTGGCCGAGCTGAGTCGTCTGGCTAAGGTGCGCGAGTTGGCTATCAATGACTTTAGCGATTCGGCGCTGCTCAGCGAGCAGCCCTATGGTGAACTGCGCGATGCCTTGGTGCCCATCTATCTGTTGACCCGCTATCAGATAACCGCCGCCGCCAAGTTTATCGGCGGCACAGATTACAGCTATTCCATGCAGGAAGGGGGACGCACCTGGCACTATATGGCGCCCGAGTTGCAAAAAAATGCCTTAGAAACCCTGCTACAAGGATTGGACGCCGAAGCCTTGGTGCTGCCGCCCAAGGTGATCGATGCCTTAGTGCCTAAATCGGGTAACTACCGCGCCACGCGAGAGAGTTTCGATGGCGCCACCGGCGTAGTCATAGATCCACTCGGTATGGCCGAGGTGCTTAGTCGTCACACCTGTCAGCAGCTGCTGCGCCCAAGCCGGCTGAATCGTGTCAATCAGGGCTATTTCGCCGACAAGGAACAGTTGTCAGTGGTGACTCTGGTGAACAAGCTGCTGGGCAAGACGCTGTTTGCCGATGCGCCGACTTGGGCCTCACAAGGGGTGTGGATGCGGGTGAATGCCGTGGTGCTCGACACCCTGCTGGCCAGTTATCATGACCAGGCAAGCTCGCCAGAGGTGAAGGCGCAGCTGGCGGGCCGCTTGGCCTTTGCCGAGAAGCAGCTCAGTCGTCTGGTGAAACGCAGCAGCGATTATGAGTCGGCCCATTATCAATGGTTGCTTGAGGGGATAGAGAAGGGGCTTAAAGACGCTAAGTTTAAGCTGATCGACAAGCCGCTGGCCATGCCGCCTGGCTCGCCTATCTAGTCATAAAATGCCCCGCTAAGCGGGGCTTTTTTATGGGCGAGAGTATAAAAATATGGGCGAGAGTATAAAAATATGGGCGAGAGTATTGAAAACTCGCTGTGCTAGAGGCGCTGTTCGAGAGGCGCTGTAGTGAATCGAAAAAGTGGAATGTGGTCTGCTCTTCGCGATTGGATTGATGCAGCCTTTGCAAAGGCTCACGGCATTGAGTTCAGCTGCTAGGTTGCTAATGGATAGGGGCAAACCCGTGTTGGTAGCCAAAGTCGATCGCAGCCACCGGGCTCGCCAGTTTGATCAGGTGCGACAGGTCTATTTCCTTATCTGCCTAGCCTGTGGCTAAGGTGTCCGCAACCCATGAGCGAGAGTCGGCCGAGAGTCAGATATTACCCGGCAATTCGAATTGATAACAAAATTAGGAGCGAAATGCTTACCATGCAAAAAGTGTAACAATTTGCATGCTTTACTGTGATCTTGTTCAAAAAATGTGACATTTGGGTTAGTATCTTTGTTAGCTAATTGTGGTCATAAAAAGATTGGAGTACATAATGAAGTTGTTAGCCAGCACGACCTTAGCTTTAGCCTCTTTACTGTTTACAACCCAGGCGCTTGCCGAGAGACCCGATTTCTCCAAGACCGCTGCGGCAAGAGCCGATTACGTTTTTGCCAACAATCCCGTCGCTCAGCATAAAGATCTGCCGCACTCGAGCAGTCGTCATGATTTTTCCAAGACGACCGCAGCCAAGAGTGAGTATCGTTTTGCCGATAATCCACCGAGCGATCTGGTGATGGATGAGCCGAGATCGACTCAGCATGATTTTTCTAAGACAGAAGCGGCAAGAAAACAGAGCTGAATATCACCCTTTTGCGAAGGAGCCGACCAGGCTCCTTTTTTTATGGGCGTTTGACCAGGGCGGTAGTATGCGGCCTACTCTTGTGCAGTCGTGCTCGCTTCTTGCAGCATCAGCTTTTTGCCCTGCCGGTAGGCGTCAATGATCCCCACCAACCAGCCTAAGATAAAGGCCCAGGTGGCGACATCGACCCAAAAGGCCTCGCTGCCTTGGGGCACCTGGCTTATCGCCGCATAGATGGCGTTAAATTCCAGTGGCACCTCTCCCGACAGTATCTTATCTGACACCGCCTGCGCGCGATTAACCGCCTGATACAAGAGATAGACCAGCCCGCCCAAGCTAATGCAGGAGAGCAGGGTGCCCGTGTTGTAACGCTTAAGGTAGAAGTGGCCCGAACCTGGGCAGATGAAGGCCGACATAAGGGCGGCGGTGATAGCTTTATTCATAATATTCGCTTTGGGCCAAGTGGTTATATTCTGCATTATTCCAAGTCAATTCGCCTAATCGCCGCCTTAAGGTGCTCGGCCTGAGCACGCAGCGCCTCGGGGGCCTGGTCGCCATGGGCTGCCAGTTGACTCTCTAGGCCGCTAAGTTGTTGCACCAGCCAGCCGCGAATCATCACATAGTAGCGTGAATCCGTGCCGTAGCGGGCGATCACCTCAAGATGCTCGGCAGATGGCGTAGCGATTGCCTGCTGTAGTGCCAGCACCATGACCCCTAATTCTTGTTGCTCTGTTTGCGCTTGCACTTGGGTTTGCACTTGCACTTGGCTTTGCGCCTGGGATTCTTTCTCGGATAGCGCAGGGCTATCGGCACAGCCAGTCAGCAGAAATGCAATCAACAGGGCCAAACTAAACGGGTAACGCATCAGAGTTTCCAAGTAGATATCTTAAGGATGCGTTTGATAATAACAGGTCTTTAGTATCTGTTTATCTTGCGGGGGTAATTTTTGTTCAATCTCAAGGTATTTAGATGGCCTCTTAATACAGAGCCTGAAGGCCTGCTCTCATCCCTTACCGTTAGTCTGCGTAGAATCACCAGATCACTTCGGCACTTTATTGTTTAAATGAGATAGGTTGCTGTAAAAACAAACAAGGAAGGCCAACAGGCCCTAGATAAAAAGCCACCGCCTTGTGGCGGTGGTTAGCAGGTAGAAAGGCTAGTTCTGTTTAGCGCCTTCATCTATCCAACGTTTGATAATGGCGATCTGCTCGCTGCTAAGTGGCTTTCCTTCGCCTTGCGCAAATTTATCATTGTGGTGCGGTGGCATCTGGATCTTGCTGTCGACCTTGTGGTCTATCGCTAAGTAAAGTGTGCTGGATGCGGCACTGCCGGGGACCACGACTGCGCCCAGCTGAGTTCCGCGCATGACACCTTGATAGCTATCCAGTGCCAAATGAGTGCGTGACATGCCTTCACCTGAGCCTGAATGACAGCTGACACAGGAGGCGGTTAATATGGGCTGTACTTCAGATGAGAAGCTCACCGGCCGCTCACAGCCCGGCAGCGCCGTTACGGCCAATGCCGCTACAAGCAACAGGCGCCTGTCGATGGAGTGATGAGCATACATAGTATCCTCCAATAACCTTGTATTATGTACGGTTTAAGTATAGTCCCGTGAACACAAAAGCACCCAGATCCAATGCTAGGGAAGGTGAGAACAAGTCGTCGCACAGCTCTGGCTTTGATAGCAGCGACAGTTCAAGGCATTCAACTGAGGGCATGCCGAGGCCTGCTGAAGTTGAATAACGCCGAAATGGTGTTGCTATCAAAGCCCCGCAGGGCGAGGCTTACAGCGGTATTTGCTGCGTTACAGCTCTTGCGAAGGACTAGGGCCATTCGCTGCAAACTGTGCCTTGCATCTATCCACTTTAAGCACACGCAGAGCAAGCACGGGACTTATTCGCACCTTCCCTAGGACTAGGTTGGCGCTCGCTTGTCTGTAAAGCTGACTCGCCGCAAAGAAAAAGCCCAGCTCCGAAGAGCCGGGCACGCCGGGAAGCGTTAGGGGGAGGCTACTTAAGCTGGCTTAGGCACCTTGATGCCGAACACTAAGGTATAGGTTACCGGCAATACCAAGAGGGTGAGCACAGATGCAAAGCCGAGTCCGAAGATGATGGTGATCGCCATTGAGCCAAAGAAAGCGTCAGACAATAGCGGGATCATCCCCAGCATGGTGGTGATTGCCGCCATCAATACCGGCCGAACGCGACTCACGGCCGAGTCAAATACCGCCTGGTATTCCGCTTTGCCCTGGCTTAGCTCAAGGTTTATCTGATCCACCAGGACTATGCCGTTCTTGATGATCATCCCCGTCAGGCTCAATAGCCCGAGCAATGCCATAAAGCTAAAGGGTGCATCGAATAACAATAGGCCAGAGACCACACCTATCAGCGCCAGCGGCACGGTAAACCAGATCACCAGCGGCTGTCTGACCGAGTTAAACAAGAGCACAGTAATGAGGAACATGGCCAGATAGCCCAGCGGAATCGAACTGAATACCGACTCTTGCGCCTCTAGCGAGGTTTCATATTCGCCGCCCCATTCCAACTGGTAGCCACTGGGTAAGGGGATAGCCTCGATTTTTGACCGCACCTTTCTAAATACCGAATCGGCAGTCTCGTCCGTGCCATTGACGGGATCGGCCAGTACCGACACCACACGTTTGCGATCGCGGCGGATGATCAATGGATCTTCCCACTCGGTGACGAAGTCGCTGACCACTTGTGTGATAGGCACAAATACCTGATTGTCGGCGCTCCATATTTGCAGCGCAGAGATGCTGTCGGCATTGAGTCGTTCATCGGCGGGGGCGCGGGCGATAATCGGCAGCAGATGACTATTGTCGCGATAGATACCTACTTGCTTACCGCTGAAGTTAGTCAGCAGTGCATTGTCTAAGTCTTGCTTGCTGATACCGGTTTCGCGCGCCTGGGCTAGCGCCAGTTGTGGGCGGATCAGGGTCACCTGATTGCGCCAGTTATGACGCACGCTGGTGGCCGTAGGTTCCTCCCTGAGGATATCGCTCGCCTGCTGTGCCAGCTGTCTTAATACCGCCGGGTCTTCACCGTAGAAACGCGCCTCAATCTTGGCGGCAGGGCTAGGGCCGTTCTCCATATACTTAAAGCGGTACTCGGCCTCTGGGTAGTGCTGCACCAGATCCTGTTCCAGCTTGCGCATATACAGGTTCAATGATTCAAGATCTGTCATCTCAATCAATAGCTGGCCGTAAGACTTGTAACCCTTCTCTGGTACATAGGGCAATACGAAACGCTGCGCCCCTTGGCCAACCACGCTGGTGATATTCACCAGACCCGCGTCAGTCTGCTGTTGTTGAGCAAGCAGATCCTGTTCGATACGTCCAAGCAGTGCCTCGGTAGCCTTGATGTCAGAGCCTTCAGGCATCCACACATCAACGAAAAACATCGGCGTGTTTGAGGCGGGGAAAAACACGTTTTTCACCTGACTAAACCCCATCACGGCGCTCACCAGTGCCGCGATCACCACGAGTAGCGTCAGGGCGCGAAAACGCATCGCCAGACTCAGCGTGGTGCGGTAAAGCTGAAACAGCCAACCTTGGTAGGGATCTTGCGCTGCCTCATCTGGCTGCGATCCATCTTTAAACATGATGTTGCAGAAGAAGGGGGTGAGTGTCATGGCGGTGATCCAGCTGATAAACAGAGAGATCAACAGCACCAGAAACAGCGAGATACAAAACTCGCCGGTGGCATTGTCAGACAGGCCTATGGGGGCGAAGGCGATAATGGCAATCACAGTCGCGCCCAGCAGTGGCCACTGAGTCTGCTGAATCACCTGCTTAGCTGTCTCTAACCTAGATTGACCCCGCTTCAGGCCGATCAACATCCCCTCGGTGACCACGATGGCATTATCCACCAACATCCCCAGGGCGATGATCAGCGCCCCCAGTGAGATGATCTGCAGCTCGATATTGAGCACCTTCATCATGATAAAGGTACCCAGAATGGTCAGTAGCAGCACCAATCCCATCAGCAGACCAGAGCGCAGCCCCATGAAGATCAGCAGCACACCTATCACTATGGCAATCGATTCCGCCAGGTTGATCAAAAAGCCCTGTATGGTCTGATCTACCATCTTGCTCTGATCGTAAACCGTCGTCAGCGTCATCCCGACCGGCAGTTCGCTGTTGAGTTCAGCTATTTTAAGGTTGACGGCTTCACCCACATTGACCACATTGACGCCGCTGGAGAAGGCGATACCGATAGAAAGCGCATGCTTGCCGCCGCTGTGATACAGGTTCTCTGGCGTCTCGGTGACCGCCTTATACACTTTGGCGATATCGCCCAGGTAGATGAGCTTAGTATCGCCAGGCGCGCTGACAATTAGGTGGTTGAGCTGGCTGACATCATCAAATTCTCCCGTGGGATGAATACGGATGCGATTGTCGCCCACCTTGATGCTGCCGGCGTTCGACACCACGTTGCGGCTGCTGATTAAACCGTAAATATAATCTTGGTTGAGTCCCAGGGCGTTGATCTTCTGGGTCGAAATTTCAACCACGACCTGCTCCTCGACAGTGCCGGCGATATTGACGCGTTTAATCCCGTCGACCAGCACCAGCTCCCGACGCAGGAAGTCGGCGTAGTTTTGCAGCTCGCGCTCGCTGTAGCCATCACCCGTGAGGTTGAGCAAGATGCCATAGACATCGCCAAAGTCGTCGATAACCGACGGCGTCATGGCGCCGGGAGGCAGTGTCCCTGTGATATCGCCAACCTTGCGTCTCACCTCGTCCCATACCTGTGGTAGTTCGGTGGCATCGAAGTTGTCGTTCATCTCGATCTCTATCTGCGACAAGCCGGCGCTGTTGATTGAGGTGATATGTTTTACGCCATCGAGTTGCTGTAGGGCGTCTTCCAGCGGCAGGGTGACCTCCTCTTCGACCTGCTGAGGTGACGCGCCGGGGTAGGCGGTGACGACCAGCGCCTGCTTAATGGTAAATTCGGGAAATTCGAGTTGGCCCAGACTAAAAAATGAGATGCTACCGCCAATCAGCAATAGCAAGGCAAACATCCAGCTAACGACTTTATGAGTGATGGAGTACTCGGCAAAATTCATCGGTTATACACCTCGTTGCCAGCGAAGTGGCTTCACTTGCTGCGCCTCTTTAAGTTGCTGCACTCCGGCCACCACGACGCGATCGCCAAGACCTATACCGTGGAGGATCTCTATGCCTTCACTGGTCACCTTACCCAGGCTGACTTCGCGAGATGATACTGAGCCTGTTCCCAGATCATAGGTCCACACAATACTCTTACCATCCTGATCACGCTTAACCACGGCGCTGGCAGGCACCACGGCGCTCGCCTTGTGCTCATTCGCTTGGGTGATATCTAATGTGAGTTGGGCGCTCATGCCTGGCAGCACCTTGATGTCGCTGGGGACTGGCAAGGTAAATACCACTTCATAACTTTGCGTGCCGGGGGTGACCTGAGTGGCAAACTCTTTCAGGCGGGCGGCATATGCTTTATCGGGCTGGTTGCTAAAGCTCACCATGGGCAGCGACGGTGAGTTAGGGTTAAATGAGGTGACGCGACTGGCCAGTGATTCTGGTACCTGAATCACCACGTCGATAAAGCTATCTTTTTGCAGCAGCAGGATAGGTTGATTGGCCTGCACTATCTGATGATTCTCTATCTGTGTCTTGGCAATGGTGCCGTTGTAGGGCGCCTTGATCACAGTGTAACTCAGCTGATCCTGGGCGTTGGCCAGATTGGCGGCGGCAGATTTAAGTTGTGCTTTAGCCAGATCGTATTCGGCCTGGGAGATCAACTCACGGCGCAGGAGTTCGCCCTTACGTTTAAAGTCGGCAACGGCCAGCTCATGGTCTGCTTCGCGATTGAGCAGGTTGTTGCGGGCATCTCTGTCATCGAGACGCGCTAGCACTTGCCCTTGAGTGACCTGCTGACCTTCTACCAGAGTGAACTCTACCAGTTGACCCGATAATCGAAACGACAGTTCGGCCTGCTTAGTGGCGGCCACTTTTGCAGGAAAGCGGCGTAATGAGTTTTGGTTTAACTCGGTGATCTCAAGCAGCTTAACTGGGCGAACACTCTCTGGAGTGATCTCGGCAGATTCTGTAGTGCAACCGGCAAGAACTAGAGTTAATACGAGTAGTGATGATGCGGTTGTCAGGTGTTTCATATCGTAAACTCCATTATTTGTGACAAGTTGTATCCCGTAGGCGGATAAAGATAACAGTGGGTTACTCTTAGTAAAATGGAATTAAATGGAACCTTAGGTTCCAAAAAATGAAACTAAATTGGCTTGATTTACGCCTATGAGTGTGGGCAAAGTAATAGTGAGCTGGGAGTGAGCCTTATTGTTAAGCGAGTGAGAAAGCCATGAAAACCGAAGATATTGCCTTGTTCCACCGCATCGTTGAGACCGGCAGTCTGGTTGAGGCAGCCGATATTCTCAATGTGCCTAAATCGACCCTGAGTCGACGGCTGCAGGCGCTGGAGGATGAGCTGAGTGTCAAGCTGTTTCACCGCCAGAGTCGGGCCATGACCCTTACCGCCTCAGGCAGTCATTTCTATAATAAAACCACCCCTTTGCTGGCCACCCTGGAGCAAACCTTCTCCGAGCTATCGGGGCAGGAAGCGGCGGTCACCGGCCATTTACGTATCTTGATCTTTCCCATTCCGGAAATATTGCATATCACCCATGCGATATTTGAGTTTATGGATCTCAATCCTGAGCTGACGGTGGAGATCATCGTCAGTTCAGAGCCTAAAGATATGATCCGCAACAATATCGACTTGGCCTTTATGCTCGAAGATGCCTTCAACGAAAATGAGATGGTGGCGCGGCATGTCATTAGCGAAACCGCGCACTTCTTTGCCAGTCCTGACTATCTGGAGCGGGCAGGTACGCCTACGACGCCTGAAGAGTTGGACGGGCATAACTCCATTTTGTTTCGTTACCCCAACGGCAGGATCTTCAACGAAGTGCCCTTTGGAAAGGACAGAATTATCTCGGTAAAAGGCAACCTGTGTGTCAATAGCCTGGGCACCTGCTTAGAAGCGACCCTGATGGGACGCGGCATTGCCATGATGCCACTGCCGATAGCGCAAGAATATGTGGAAAACGGTAAGTTGGTGATGTTATTCAAAGAGATAGAACCCTATGAGGGCAAGTGCTTCCTCGTCTATCCCTCACGGCGTTTTATCAGTCTCGCCAGCCAACGTTTTATCGACCATATGATGAGGGCCTTAGAGGAGTGTATTCAAAACGGCGCCTGCGATCGCGAAGCCAGAACCAAGGGGGCGATCAAGCCGTTAATTTAACGCTATTCACCGCAGACGATTAAGCCAAAGGGCGCCAGCAGCTGACTCTGCTGCCAGGCGTCTATCATCACCCCTTCCAGCGCCACTTCACGGGGATCCAGCCCCTCGAGATCCACCCTTGTCAGGTTGGCGCCCCTGAGATCGAACTCGCCCCACAGCTCAGGGCTAAACTCGCCGCCGCTGAGGTTGCTTCCCCTTAGCGATGCGCCAGTCAGGTTGGCGCCGCGCCAGCGGTTGTCGGTCAGTTCACACTCTTCCACTATTACCTGCGACAGGTTGCCATAGGCGAGGTTACAACCGCTGATCACCGCGCTGCAGAAGTAGTGGTTGATGCCTATCTGATTGGTGAAGCTGGCGCGGTAGAAGTCGGCGCCCTGCAGGTTAGAGTCTCGAAACTCGGCGCCGAAGCAGCGGGCACCGGTGAAGCGTGCTAGGTTGAGGCGACAGTCGCTGAACTTGGCGTTGATTAGGGTGGCGTAGCTAAAATCACACCCCAGTAGATCGCCGGGCTCGACAAACTGACACTGCTCGAAATGGCAGTCGGTCAAATCCGCGCGGTTAAAGCTGCAGCGTACGAAGCGGCAGCGACGAAACAGCAGCCCCTGCAGATCTTCACCGCTAAAGTCATGCTCAAAAAAGTCTTGCTCAAGCATCTCGTGTTGCACATCATCCCCTCTGTTAACGCTTGTAGATCTCGACATGCTTGGGCGTGGTGTTGGGCTCTGTGATGCGACTGGCCAGGATATAACAGGCGATACCCATCACGGCATTGGTAATAGGCAGTGCCAGCAAGAGTCCCTTCACCCCGCCTAGATAGGAGCCCAGCGCCGCCAGCGGCAGCAAGAGCAGAAACAGGCGGCAGAGGTTAAGCACCAGTGAACTCATCGGCCTGTGATAGGCGTTGAGCGAGGTGGCGGTGAGGATCACCATCCCCAGCGGCCCATAGGCGGCGGGCAGGGCGATGATGTAGAAGCTGAGCCACTCGATCACCTGAGGATCTTTACTGAACAGCTGGGCGATAGGCGTCGCCATGAGTGCCAGCGGCAGGTAGATGAGTGTCTGAAATATCAGCACGAAACGCAGTGACAGCATCAGGGCCTCGCGGGCGCGTTGTGTCTGTCCTGCACCCAGATTTTGGGCGATAAAGGGCACCAAACTGGAGGAGAGCGCCATCACGGCGATCAGCAGCACAGACTCCAGACGGGTACCGGCACCAAAGGCCGCCACCGCACTGTGATCGATGCGGGCTAGCATGGCCATGATGATGGCATTGGCCACAGGGTTGAGCAGGTTCATCAGCGCCGCAGGCTGGGCGATATGGGCCAGTTGACGCCAGTTACAACGAATGCGCTCTAAATTAAACTCGGCAAAATCCACCAGGTTACGCTTGATGATCAACAGGTAACTCGACAATGACAGCGCCACTATCCAAGAGATCAGCGTGGCAATGGCCGCGCCCTGAATCTCCAGTCGTGGGAAGGGGCCCAGACCAAAGATCAGCAGTGGGTCGAGCACCAGATTAATCAGAGACGCCAGCGCCATGATCTTGGCCGGTGACTTGGTATCGCCGGTGGCGCGTAGCCCCTGGTTGCCCACCATCAGCAGCACCAGCAGCGGCGCCCCCAGATACCAGAGAAACATATAGTCGTGGATCAGCGGCAGGCTGAAGTCGTTGGCACCCAGCAGAGTAAATAGCGGGTCGATAAACAGGCTGCCCAGCAAGGAGATAGCGGCGATCAGCCAGAAGGTGATCAGTAAGGCATCGTGCAAAAAGACTCTGGCCTTGGGGCTGTTACCACTGCCGATAAGGCGGCCCAAGTTGGTCGATACTCCGGCGCCTATACCGATGGCAATGCTGGAGACAATCAGGGTGACCGGAAAGGTAAAACTAATAGCCGCCAGGGCTTCAGTGCCTAGCTGACTGATAAAAAAGGTGTCTATAAGGCTGAACCCAAGAATGGTGAGAATACCAATCAGGTTCGGGAGGCTCATATTTAGCAGTACACGACCGATTGGCTGGCTGAGCAGCCCGTGTCTGTCTCTCATTTAAGTGGATTGCCTTGGTAACAGAAGGAGGGCAATTCTATCAGGAATGGCTGATGTTTTATAAAACCCAGTTAAAAAAAATCAGATTTTTTTTGTAAAGCCCTTGGATCTCATCAACCCCATCCCCATATATCGAACATCCCGCGGCGAAAGGTATGTCGCCGCACTTTATTTTGATAAACCGCCAACGTTTGTTGGGCAAAAAAATCATTAGGAGAGTCCGTAGATGAATATTCGTCCATTACATGACCGCGTCATTGTTAAGCGTTCTGAAGTTGAATCAAAATCAGCCGGTGGCATCGTACTTACAGGTAGTGCAGCCGAGCAGTCAACTCGCGGTGAAGTTCTTGCTGTAGGCAATGGCCGAATTCTTGAAAATGGCACTGTGCAGCCACTCGACGTAAAAGTGGGTGACATAGTGATCTTCAACGAAGGTTATGGCGTCAAGAAAGAGAAGATCGACGGTGAAGAGGTCTTGATCCTTTCTGAATCAGATTTAATGGCTGTAGTGGAATAAACCACTAAGTTACTTACTATCCCGTTTAAACCAGAATTTTATTAAAGGATACAGAACATGGCAGCTAAAGAAGTTTTATTTGGTAATGATGCTCGCGTAAAAATGCTTGCGGGCGTAAACGTACTGGCTAACGCAGTTAAAGTCACCTTGGGCCCTAAAGGCCGTAACGTAGTGCTAGACAAGAGCTTCGGCGCACCACTGATCACCAAAGATGGTGTATCGGTTGCTAAAGAGATCGAACTAGAAGACAAGTTCGAAAACATGGGCGCCCAAATGGTGAAAGAAGTTGCTTCTAAAGCCAACGACGCTGCTGGTGACGGTACTACTACCGCTACCGTACTGGCGCAAGCTATCGTGACCGAAGGTCTGAAAGCCGTTGCCGCTGGCATGAACCCAATGGATCTTAAGCGTGGTATCGACAAGGCGGTTGTTGCTGCTGTTGCCGAGCTGAAGACCCTGTCTCAAGAGTGTAGCGACACTAAGGCGATTGCTCAGGTAGGTACTATCTCTGCTAACTCTGACGAGTCAATCGGTGAAATCATCGCAACTGCGATGGAGCGCGTGGGCAAAGAAGGCGTGATCACCGTTGAAGAAGGTCAGGCGCTAGAGAACGAGCTGGACGTGGTTGAAGGTATGCAGTTCGACCGTGGTTACCTGTCTCCATACTTCATCAACAAGCCAGAAACTGGCAGCGTTGAACTTGAAAACCCATACATCCTATTGGTTGACAAGAAAATTTCTAACATCCGTGAGCTACTGCCAATCCTTGAAGGTCTGGCGAAAACTGGTAAGCCACTGATGATCATCGCCGAAGACGTTGAAGGCGAAGCCTTAGCGACTCTGGTTGTGAACAACATGCGCGGTATCGTTAAGGTTGCTGCGGTTAAGGCACCTGGTTTCGGTGACCGTCGTAAGGCGATGCTACAAGATATCGCTATCCTGACTGGCGGTACTGTGATTGCCGAAGAGATCGGTCTAGAGCTTGAAAAAGCCACTCTGGAAGACCTAGGTACAGCTAAGCGCGTTGTGATCACCAAAGATGACACTACCATCATCGACGGTAATGGTGAGCAAGAGCAGATCTCTGCCCGTGTTGCCCAGATCAAGATCCAGGCAGAAGAATCTACTTCTGACTACGACAGAGAGAAGCTACAAGAGCGTATGGCTAAGCTAGCCGGCGGTGTTGCAGTGATCAAAGTTGGTGCGGCTACCGAAGTTGAAATGAAAGAGAAGAAGGCTCGCGTCGAAGATGCGCTACACGCGACTCGCGCCGCCGTTGAAGAAGGTGTGGTTGCTGGTGGTGGTGTTGCCCTGATCCGCGTTGCCTCTAAGATCGGCGAAGTTGAAGTGGCTAACGAAGACCAGAAGCACGGTGTGACTATCGCACTGCGCGCCATGGAAGCGCCTCTACGTCAAATCGCAACCAACGCGGGTGAAGAAGCCTCAGTGGTAGCGAACAACGTGAAGAACGGCTCTGGTAACTATGGTTACAACGCTGGTAGCGACGTATACGGTGACATGCTAGAGATGGGTATCCTTGACCCAACTAAAGTGACTCGTAGCGCTCTACAGTTCGCGTCATCTATCGCAGGTCTGATGATCACTACCGAAGCTATGGTAGGTGAAGTTCCACAAGAAGCTGGTGCTGGCGATATGGGCGGCATGGGTGGAATGGGTGGTATGGGCGGTATGGGCGGCATGATGTAAATTTTACGGGCCTAAATCTGTGATAGCTGCGTTGCTTCACCACTCGTTTAGTGTACTAAACGTCGCGGTAAAGCGCCTTGCTCTAACAAGATTTATACCACGTAAAATACTCTGCTGGTCTAAAGCTTAACAGCCTGAAACCAAGTTAGTAAAAAGCCCCGATGTCTGACGACATCGGGGCTTTATTATTTGGATCTGCTAAAAAGATTTTGTTGTAGGAAAGCGAGTTATTTGAATTGGTATCACACTACGAATAAAGCCCCTGAATCTATAAGTATTGAGTAAACTTCGGCTTAAGCTATTAGTGCTAGATCTAATGATTCTATCGCTAATAGAATAGTATTAACTGAATTTCTATCAAATTCCGCTCTGTCTATTTCTTCGTGAGTACCTTTATTCAAATATCGCCATTCTCGAGAGTCGCCATTAACACCTAATAATTGTGTTAGAGGTAATAGGATATTTTGTTTGTTTGGGTCAGCAAAGTCACCTTTATTGATTTTGGTTTTAAGTTGCTCGGTTAATTGACGTAACTCAATAGGTGCGTTAGCTGCGCGAAGTTTGATACTTAAATTTCCGTCACCGTACCTGCTCACATATCGCCAGACTTTATTCTTAGTTAACGACTCTAACGCTTGACGTGATTTACCTAGTGCAAATCGTAATTCATTTTTGCGAAAATGCTCTAGTGCGCCTTCAACATAATTTCTCGGAGCACAGTTGAAATCAACTTGAATATGGGGTTCATCAGTACGAGGCAAAAACGCCAGTCGCTGGCTACTTTTAGCTTGCTCTGCCGACAATAAGTTTTGAATATCCTTAAAGAACTCTTCTCCGTGGCAGGTGAGGATAATTTGTTTACCATCAAAGTAATTATCTTCAAAAAGTGTACGCCGGATAGACTCGCGATGATCATCATCAATTGCATTAACAGGATCGTCAAAAATAAGAAGAGGACAGCCTTCCTTGATGTTTTTTGCCAATAGTATCGCCAAGCCAACACAGCGAATGTGACCTTCACTTAATACGTGAAGCGCATCGAAATATTTATTAGGCTCGTTTTGATAAGACATCTTCAGTTTTTGATTTTGCTCTAATGGTAATTGAATAGATGCCATTAGCTCTGTCGGTGCATCGTTTCGGTTAAATGCGTTATAAAGCTGTACTACCATATCACCCAAATTTTCAACTAATTGTGCTGGTAGTTTTTTCCGATACTCATTTAGCAGAGTTACAAACTGTTGGTAAGAATTTTTAATTTCGATATTTTGTGCAACAATTGGTTCTTCTTTTTTTACTTCATAAATAAGCTCTTTGTTAGCTTCATCAAATTCATTTATGAGCTTTTGAGCACCTTCAATTGCTTTGATAGCTGCACCTTTCGTTGCTGCTATCTTCTGTGCATCTTTAAGGAAACCTTTTAATCGGTTTAGCTCCTCTTGCAGAGAGTCTTTATTTTTTTGAATATTAACAATCTCAACATCTTGCTTCTCTAGGCAACTGACTTGTGTGTCAATATGCAGTATGGCTGTTGTGTTATCGTCTAAATTACCATGTAAACTTTCCCACCACGCCAGATTTAATCGTGACATATCCAATAACTTAAATGGCGTTAGCTTGTTGTCTCTTGGATAAAAATTTAAGCAAGTTAATACTATTTGATAAAGCTCAAGAAGCTTTTGCTGCACCATTTTATCAAGCTGCGCTATAGTCCTTTGCAACTCAGCTAAATGCTGAAGTTTAGCGAGTTCATCTTTTGCATAGCTGTAAGGGTCAATGGTTACTTCTGTTAATGGTGTTAAGCAAGCAGGGCATTTATCAGGACTAATTGGCTGCACTTGTTTAACTGCTTCAAATAAATTTTGGAAGGATACTTGTTGGCTAGCCTCTGCTAATTCACTGCTTTTCTGCTTATATTCATTTATACTTTTTATCAGTGTTTGTTTTACAGTTTTTAGATGTGCAGATGTCAGGTGACTTTTCTGTGGAATCGGTTTTTGCAGTTCAGCTTCGAGTATAGGTACTCTTCCCGGTTTATTTTCAGTACCTTCAAGTTCGAACTGCATTTTGTGTAAGTTAAAACCTTCTGTATAGCGAGATGCTAAGGCTGTTTCATCATTTATTGCTTGCTCAACAATACTTTGATTGAGCTTTATCTGCTGAATAGCTCCTTGAAGTTGCTGCCGTTTTTGAGTAAGTAGCTTAGCTTTTACACCTTCTATATCAATATACCTTTCATCGATTTCAAGTGAGAAATTTTTAACAAACTCATTAAATGCATCTAGACCAAATAATGTTGATATGAGCTCCGATTGTTTAGCTGGAGCTTGTGCCGCAATACGCGAAAAGCTGTCTATTCGATTTTTCTCAACAAAGCAAAACCGGTAAAGCGCATCATTAGGTTTGATGTGTATATCATTGCCATCGGAATCTGTGCCTAATAATTTAGGGGGTGTAAATTTATTTGTATGTGCATTTCTCAGGTAAGCTCCAACATTTTTAAAGCGCTTACTATCAGCTTCTGCTACAGATCCTAATAGCCCATATTCTAGGGCTTCACAGAAACTTGATTTACCAGTTCCATTTGGCCCAAAGATTAGAACTAAATGGCTCTTCAGATCGAATACCTCTTAGCGACTAAAACCTCTAAACGAATCGACAGACAATTCTTTTAGTTGAGTAAAAGATGCTACATCAGATGTGACATCTTTTAGATCTGTAGGGATATCTGCACTTAAACTAGCCCATTCTAGTGAAGCAATCTTAGCGATATGCTTCACTCTTTGTCCTTGATGGGTTCCTAGAGGAGCTAATTTATCTAGGTGTTTTAACACCAAATTTGCAAATTTATGAACAGGTTTAGTGGATGGAGATAATAATAAAGTTTGGAGAAAGCGCTGAAATTCAGATTGGATCATATCTTCCCTTATATTAATTTACATTTTAATAGTAATAAGTAGAGTTGTGTCCGTATTCACCTTTACTGCTAGTCAACCAATTCAGTTTCAAAAACAAATTCTTGGTAATGTAACGTGTAGTTTTCTTGTCTTTTTACACTCGCACTTTCTTTGTGCTGAGCTTATTTCCCACTCTTCTTGGCTCGTTTGCATTCTCTGATCCACATAACTGAACCGTTGGTTTTTCGCATCTCGAATAGGTCTATGGCGGCGAAGAGATCGCTGAGTTTCTTGAAGCCATAGTTTCTTTGGTCGAATGAACTGTGGTTCGAAATGTGAGAGCCGATGGGGCCGAGGCGTGACCAGCCGTCATCTTCTTCTGTTGCCTCAATTGCCTGTCGCAGTAGGTGAATTAATTTGGTGTCACCTTTAAGGTTTTGTTTGCGGGGAGCACTGGCTTTTGTGGTTGGCGTGACGGCTTTAGCTTCTTTCTCTGTTGTCGGCTCTATTGCTTTCTCGACTTGCTGTTCTACTTCGGTTTCGACCTCGGGTTCTGCGTCTAGGTAGAGGAAGCGGGAGCAGCTGTTAACGAATGCGGTGGGGGCTTTACGTTCGCCAAAGCCGAATACCTTTTTGCCGTCTGAGAGCACTCTTGTGACTAAGGGGGTGAAGTCGCAGTCTGAGGAGATGAGGCACATGATATCGATATCTTTGGTGTATAGGATGTCCATCGCATCGATCACCAGGGCGATATCTGTGGCGTTCTTTCCTTTGGTCAGGTCGAACTGCTGAATAGGTTGAATGGCATATTCGTGCAGAATATCTTCCCAATGCTTCAGGCCTGGGCTTTTCCAGTTGCCGTAGGCCTTGCGAATACTCACCACGCCATGCTTGGCTAGCTCAGCCAGTACCACGTCAAACTTTCTTGCTGGTGCATTATCGGCATCGATAAACACCGCTATTTTTGCTACGTCTTGCATCTGTTAGCCCCGAATTAGTCTTTATTAGAATTAGCTTTGACTCTTAATTGCTGAGAAATAGTAGCCGCATACCGAGCCTATGACCGCACTTGAAAATGCTAGAACTTCCGAGAAGTATTTGTTGTCTATAAGCGCCAATACACTGATTAAGACCAATAGGGATACGACCAAATAAATGGCTAGCAGAGGAGCGATTCGTTTGTTCATTCTCTCTGTTAATGCCTCAGCTTTACCTATGCCGCCACATGATCCACAAATTAGTCCATACTGGTTTCGCCTACGCCAGAATGGGATTTCATTCTTCTTGGCGCAAACTTCACATGAGCAATTATCTTTGCCGTTAGTGCAGGTACCTGTACCCGAGCAGTGTTGACAGTCATACAGGTTTACTTTGACTTCTTGCATCAAACTCATTCCTTTGAAAATGCTTTCAAGTGGTGCGCTGGAGCGTTGAGGGATTGGATAAGGGCGATTGCTCGTAGAGCGTTTATGAGCGCGAACCATGGATGGTGAGCAGGCTCTTTTGCATGGACGCAATTTCCTGTCGAAACGGCCCCTTTCCCCGGTGTGGTGTGGAACACCACGACTTTAACCAAGCGCAGCTTGGCGGCTATCCGATATTCGACAGCGATAGCTACCGCAGAGAATTCTAGCTATCCCAGAGCGAGAATAATCAGATTAATCTAATAAAAACATAAAGCTATCAAGCTGCTGTAGACAAAACCTTATCCAAGGTCACAAACTGCGCAGTTTGCTTAATGTGCTTTGCTATTGCATTAAAGTTGGCTGAGTCAGATTCAGAGCAATGAGCCAGAGCCAATGAGCCAGAGAGGGGAGTTTGAGGTGAGGTGTGAAAAGCTGTCCTTGCCTTATGCAGCTCTTTTAAGAGCGGCGCCATCCCTGACATTCATTCGCGTACTTTAGTGAACGCTTAAATCTTGTTTTATCAACAAAAACTTAACTTATCCTACAATATCGCCGCCGCGTAAGGCAATAGTTAGCAAGGTACTGCTTCGAAATGGTCGGGAGCCGTCAGAATAGTGTCGATGATGTTTTGCGGTGTTAGAGACTCTGATAGTGTAACAAGTGACACTTTTGGCCCATTTGCTAACTTGAATAGATGGAAGGTGTATGATGTTACACTTTTTGCTCCATTGGTCTTGTTAATACTTAAAAAGTGTATGTTGCTACACTTTTATGTTGAATCATCCCTTTATCGTGGCTAAAGTGTAGCAAAGTACACTTTATGGTGATCTTATGAGCTCCTCGTTAAACCAAGATTCGTTGGGATTACTGATTAAAACCCGCAGGAAGGAAGCGGCGCTGACTCAAGAGGTGGCGGCAATGTTGTGCGGTGTCACTAAGAAAACCTTGATTCGTGTCGAGAAGGGGGAGGATGTCTACATCTCTACCCTATTCAAGATACTCGATGGTCTGGGGATTCGGCTCTCTGTTGAATCAAAGTCGGATGCCGGCTCAAGTGAGTGGTACTAGCTATGGCTGAATCACCAATCCTTGTGTTAGATATGCTTCTCTGGTTGCAGACTCTGGGGGTGAGAACTCCACTAGATCAAACTCTATCAGGTAGTTCTTTAAGCACGTCAATGGCTACATTCGAACGACAATATCAAGCGTAACCTAGCCTAGGTAGCCTGTTCTTTTTCTCACCCGTATTCAACTTGTGATCTTAAAAACTTGCAACTATCTTAAATATTGCTTGGTTAAATTTTATGCAATCAAGGTGTGTATTGCATACTTGTTTAAAGTAAGGATAACACAATGAAAAAGCTCAGTTTTATCCTGATTACCATGGTACTTGCCGCCTGCGCATCGTCTCCAGAGCCTGTAACTTGGAAAGGTATGTCAGAACGAGATATTGTTGCTTGGAAAGACATAGGCTTTAATGCTGAACAGGCACAAGCTTGGCGACAAAACGGATTCACTCCCGAGCAGTCTAACACTTGGTCTAAAGCCGGATTCGATCTCAATAGTGCAATTGCATGGAGTAAGCAGTCTTTTAATGCAGAAGAAGCAAGTAACTGGAAATCAGGTGGTTTCGACTTAGAAACCGCGATTAAGAGTCGAGAACAAGGCCTGACACCGCTCAAAAAAGAGATGTGAATCAGTCTAAGATAACTTGTTTCTCACATAACATGCTGAATCAGTAAGTTTTAATAAGGTAACTTTCGGGAGGGCAAATACGGCAGTATTTGCCCTCGTCATTTTCTTGCGCGTTTATCCAATAGATGGGGCAGTTATTACCTTACGAATGAGAAGTGGGGGCTTAGTCAGGCTCCTTAAATCAAGTCGCTTTATCCACGTGCTATAGCGCACATACTGAGGACACCTTGGTGGTATCCTCGACTCTGTCGGTAGTATGCTCGGCGATGTCCGTTAGGCATTTATAGTAAAGGTACGTAAATGAACGAGGTATTACTACAGATAAAGGCGCTAACCAATGGCGACCCTTTGTTGACGGCTGTAATTGTTGGAGTATTAACGTTCGCGTTAATTGGACTCACAGGCTACATACTAAAAGATATCTTCACTAAGGTGTTTAGTTGGCTCGGTAGCCTGCTGTTTATACGGCTGACAATCGATGACAGCCATAATGCGCGCACAGAAGTATTCAATAAACTGTCCTTCTTGATCAGTAATACTACCATTCCGCTTTTTTCGCGCTCTATCTCTGAGGCTGTTTACTTTGACTACAGTGTGAATTACGACGGCCGTATCAGTGTTAAGTCTATCGGCTATGGTATGCACCTGTTTAAATACCAAGGCTGCTACATGTTGGCGACTCGATCTAAGGTCGCTAGCACTATGGCATACGACACCATTACTGTTATCGCACCATGGTGGGCAAAAGATAAGCTACATAGTCTTTTAGAAGATACGCGTGGAGACATATCGACTGCGCCAAAAGTGAGTATTTTCGAGGAAACCGAATGGTGCCGCTATGGCACATTGAAATCAGAGGGTTTCAGTGAATTAGTGCTAGATGCTGGGTTCAAGCAGGAGTTTATGGGGGAAGTTGATAACTTCGCCAGTAGCGGTAAAGGGGTTGCCAGTAAGCTCACCATACTGTTACACGGAAAAACGGGGACGGGTAAGACAGGTATCGCCAGAGCCTTGGCGGTTGAGTATTGCCGCGATCTATACATATTGAACCTATCGACTGTCAATGATGCCACGATTCATAAGGCCATCAGAAAGGTACCGCCAGGATCTATGCTGTTGATAGAAGACTGTGACTGTGTAAAAGCGACGGTATCACGCGCTGCTGAAAGTAATGTCGATAATCCACCATTAACCTTAGGCGGCGTGCTAAACGCCTTAGATGGAGTCATTCCACTGGATGATTGCCTGGTCGTCATGACCACAAACCATGTTGAGAATCTCGACCCAGCGCTGATACGTAAAGGTCGTGTCGATGTCAGCATTGAAGTCCCGCTTATCAGTGCAAAACAAGTCAACGAAGACTACTTTGAGCGTTATGGCGCAGTACTTAACAGAACTGAGCCAATGCTAGGGTGTGAGGTTTATGAACTGCATCGTCGAGCAAACTTAAGATACAGTGTGTGTTGCAAGCCTTTGTAACCGCTTCCTCTTAAATAGACTCATTGAGTGGTCAGCTTTAGCTGGCCACCGCTTCACCGATTAACGCTTATTAGGGTCTGAGTAGGTTCTCCTCAGACCCTTCGGCTGTATCAGTGGGCTCATAATAAGCGGGGTCATCATCAGCGGAGCCAGAGTAAGCGGGGTCAGAATACACTTTATGTGGCCTTACAGGGGCGACCCATTTTCAGTAAATATGCCCTCTATAACCAGGCATAAGTAAACACCGCTATTTTAACTATGTTTGCTCATAACATCTTGCTTATACAAATGATGAAAGGAGTGGGGGCTCTGAGCACTTGGCGGCTGGCTGTGTTGATGGATGCTAGGGATAAAATTGGGCAATCAATGGCTAGGGTCTATACCTGCTATTGACTGCCCGATAGGCTTTAAAGCGTGTTTACTCTATTGCTTTGAGGTATCACCGGCTTCACTGGTGGCCAGTTCCGATGCAACGTTTTCAGGGGCCGTCTGTTCAACAGCTATCTGTTCAGGGGCCGCCTCTGCTGTGATAGGGACTTCAGTTTTCCAAACTAGGTCAGGTAGCTCTTTTAGTACCCCATCGGCTACGCTTGAATTCGCAGCTGCGCCGACTCTTCTGTTGGCCCAGAGAATTTTGCCGCTGGTTGTTTCAATGAGTGCAACATCGATGAAAGAGCCCTGAGTTGCCTGAACTGGTACGACGGCACCTGCGGTTAACAGGCCCACCAAAATACTAGTGGTCACATCCTTGGCGATAACACCATCAGACTTTTCATAGGCGTTGAAATGTATCAATAGCGCTGAGTCTGCATTGGTTTTTTCTGCGACGAAATTTAAAATGCTGCCTAGATTGGTTTGAAAATCGGCCTTGTTTTTTTCGCTGACAACACCTTTTTTGTACATCTCTTGCTTAGCAAGATTCCAAGCTTCTTTTACCTGAGTGACTGCATAGGCAAAGTTTTCATCGTTCTCAGCTTCTTGCTTGAAATTGAATTCAATGACTTTTAGGTTTTCTTGTTCTAACTTGGTCTTGGCAATGCTGTGAAGTTCAGCCCTGATGAGGTCTTCTTTTTCGGTAAGCCTCTCGTTGTCTCCATCAAACACAATGAGTTCTACTTCAACATCCGCTGGAAATATAACGACTGAACCAACATTTTTTGCTGCTTCTTGATAATCTTGGTGGTGTCTTACTGCGGTGTTTGTACACCCAGTGATAAAGAGGACCAAACAAGCAAAGAACAGGTTTATGGACAATTTTCTCATTTTCATTCCTTAATGAATATTATCTCTAATCGATGTAATGTAGCGGCGATCGCTAATGTTTTCCGTGCCTAAGTACTTATCAAAAAGCGCTTTTGCTTGGTCTTTTTCACCTCTATGTAAAGCGAGCATGGCTAGCCCTCGATAGCTGAGCGTGAAATGCTCATCAATGGCCAGTGCTTTTTCATAGTTCTGTTTTGCTGACACTAGATAGTCAGCATGATTTTTGCTCAAAAGTTCCCTGAGTTTTTCGTCATCTTTTATACCGTTAAGCCATGCGTGTTCAGTTGCAGTGGCATCGGGATGTTGAACTTTAAGCCTGTGAATTTCGCCGAGGTAAAAGTGGAGCTTTGGGTTATTCGGAGTGATGGTTAGCTCTTGTGTAACCACTTCTTCTGCCAGCTCAAATTGTTTATTGAGCAATCTGATCTTAATGACTTGCTCCGCCACTTTTGTTCTGATGCTTTGATATTGCGCAACATCAACGGTAGCTATGTCATTCTGCCAATGGTTGCTTGTTACTCTGTCGCCGAACCTTGAAAGCCTTTCGTCAATATCTGGATGTGAGCTCCAAATCGACGCACTCTCTTTGTTGTTTTTGCCTAGTCGTAAATTCGCAATGGCTTTTGCGCCTTCAGATAAATTGATTGAGGAGGCATGCAGGAGTTTCATGGCACCATAGTCTGCTTCGTCCTCCTTTTCTCTGCTAAAGGAAGACAATTCACTCAAGGTGGCAAAATAGACTAGGTTGGTGCCCATCAGCAGCATGTTAGCTATGTGTGAGGAGGCTATGGTATTTTTGCTGGAGATGGTCGTTAGCAAGCTGTGTCTGTTAATAACGTGCACGATTTCGTGTGCAATGACGAATGCCAAGTGCTCTTCAGAAGTGAGTTTAGAGATTAAACCCGCATTCAAGTATATGTTCCCGTTAGGGAAGGCGGTGGCGTTGACTGAGGCATCTTTCAGCACATAAAAATTTAACTTAATCGACGGGTGGTTAAATTCAGGGGCGACCTTAGCTGCCAGATCGGAAATATAACGATTGAGTTCCTTATCTCTTACTATCAATCCCTTGCGAACCAATTCATCATGAACTTGCTGAGACTTTTTCAACAGTTTAGTTTCTTCGGGAGACTGTAAGACGGCAGCATTTACTGTTAAAGGCTTTACATCACGGGATTTTGTCGTGGATGCGCAAGCCGTTGCGAGCATTATGATGCTTGCTATTGTTATGAGTTTTCTATCCATAGAATCTAGTTGTTGTGAGTAGAAAGGGTGTTTCACAAACTTTTAACAAAGGTGGGTGTGTTTTATAACATGTTGCGTGCCTGGAGTCCAAGGGTTAACCGCATGCAGTGACGATATTTGAGGTGTCTGATCTATTATTCGGTTCTTCGCGATTAATCAAAGTTATAGAACAGGTTAGCACCGTTATGCTGACTCAACGTCAGCCCTAACTCCTTCGCTCGCTCTACGCCTTCCATTAATGATTGAACCTATTGTAATCTTTGACTCAGCTTGCTTTTCTGAGTCAAACCTTGTGTTATGTTATCGTTTTGTAATAGCGTAAAAATTTTTACCGTTTTTTAAAGGATAAGAACATGGAAGAGCTTAGTTCAGAGACGCCTCTAGAGGGCGGGATTCTAAAAAGGTTGATTACTGGAAAACTGGGCCTGGTTGATACATTCTGGGGGGCTTATTTCTGGTTCATCGCGGATAAGCGGGGACTAAAAA
>NZ_JSFF01000077.1:0-416 GCF_000773485.1 Shewanella sp. ECSMB14101 | reverse complement strand
GCTCAAACTACAAATCCTAATAATCCAATGGTTTTTGAGTGGATTGGCGAAGAAAACAACATGTTTAAAGTAATGACAGCCGAACCCAACCGAAAATTTGGTTTGTATGACAAAAACGGAAAAGCAGTTGTTCCTGCTGAATACCAGTGGATTACTAATAGCGTAAGTCAATTCAGTAAAATAACGATTCTGAAAATTGCAGACGATAATTATAATTTTTTAAACCAGCAGAACGAGTTTATTTTCACCGAAAACATAAGTGATTATGGGTATATCTTAGATGAACATAAACTAAAGAATCCCTTCGCTTCAGGCCGTGGTGACATCCGCATTTTTGTTAAAAGCAAAAGCGGAAAATACGGATTGTTTAACGAAACCAGTCAAAAACTTGGATTATTAGGATTTGTAGTTTGAGC
>NZ_JSFF01000076.1:0-440 GCF_000773485.1 Shewanella sp. ECSMB14101 | reverse complement strand
GGTACCTACACTGCTTTGGAAACCACTGCAGTTATAGCTGATGCTACTTACTCATTTACATACACTCCAAGTGGTGGTTCAGCTGAAACATTAGATGTTGATTTCTCAGACGTAACAGATGCTGCAGGTGCAGTC
The DNA here is from genome assembly GCF_000773485.1 of Shewanella sp. ECSMB14101. Lineage (NCBI taxonomy): Bacteria > Pseudomonadati > Pseudomonadota > Gammaproteobacteria > Alteromonadales > Shewanellaceae > Shewanella > Shewanella sp. ECSMB14101. The sequence goes on along the minus strand of NZ_JSFF01000076.1, from coordinate 305 downwards.
GATGCCATCAACAATGCTTTAAATGGCGCATCAAAGTCAACGGGTGTATTTGCAGAACTAGATGCTGCGGGTACAGGGTTTTCTTTTAAGGGGATTGCTAATAATGGTGATACTCTTGCACTAACAGAAGCCGCTGCTCCAGCAACTGCATTTGCATTAGGAGCAGATGACTCAGCAAATGCGACTTCAAGAGTCAGTGATATTGACATCAGTACTTATGCGGGGTCTCAAAATGCAATCACGATCATCGATGCAGCTATCGCAAATATTGATAGCCAACGAGCGGATTTAGGTGCGGTGCAAAA
>NZ_JSFF01000075.1:0-586 GCF_000773485.1 Shewanella sp. ECSMB14101 | reverse complement strand
AAAACTTTAATTGAAGAGTTTGATCATGGCTCAGATTGAACGCTGGCGGCAGGCCTAACACATGCAAGTCGAGCGGTAACAGGAAGAAAGCTTGCTTTCTTTGCTGACGAGCGGCGGACGGGTGAGTAATGCCTAGGGAACTGCCCAGTCGAGGGGGATAACAGTTGGAAACGACTGCTAATACCGCATACGCCCTACGGGGGAAAAGAGGGGACCTTCGGGCCTTCTGCGATTGGATGTACCTAGGTGGGATTAGCTAGTAGGTGAGGTAATGGCTCACCTAGGCGACGATCCCTAGCTGTTCTGAGAGGATGATCAGCCACACTGGGACTGAGACACGGCCCAGACTCCTACGGGAGGCAGCAGTGGGGAATATTGCACAATGGGCGCAAGCCTGATGCAGCCATGCCGCGTGTGTGAAGAAGGCCTTCGGGTTGTAAAGCACTTTCAGCGAGGAGGAAAGGTTAAGTGTTAATAGCGCTTAGCTGTGACGTTACTCGCAGAAGAAGCACCGGCTAACTTCGTGCCAGCAGCCGCGGTAATACGAGGGGTGCAAGCGTTAATCGGAATTACTGGGCGTAAAGCG
>NZ_JSFF01000074.1:0-621 GCF_000773485.1 Shewanella sp. ECSMB14101 | reverse complement strand
TACAAAAAAAATTAATGAGAAAATAACTATTATAAGAAGTATAAATAATATAATATATTTGATTTTTATTAAATTTCTTAAAAAAAATAAAATTTTTATTTTTAATATAAATATAATTGAAGGAGGGTAAGAAATTAAGTTTAGAATGATTAATAAAAAAAATATATCCATATTTAACATATTAAATAAATTATTATTATTATTTATATATATATACATAATAAAATAATAATTTACTATTATATACAATGATAAATAAAAAAATAAATATGTTTTTCTTATTAATCCTAATAGAAATATCCATCTAACTCTATTAATAGAGGTCACTGAGTATAGATACTTGTAATTATTGATATTTATCACTAGATAAATAGATATAAGTATTCTGAAAAGTACAAATAAAACAAAAATTTTCGTTAAATTTAAGTAAATTAAATTTAACGGAATAATTTTTTGTAAATTCATTACAATGAAAAGAATAATTCAATTCATTTGTCTTGAGATTTTTAATAATCAACTGTGTATAGGGGGAACCCCTATTTTAATTAAAAAAAAAATTATTAAAAAAAAAAAATTATTTAATAAGTATATATAAATAATTATAATAGATCTTATTTCTTG
>NZ_JSFF01000008.1:0-178235 GCF_000773485.1 Shewanella sp. ECSMB14101 | reverse complement strand
ACACAGATTTCTTGTTTCATCTTGTTAAAGAGCATTGCATCTTATTATTCGATGCCGCCTTTGGCGCTGGGCCGTCGGCTTAGGGATGCGTATTCTACACATCCAAATGTTGGCGTCAAGGGCTAATTTTAAGAAGCTTTTCAAGCGTCGATTCTTTAACCAGAAGACGACATTTGAAAGCCTTAAACCACTTTCTGCCCGACTCAATCCAGTGCGTTAAACCGCGTCTAAATCTGAGTCGCTGACTAAGCTGAACTCCTTTATTTATCTGGCTTTCACCAGTTGAAGAAGTTGCTGTGCCGTGTCAGTGGATGCGCATTATAGGGAGACTAAACTTTTACGCAAGGGCTTTTTGAAAGAAAAAGACACTTAGATGATCAAGCGAATATTTATCACGCAATACGTATAAAAAAGGGGCTAAAAAGCCCCTTTTTCTGACCATTCACCGTTAGTAGCGAAGTTATTGATTTAAGTTACTGGCTAAAGAAGCGAGATTCTTGCACCGCTTCGACCGTTTCACCATCTAATGCAGTGGTGACCTTAAAGTTAACTTTAGTCATGGCTCGAGACAGGTTTACGGGATCGACGGCCACACTAACAGGCAGAGTCAGTACCTCACCGCCGTCGATAGTGACAGTTTGTGGACCATACCATTGGTAATCGGTTAAGCCTTCGACGCTGAGCTGATATTCATGCTTAGCTTCTGTCTTATTGAGTATCTTCAGGGTAAAGGTATTTTCTATCAGACCCTGATTGTTCACTCTAAAGAGCTGATTACGATCGCGAATAATGTCGACCCGCACAGGTGCGATAGTCACAGTGGCATAAATAAAGACAAAGATCATTAATGCCAATACGGCACCATAACCTAACAGCTTAGGTCGTATCACCTTCTCTTTAACACCTTCAAGCTTATTCTCTGTGGTATAGGCGATAAGACCTCTATCGTAGCCCATGCGATCCATGGTGGTATCACAGGCATCGATACAAGAGCCACAGTTGATACATTCATATTGCAAACCATTACGAATATCGATCCCGGTAGGGCAAACCTGTACACATAAGTCACAGTCAATACAATCACCAAGGCCTAACGCCTTAGGATCGGCCTTACGAGAACGGGGACCGCGATTTTCACCACGTTTAGTGTCATAACCCACAATATAAGTGTTCTTGTCGAACATAGCAGACTGGAAACGGGCATAGGGACACATATGGATGCACATGATTTCACGCATCCAGCCGGCATTGCCATAAGTCGCTACGGTAAACAAACTCACCCAAAAGTAGATAGCGCCCGAGGCGTTACCACTAAAGACATCGATATAGACTTCGTTAGTCGGTACAAAATACGAAACGAAGGTCATGGCGGTTAATAAGGAGACCAATATCCAAGAGGCATGCTTTGCCGTCTTTCGCCAAGCCTTATTAAAACTCCATGGCATCTGATCCAATTTAATGCGCTTGTTACGCGCACCTTCAAATTTCTCTTCGAACCAGATGAAGATAAAAGTCCAAACCGTTTGAGGGCAGGTATAACCGCACCAGACACGCCCAAGATAGGTTGTCACAAAAAATAGACCAAATGCGGCTATCATTAAGAGTGCAGCGAGTAAGGTAAGATCTTGGGGCCAAATGGTTAAACCGAAGATATGAAATTTTTGTTCACCTAGGTTAAACCAGACAGCTTGTCTGTCACCCCAGGGGATCCAAGGCAAAATCAGGAAAAAGAGCATTGCGACCCAGCCGAGACGGCGACGTAGCTGTGTCCAAAATCCTTCTATTGCTCTAACGTAAATACGATTGCGGGGATTAAAACGATCGGATTTGTTCTCATCGGGCTGATGTATTTTGATCCGCTCAGCCTTGGAATAATCCTTTTTATTTGATTCTGCGTTCATATTTAACAGCCTTACAGCTTTAATATTCCATGAAAACTGGCTTATTATACATTTCTAATACTAATTGTTCACCATGGTTGGATAAATAATGAGAGGCTGGATTATTTTAGGTGCAGGGATAGGATTACTCTATTATCTAGCGACCGAAACAGACAAACTCGATGAACCCATAGCGCAGACTGATGCGCTAATGAAGCGCATCGAGCGTAAACTCGACTCGATGACAGGGACAAAGATCATCCGAGTAGACAAGAACATTGCAATGTTCAAGACGCAAATTGCCGAGCGACTGACTCGAAAGGAGTTGGCTGCACTGGACAATATTCTCGAATCGCCTGAGTCGGTACTTGAGTTTAAAGAGAAGTATTGCGACAACAGCGGTAATCGTTTTGACGAGCTGAGCAAAGACAACCAACAATTTATCTGCGATAAGATCAGATAAACCCCTTTAGGAAGCAGAAACCTTAGCCAAGAGCACGGTTTTCTGCTTCCCAATTGATCTCTTTCCATATTGAGCCTAGCCTTGGCTCATCTTCTCGATGCGACAAATATAGGGTTACGAACATGACAGACAAGGTTTCCGATATCTTCGATCCATCAGCCTGGGATCTGGTACCTGGATTTACATTTGAAGACATTACCTACCATAGAGCAAAAGATCAGGGCACGGTACGAATCGCCATTAACCGCCCAGATTGTCTCAACTCATTTCGCCCTAAGACAGTAGATGAACTCTACACCGCACTGGATCATGCCCGCCAATGGTCAGATGTCGGTTGTGTCCTACTGACAGGCAACGGCCCATCAGCCAAGGGGCAGTGGTCTTTCAGTGCCGGCGGCGATCAACGTATTCGCGGTAAAGATGGCTACAAGTATGAGGGCGAGGAAACCGATACACCCGATCTGGCACGCATGGGCCGCCTGCATATCTTAGAGGTGCAGCGCCTGATCCGTTTCATGCCTAAGGTGGTGATTGCCGTGGTGCCCGGTTGGGCCGTTGGTGGTGGCCACAGCCTGCATGTGGTCTGCGATCTAACGCTGGCCTCGAAAGATCACGCCGTCTTTAAACAAACCGACCCAGACGTGGGTAGCTTCGACTCAGGATACGGCAGTGCTTATCTTGCCAAAATGATAGGTCAGAAACGTGCCCGGGAAATTTTCTTCCTCGGTTTTAACTACAGCGCCGATGAGGCCTTCGACATGGGTATGGTCAATCGCTCCATTCCCCATGCCGAGTTGGAAACTGAAGCCCTAAAGTGGGCCAAAGAGATCAACTCTAAGTCTCCTACTGCCATGCGTATGTTGAAATATGGTTTCAACCTACCTGACGACGGCCTTGTGGGTCAGCAACTGTTTGCCGGGGAAGCCACCCGCCTAGCCTATGGCACCGACGAGGCCGTTGAAGGACGCGATGCCTTCCTGGAAAAACGGGATCAGGATTTCTCAAAATTCCCTTGGCACTATTAATTCTGACCATAATTAGCTAAATCGACACCAGCCGCCCCAAGCGATTTACTTGAGGCGGCTTTTTTCTAGATACGCTCGCCTTTTTAATCGCCCTGCTGAATTAAGGCAATCGAACTCTCCTACTTTACGCCGCAAATGATAACAATTATCATTTGGAATAATTAAAGAGGAGTTGCATCATGGCTAAAACATTTACTTTTGCGATACTACACTTTGGTGTCGCGTTCACCATTACCTACCTGTTAACCGGTAGCATAGTGATTGGCGGCGCGGTGGCACTGATTGAACCGGCGATTAATACTGTCGTGTTCTACTTCCACGATAAGGTGTGGAAACAGATAGAGCACAGGCAAAAGGCACTAATGATTTGATAAGATTACCCCAGTGATGAGTTAGCGCTTTCAGTCTTCGTAAGTTCAAATCAAACTAAGCACATAAAAAATAGCCAATTCAAAGCCTAACGCTGTGATGCAGTCGATATTGTGAACACAAAAACAATGTTACAAAACGGTTACAAACTAACTTGTTGTCACACTTCAAAGGATTGTTATGAAAGCTATTGTTGCCGCAGCTTGTCTCCTTTTCGCTCCTATCTCATCCGCATCAGATTATCAACACGCCCTATCAGCCGGTGCCGGTTTTGGGGATACCAAGGACTCAACAGACCACTCTAGTGATTCACAGGCTCACTATGATCTAGCCTATCGCTACCAATTTACCTCCGAATGGGGAGTTGAGGTAGGTTATATGCAGCAAGAACCCGTCTTTAGAGTGAGCAATCAACAGACAGATATCGATAGCTTCCGGGCATCTGCCCTGTATACCCTTCCCTTATCTAAAAGAAATCGCTTAGTGTTTAAACTCGGCATCAACCACACTAAAATGAACTCTAGCGACATCCAAAGTAATAGCGGTGGCCGCTTCTCATCGAATAATACCGGCCTACTTGCGGGATTAGGATGGCGTGTAGAGTTCGCATCCGGCATGGATCTCGGCCTGACCTACCATTATCAGGCGATGGATATACTCGATATCCAGACAATGACTTTTGCTCTGGGCTATCGTTTTTAGTGCCGTGATCAGTTTTTAGGGCAAATCTAGTAATAGCATTTGCCCTACTATCATTATTCACCACCTTCATTCAACCACCAGCACGCCTTTATACATCTGCATCTGGCAATGGAAGGCATACTCTCCCGCTTTCGTGGCCGGAATATTGATAACCGTAGGTTTATCAAGCAGCAGCTCCTCGCTGATCTCCAGTTCAGGCAGCTGTAAAGTCGCCGAACAGGCCGACTTGTCCTCTCTTAAAAAGGTAAGTGTCGTGGCCTGACCCGCTGTAATCTTGATGCGCGACGGCGTATAAACACCATCTTTAACGACTATCTTTATCCCTTCCTGGCTCACCGGAGTCTCTGGCGAATAAAGCCAGAACCACCAGACAATAAAGCCAATTAAAGCGAGACAAAATAAATTGATAAATAACATACCAGCCTCCTAATGCGCTTTGGCTTTAAATAGACGCAGGCGATTGGCGTTACTCACCACAGTCAGTGATGAGAAGGCCATGGCCGCACCGGCAATAACCGGACTGAGCAAAACCCCAAACATGGGATAGAGAATTCCCGCGGCAATAGGGATACCAGCGGCGTTATAGATAAAGGCGCCAAACAGATTCTGCTTAATATTCCTCAGTGTCGCCTTGCTGACCGCTATCGCATCGGCTAAGCCATGCAAAGAGCCGCGCATCAAAGTAATATCGGCACTCTCGATGGCCACATCCGTCCCCGTGCCAATGGCAAAGCCAACGTTAGCCAGCGCCAGCGCGGGGGCATCATTGATACCATCTCCCGTCATGCCCACTATCTCACCCGTTTTTTGCAACTCGGCCACCTTGCTGGCTTTATCCTGAGGCATCACCTCGGCAAAAAAGGTTTCTATGCCGACCTTAGCAGCCACGGCCGCAGCCGTAGCCTGATTATCTCCCGTCAACATCACCACCTTTATGCCATTACGCTTAAGCCTGGCGATCGCCTCAACCGAATCCTGTTTAATAGGATCGGCCACTGCAATGATGGCGATGAGCTTATTGTCTCGTGCCAGATACATAGGTGTCTTAGCCTCTGCAGCCAATTGCTGCGCCTTAGCCTGATGTGCCTGAATGTCTACACCTAAGTCCTGCATCAAGGCCTGGTTACCAAACAAAATAGAGTGTCCGTTAACTTTTGCCTCTACGCCGCGTCCAGAGATGGCATTAAAGTCTTCGACAGACTCAAGTTTGATATCTCGGCTATTAGCCGTCTCGACGATGGCCTCGGCGAGGGGATGCTCAGAATGACGCTCTATGCTGGCGGCTAGGGCTAGAACGCCTTGCTCATCTAACTCAGTCTCCTCGGCCAGCAGGATATCTGTTACCTGAGGTGAACCTTGAGTAATAGTGCCCGTCTTATCTAACACCATGACACTGATCTTAGAGGCGGTTTGCAGCGCTTCGCCGTTACGGATTAGCACACCCGACTCGGCGGCCTTACCCACGCCAACCATAACCGACATAGGTGTCGCCAACCCCAAGGCACAGGGACAGGCGATGATCAACACTGTGGTGGCCGAGACGATAGCAAATACTAAAGATGGCTCAGGACCAAAGTTAAACCAGACCATGGCACTAACGATGGCGATGATCATAATTGCCGGTACAAAGTAACTGGCAATCACATCGGCAAGCCTGCCAATTGGCGGTTTTGAATTTTGCGCCCGCTTCACCATGGCGATGATTCTGGCAAGGGCTGTGTCTTTACCCACTCGGGTAGCGCTAAAGACGATAGCTCCTGACTTATTTAAGGTACCAGTGACCACCTCGCTGTCGATGGTTTTCTCTACCGGCATAGGCTCACCAGTCAGCATAGATTCATCGACACTAGTATTACCCTCAATGACCACGCCATCGACAGGGATCTTCTCACCAGGGCGGACCCTCACCTTGTCACCTTGCAGCACCTGGGCGATATCGATATCCAGCTCTTTACCGTCACGAATTACCCTCGCAGTCTTAGCCTGTAAGCCAATGAGACGCTTGATAGCTTCAGAGGTCTTTCCCCTAGCCTTCACCTCTAACGCTAAGCCAAGGTTAATCAAACCTATGATCATCGCTGTGGCTTCAAAATAGACATGGCGCGCCATCTCGGGTAGCAGCGTTGGGAAAGCAACCACCAGCATGGAATAGAGCCAGGCGGTCCCCGTACCCAAGGCAATTAGCGTGTCCATGTTAGCGTTGTGGTGCACAAAAGATTTCCATGCCCCCACATAAAAGTGTTTGCCTGACAAAATCATGATACTTAGGGTAACTAAGCCCACCAGCCCCCAGGCCAGCTGCTCGGTCGTGGTAGTGACCGTCATCTCACCGATAAACAGGCCATAGACCATCAAGGGAATACCCACAGATAAGGCGATAAAAGTATGGCGCAGCAGGCTGCGATAATAGTCGAGATCGGCCTGCTCCTTCTCATCCATGGCATCACTACTCGCCTCGCCCTGTAGCTGAGTCGCGTTGTAGCCAGCCGCCTCGACGGCTGCAATTAACTGCTCAGGCGTTGCCGAGCCCGAGACATCGACGATACGCTCGGCAAAATTCATCTCCGCCGAGGTGACTCCGGGTACGGCCTTTAATGCGGTTTCAATCTTACCAACGCAGCTAGCACAGCCAGCGCCAATGATGTTGAGTTGTACTCTCTTACTATCCATCTTATGTTCTCCTAGCTCGCCATAACGCTTGGCTCATCGACGCCTTCTTCATAGCTGTCTTCAGTGTAACTGCCTTCTGCGTATGTGCCTTCGATTAGATGGCAGATCATATTGCCAGTCGGTGCTTTATCTGGCTTGTGGGACCAATCCTTCACCGCGTTCGACAGCTTGCTCCTCAGCTTCACCATCTCTTCAAACTGCTTCTCTGTCTCATCGAGCTTTTGCTGAATCATCTGCCTGACTAAGCCGCAGGCACTCTCCCCCTGATCGGTTCGGGAGAAGATCACCTTAATCTCATCGACGCTAAACCCAAGGCTCCTGGCGCTTAGGATAAACTGCATGCGCGATTGATCCTTATCGCTATAGTCCTTGTAGCCATTGACCGAAGACTTAGTCGGCGTCAGCAGGCCGATGCGGGTATAGAAACGCACGGTATCACCCGTGATATTGAGGTTTTTCGCTAATTGATTAACACGCATAACCACTCCAACTAGAGACCTTAGTATCGCTGTTACATTGACTATAAACCTGTGTGTTAGACACAGGTCAAGGAACAAAAGAAGAAAAAGCCGAAAAAGTGAAGAGAATGGAGAAAACATAAAAAAAGCAGCCTATTCAGAGGCTGCTTTTGAATCTAGAAATCTAACGGATACCCGCTAAATTATTCTACCGTAACTGATTTTGCCAGGTTACGTGGCTGATCTACGTCGGTCCCCTTGATCAAGGCGACGTGATAAGAAAGCAGCTGCAGTGGAATGGTGTAGATAAGTGGCGCCATGTAATCGTCACAATGTGGCACAGGGATCACCTTCATGGTGTCATCTGACTCGAACTCGGCATCTTTGTCGGCAAACACATACATCAGACCACCACGGGCGCGAACTTCTTCGACGTTCGACTTGAGTTTCTCAAGCAGTTCGTTGTTTGGAGCGACCACAATAACCGGCATATCTGCATCGATCAGTGCCAGCGGACCATGCTTAAGCTCACCAGAAGCATAAGCTTCGGCGTGGATGTAGGAGATCTCCTTAAGCTTAAGCGCACCTTCCATCGCGATAGGGTATTGATCGCCACGGCCCAGGAAGAGGGCGTGATGCTTATCGGCAAAGTCTTCAGCCAGCTCGGCAATGGCATCGTCCAAGCCCAGCGCCTGCTCAACTTTAGCCGGCATAGATTGCAGGCTCTGAGTGATCTCGGCCAGCATCTCTGGAGACATGCCGTTGTGACGACCAATGGCAGCGGTCAGCATCAGAAGACCTGCTAACTGTACGGTAAAGGCCTTGGTTGAAGCCACACCAATTTCGGCGCCCGCCTTCATCATGTACGCCATATCCGACTCGCGAACCAGAGAAGAACCCGGCGCGTTACAGATGGTCATGGTCGCCTTATAGCCCATCTCTTTAGCCAGGCGTAGTGCCGCCAAGGTGTCAGCGGTTTCGCCTGACTGAGAGATAGTCACCAACAGGCTGTTAGGGAATAGGTGCGACTTGCGGTAACGGAACTCAGAAGCGATCTCGACGTTACATGAAACACCGGCCCAATCTTCGAGCCAGTAACGTGCGGCCATGCCCGCATGGTAACTGGTACCACAAGCAATGATCTGTACGTGTTTGATATCTTTTAAAAACTCGGCGGCATTCTCACCGAATGCCGAATCCAGCACATGACCACCGGCAATGCGCCCCTCTAGGGTGTGAGCAATGGCGCGAGGCTGCTCGTAGATCTCTTTGAGCATATAGTGGCGGTATTCACCCTTATCACCGGCATCATGAGTCACTTCCGACTCTTTGACTTCACGCTCGACCGGATTACCATCCAGATCATAAATGCTGACGGTGCGGCGTGTGACTTCGGCGACATCACCCTCTTCGAGGAAGGCGAACGAGCGAGTCACAGGCAGCAATGCTAACTGATCAGAAGCGACAAAGTTTTCGCCCAGGCCAAAACCTATCACCAGTGGGCTACCAGAACGGGCCACAATCATGCGCTCGCTATCGCGGCGGTCGATCACAACAGTACCGTAAGCACCTTCAAGCTGTTTCACCGTGGCTTGTACGGCGCTGAGCAGGGTATCGTGAGACTTAAGCTCATGGTGCACCAGGTGACAGATCACTTCGGTATCGGTATCTGAACTAAAGGTGTAACCCAAGCCCTTCAGCATATCGCGCAGCTTGTTATGGTTTTCGATAATGCCGTTATGTACTACGGCAATATCGCCACTTGACTGATGAGGGTGGGCATTGCGCTCACTCGGCTCACCATGGGTCGCCCAGCGAGTATGGGCGATACCCGTACCGCCAATCAGCGGCGCTTCTTCTAGCGCATTGGATAGCTCCTGCACCTTACCTACACGGCGAGTGCTTTCCAGTTCATTGTTATGGATCACCGCCACACCGGCAGAGTCATAACCACGATATTCGAGGCGGCGTAGCCCCTCGAGTAGAATTTCCGCAACATCCCTTTGCGCCACTGCGCCAACGATTCCGCACATAATTTTTTCCTACTGACTCAATACTAATATTAAAAAATTTACTTTGAGTAGGGGGCGAGTATTACTTCTACCCCCTGCTCGGTGATCTGTTTTACCGTTTGCTCATCGACTCTGTCATCGGTCACCAGCACACTTATTTGCTGCCACGCCAGTTCCAAGTTGGGAATGCGCCTGCCTATCTTGTCTGAGTCCACCATAACTATCACTTCTCGGGAGACCTCTGCCATCACCTTGCTAAGACCGGTCAGCTCATTAAAGGTGGTTGTGCCGCGGGTCAGATCAATGCCATCGGCACCGATAAATAACTGATCGAAGTTATAAGAGCGCAGCACTAACTCGGCGACCTGCCCCTGAAAAGACTCAGAATGGGGATCCCATGTACCGCCAGTCATCAACAGAGTTGGCTCATTTTCCAACTCATGGATGGCATTGGCCAGTTGCAGCGAGTTGGTCATCACCACCAAACCCCGCTTAGCGTTAAGCTGCTGCACTAATCCCGACGTGGTGCTGCCGCTATCGATAATGATGCGGTTATGATCTTTAATCAGCCTGGCCGCCGTCTCGGCAATCGACAACTTATTAGGCGCGATTTTGGCACTAAACTGTTGTGTCACCTCATCAGGGATAGCCACCGCACCACCATAACGTCTAAGCAATAGCCCGGTTTTCTCTAGCGCAGCCAGATCTTTACGTATGGTGACCTCAGAAGTTTCGAAACGACTCGCCAACTCATCCACACTCACCTCGCCTGTTTCGTTCAAGACGGCAATGATGCTGTGGCGGCGCTGTTGTGTGTTTCGTTTATTCACAAAGAGTTTCACTTAGGTTTCGTTTCGAAAGATAGATTATAGTGATTCGAAACTTTTTTACCAGTCCCTCAGGTTAAAAAGCCCCCTGAAAAACAAAAAAGCCGCTATGTGAGATAGCGGCTTTAGGTTTTACGGTATCGGATAATAAATTAGAACTTGGCTTCCAGTGCAAGACCGAAATGACGTCCCTCACCCACAGTCACATCTGTATTGGTTCCACCAGCTAGATAATCCTGATCGAATAGGTTCTTCACATTAAGGCGAACACTCAGATCAGTACCTTTGATATCCATGGTATAAGCGGCGCCAATATCAAAACGAACATAAGCATCTTTGCTAATCGTATTGTCTGTATTAGCGAAACGTTCACCCACATAGACGGCACCAAAGTTAAGTGCCAGCGCTTCAGTCACCTCGTAACGTGTCCAGATGTTAGCCGACCATTCAGGTGCATCCACAGGTGTCTTACCATCTAAACGATCTTCTTCTGGACGAACATATTCAGCATCGAGATACATCATCGACCCCGACATAAACCATTTCTCAGTGAGCTGACCCTGGGCGCCCATCTCGAAGCCTTTATGACGCTGCTCACCAGATTGAGTGGTAATCGTCTTGTCGCCACTCGTCGGGGTCACCTCAAGATCTTGAGTCACTGTGACATTCGATACCGTAATATCGAATAGCGCACCGGTTAACAGTAGACTGCCATCGAAAAGCTCCCATTTGGTACCTATCTCATACTGCTCACCATATTCGGGATCCAAATTCATTTTGTCATTCACATCATCAGGATCATTGACCATTCCCTGAGGCGTAAAGCTCTTTGAGTAGTTCAAATAGATGCTACCGTTCTCCGCGGGTGAATAGATCACCCCAAACTTAGGTGATACGGCATAACTGTTATTACCCTCACCGTCCTTCTTCTGCTCGTCGTAGCGCACGCCAGCCAATAGCTGCCAGCTATCATTAAGGGTAATGAGATCTTGAATATAGAAACCGTAATGCTTGTAGTCAGACTCAGACTTAGTCGTGTCGCGATGATAGTCCAAGTCCGGGCGAGGCACAGGCTGCCCCGGCATCACCAACTGATTCTTGTCACCCGCCTCTTTGAGCTGGCCATAGTAGTAGTCCAGCATATTGGCGCCGACCAACAACTTATGTTCGACATCGCCGGTACTAAAGTCACCGGTAAAGTCGATAAAGCCCGTCTTATGTTGCCAGTCGTCATAACGGTCGAACGGGCTAATGGTGTAGCCATCCGTGAAAGGATCTTCTGAGCCATTTACCAGGCTAGGGGAAGAATCTAAACGCTGACGATTAAACTGCTGGTCGTTATAACCCGCCTTGATCTGCCAGTTGTCGCTGAGATGATAGGTCAGTTCGGCACCCAGATTTGAGATAGTATTATCGGTAAAGGCCCAGGGTTGATCCCAAATGATATCACGGCCACCAATGAGCTCGCCTTGACTGTTAAGCCAGCCACCGCGGTCTATGCCCGTCCTATCCTGAGTATGATCATACTTAAGTGACAACATGAGATCGTCAGTGATATCAAACTCCAGGTTCAGATATCCAAGCCAGCGATCCCGCTCCTGATTAGTGCCATCCTGATACTCTCTCCAGTATTGGGTGTCTTGCTTAACCAACACGGTACGATAACGAATGGTTTGCGCTTCATTGAGGCTACCACCGGCATCCAGCTGGAAACGGGTAGAGCCATGCTCATCGGTATCAAAACCAAATTCAAACAAGTTATCGTAGGTGGGTTTCTTGGTGACCATGTTGATCAAGCCGCCCGGGCCAGACTGGCCATAAAGCATGCTTGATGGTCCCTTTAGCACTTCTACCTGTTGCAGAGTTTCGATAGGCTGCACATAGTGAGACCATTGCTGCTGACCATTGATCAGATACCCCGACCCCGATGACAGCTCAAAACCACGAATATTAAATACTTGGCGGTTCCATTTCTCACTGCCGCTGGTCACACTGGAGTCATTCACCAGTACCTCAGACAGATTGGTGGCCAGCTGCTCATCGGTCACAAAGTCTGGAATAACCGCAACAGATTGTGGTGTGTCCATCAGATCGATATCACCTCTCATGGCACCGGATGCAACTCCCACTTTATAGTCGTTAAAGGTGCGGCCTGAAACCGTAATGCGTTCTATATTGGCTTCAACCACACTGCTCTTCTCACCATCTTCAGCCAATACAGGGGTACTGGCCAATGCCGCTAGCACTGCAAAACCAACAGGAGAATAATTAAACGAATACAGCTTAAATGCCATGGAAACCTCACCACTCAACAACATAGGAAACGAAAGTTGCCGCCAATATAAATGAGAATCGTTTTTATTTAAGCTAATTTACATCCCTTTACATTAGAGAGAGATCTCGCTCACTCTCAGGCGCAATAGCAAAAGCCTGGTTAACTGGATAATTAAGTTAGGGGCATAAAAAAAGCGACCACCTGGGTCGCTTCTTCTACAACTGTAAGCTTATTTCTTCTTTTTCACCGGACGTGTCCAGCCTGTCAGATGGCGCTGTTTCACTCGGGTGATCACCAGCTCATCGGCCGCCACATCACGAGTAATGGTCGAGCCAGCCCCCAAAGTAGCACCCTTACCAATAGTCACTGGCGCCACTAACTGAGTATCGCTACCCACAAACACGTCGTCTTCAATAATGGTCAGATGCTTGTTAGCACCATCATAGTTACAGGTGATGGTGCCGGCTCCGATATTCACACCAGCCCCTACCTGAGCGTCGCCAATATAGGCTAAATGGCCCGCCTTAGAGCCTTCACCCAGCACCGCCTTTTTCATCTCGACGAAGTTACCGATATGGGCATCGCGCTTGAGCTCCGCGCCGGGGCGTAAACGAGCGAATGGCCCTGCGCTGGCAGCTTCACCGACAATGGCATTTTCAATAATAGAGTAAGGTTTGATCTCGGCATTATCGCCAATCTCACAATCGATCAGGATAGCACCAGCACCAATAGTGACATTGTTGCCAATAGTAACCTTACCCTGGAATATCACATTCACATCTATCATCACGTCCATACCGACAGTGACCTCGCCACGCACATCGATACGAGCTGGATCACGCAGGTTAGCCCCATCAAGCATCAGCTTTTCCGCTGCGCGCGCCTGATAGGCACGCTCTAGCTGAGCCAGTTGAACACGATTGTTAGCGCCTTCCACCTCAATAGCAGATTCAGGCTGCGCCGTGGTGATGCTCACACCGTCTCGATGAGCCATGGCTACGATATCGGTGAGATAGTATTCCCCTTGGGCATTGTCCGATGACAACTGACCCAACCAGGCTTTAAGCTGTTTACCTGGCGCAGCCATAATGCCGGTATTGATCTCGTTGATCTTAAGCTGCTCAGCATTAGCATCCTTCTGCTCGACAATACCCACAACCTGTCCCGCTTCACGTACGATGCGGCCATAGCCAGTAGGATCAGGTAGATTAACGGTAAGAATAGCCAGGCCGTTGTCATCGCGCGCCGCCAACAGGGCTTCCAAGGTTGATGCCTGGATCAGTGGTACATCACCGTAAAGGATCAACACGGTATCATCATCGCCAATATTGTCATTGGCCTGCGCCACGGCGTGACCCGTACCCAACTGCTCAGCTTGCAGCACCCAGTTTAATGCCTGCTCACCCAGGCTGGCCTTAAGCTTGTCGGCGCCATAACCATAAACCAGCTGAATCGTGTCACTTCCTACCTGATGCGCGGTATCTATCACATGCTGAACCATGCTCTTATGGGCGATGGGGTGGAGAACTTTAGGAAGATCTGAACGCATGCGGGTTCCTTTGCCTGCGGCCAAAATAACGACATTCAGTGCCATGAAGATATCCTTGGGTAATTGCTGGTGGTATTTGGTTAAGCTCAAATTGAGTCGGCTGATTTTAATAGATCGCGCCGCCAAAAGCGACACACTGTGGCTTCTTTAACCCAGTTAGAAGGTGATCACCTTGTCAGATTCGAGCAGCCACAGTGCCAGGTCGTCCATGGTAGCCTTAACACATCCCTCGATCACATCAAGTTCAATAAGACCGCGAGCCTGCACACAAGAAGTGCAATACTTAATCTCAGCCCCCTGCGCCAGAATAATCTCCAGCATCTGTTGTAGGTTGTAACCTTCGCCCGGTTGCTGCTTAGGTAACACGGCTGTCACAGCATCGGACAATAGAAACAATTTTACCTTGGGGGCTGTAGCCTGTTCATTTAACTGTATTGCCAAACGTAAGGCATTAAAGAGTTTCTCAGACCCGTAAGGCGCGTCATTGATGACGATTAAGACTTGTTGCATGGAATCATCTCTCACTAAAAACAGGAGCATAAGCCTATCATTGCCATTAAGGCGAAACGTCTGACTCGATCACGTAAAAGGAGTCAACAGGGGATTCATAGATGGGAAAAAGATACAAAAAAGGCGGTCACCTCTCGGTTTCCGCCTTTTATCATCAAACAATAACCTTATCTGGCAATGTTCTTCTTGATGGTCTCTACAACGCGCAATTGAGCGATAGCCTGAGCTAATTCAATCGCTGCAGCGGCATAGTTAAAGTCTGCGCCAGCGTTAGCCATATGGGCTTCTGCACGACGCTTGGCTTCTACGGCTGCCTGCTCATCAATCTCTTCGGCACGCAATACTACGTCAGCCAATACTGATACTGAGAAAGGTTGCACTTCCAGGATACCACCCGAAAGGTAAAACACTTCCTCTTTACCATCTTGTTTGACGATGCGCGCCATGCCAGGTTTGATATGGGTAAGCAAAGGAGCATGACCAGGCATAACACCTAAGTCACCCTCAGCACCTGAGACTTGTAGGTGTGCTACCAGACCCGAAAAGATGCTACTTTCTGCGCTTACAATATCAAGTTGTACTGTCATGGCTGCCATCCGTTCTCCTTAAAATACCAAGCCTAAGGCTCGATTATTTTTTGTTAGCTCGCTCGATAACTTCGTCGATTGAACCTGCCATGTAGAACGCTTGCTCTGGGATGTGGTCGAACTCACCATCCAAAAGTCCCTTAAAGCCACGGATAGTGTCTTTTAGAGATACGTACTTACCTGGAGAACCGGTGAATACTTCTGCTACGAAGAATGGCTGAGAAAGATATTTTTCAATCTTACGCGCACGGGCAACAGTCGTCTTATCTTCATCAGATAGTTCGTCCATACCCAGAATCGCGATGATATCTTTCAGCTCTTTATAGCGCTGTAGTACGTTCTGTACACCACTAGCTACGTCATAGTGCTCTTGGCCAACAACCTGTGGATCTAGCTGACGTGAAGTCGAATCCAGTGGGTCAACCGCTGGGTAAATACCCAGAGAAGCAATGTTACGTGACAATACAACAGTCGCATCCAAGTGAGCGAAGGTTGTTGCTGGTGACGGATCCGTCAAGTCATCCGCAGGTACGTATACCGCTTGAACAGAGGTAATAGACCCTGTCTTAGTCGAAGTAATACGCTCCTGAAGAACACCCATCTCTTCAGCCAGTGTTGGCTGGTAACCTACCGCTGATGGCATACGGCCTAGCAGTGCAGATACTTCGGTACCCGCCAAGGTGTAACGATAGATGTTATCGACGAACAATAGTACGTCTTTACCTTCATCACGGAACTTCTCAGCCATAGTCAGACCGGTCAGTGCTACGCGAAGACGGTTTCCTGGAGGCTCGTTCATCTGACCATAAACCATGGCCACTTTGTCGAGTACGCCAGATTCTTCCATCTCGTAGTAGAAGTCGTTACCCTCACGAGTACGCTCACCTACACCGGCGAATACTGACAAACCAGAGTGTGCTTTAGCGATGTTGTTGATCAGTTCCATCATGTTAACTGTCTTACCAACACCCGCACCACCAAACAGACCTACTTTACCACCCTTAGCGAATGGACATACAAGGTCGATAACCTTGATACCAGTCTCTAACAGTTCAGTCGTGTTTGATTGATCTTCATATGAAGGAGCTTCACGGTGAATCACATAACGCTCATCTTCACCGATAGGACCCGCTTCATCAACTGGCTGACCTAGTACGTTCATGATACGGCCAAGAGTTGCACTCCCAACCGGAACAGTAATAGGTGAACCTGTGTTTACTACCTCGATACCACGACGCAGACCATCTGAAGAACCCATAGCGATGGTACGAACTACACCACCACCAAGCTGCTGCTGAACTTCCAGCACCAAGCCTTCACTTTTGATCTCTAGAGCGTCATAGACCTGAGGTACGGCATCATGTGGAAACTCAACGTCCACAACCGCGCCAATTACTTGGACAACAGTACCTGTGCTCATGATTAATCCTCTAAAACTTGTATTCGTTACCCAGCCTAAACCGCAGCGGCACCAGAAACAATTTCCGACAGTTCCTGCGTAATCGCAGCCTGACGGGCCTTGTTGTAGACCAACTGCAAGTCATCGATAAGTTCACCAGCGTTGTCTGTCGCAGCTTTCATCGCAACCATACGGGCTGCTTGTTCAGATGCGATGTTTTCAACAACACCTTGATACACTTGAGACTCCACATAACGAACCAATAAGGTGTCCAAAAGTTCTTTTGGATCTGGCTCGTATAGGTAGTCCCAGTGATGAGCAATCTCATCATCTTTTGACTTAGGCAAAGGTAGCAGCTGTTCGATCACAGGCGTCTGGCTCATGGTATTTACAAACTTGTTGAATACCACATACAGACGGTCTAGCGTGCCTTCGTTGTAAGCTTGTAGCATTACGCGTACTGTTCCGATCAGGTCGGCGAGTTTTGGTGTATCGCCTAATCCTGAAGCATGAGCAGACACTTTTCCGCCAAAGCTGTTGAAGAATTGTACGCTGCGTGCGCCAATTGGGCAGAATTCAACTTCCGCTCCGGCTTCACGCTGCTTCTTCACGTCCGCGACAACCTTTTTGAATAGGTTGACGTTAAGACCACCACAAAGACCACGGTCGGTTGACACAACAATGTAACCAACTCGCTTGGCTTCTCTCACTTCCAAATATGGATGCTTATATTCGAGAGAACCCTGCGCCACGTGACCGATCACCTTACGCATATTTTCCGCGTATGGACGGCTCGCTGCCATGCGATCCTGCGCCTTGCGCATTTTGCTGGCTGCAACCATTTCCATTGCGGATGTGATCTTCTGAGTGTTCTGAACACTCGCGATCTTGGTTTTAATCTCTTTAGCGCCGGCCATCTTTACTCTCCAATCTGGACCTGAGGTGCCTTAAGACACCTCTGTGTCTTTACCAGGTTTGGGTTTCTACGAACTTGTCGAGGCCAGCCTTCAAACCACCTTCGATGTCGGCATTGTAGTCGCCAGTCTCGTTGATAGTCTTCATTAGGTCAGCATGCTCGCTGTTCATGTAAGAGAGCAAAGAAGCTTCGAAATCACCGATCTTGTTCAGCTCAACGCCTTTTAGGTAACCTTTTTCAGCTGCGAAAATAGACACAGACTGGTCGGCTACGCTCATTGGCGCGTATTGCTTTTGCTTCATGAGTTCGGTAACACGCTCACCATGCTCAAGCTGAGCACGTGTTGCATCGTCAAGATCTGATGCAAACTGAGAGAACGCTGCAAGCTCTCGATACTGTGCAAGTGCAGTACGGATACCGCCAGACAGTTTCTTGATGATCTTAGTCTGAGCCGCACCACCAACACGAGAAACCGAAATACCTGGGTTAACAGCAGGACGTAGGCCTGAGTTAAATAGGTCAGTTTCAAGGAAGATCTGACCATCGGTAATCGAAATTACGTTGGTCGGTACGAATGCAGAAACGTCACCCGCTTGAGTTTCAATAATAGGCAGTGCAGTTAGAGAGCCAGTTGTGCCCTTAACTTCGCCATTAGTGAACTTCTCAACGTACTCAGCGTTAACGCGTGAAGCACGTTCAAGTAGACGAGAGTGAAGATAGAAAACATCACCAGGGTATGCTTCACGTCCAGGAGGACGCTTAAGTAGCAATGAGATCTGACGGTAAGCAACAGCTTGCTTAGACAGGTCATCATAGACGATCAGTGCGTCTTCACCGCGGTCACGGAAGTATTCACCCATTGAGCAACCAGAGTATGGTGCCAGGTATTGCAGTGCAGCAGCTTCAGAAGCGGTTGCAACAACAACGACTGTGTTCGCGAGTGCGCCGTGTTCTTCAAGTTTACGTACCACGTTAGCGATGGTAGAAGCCTTCTGGCCTACCGCTACGTATACACACTTAATGCCTGAATCTTTTTGGTTGATGATGGCATCGATTGCCAGGGCTGTTTTACCAGTCTGACGGTCACCGATGACTAGCTCACGCTGACCACGACCGATTGGGATCATAGAGTCAACGGCTTTATAACCAGTTTGTACTGGCTGATCAACCGACTTACGTTCGATAACGCCTGGTGCGATCACTTCAACAGGAGAGAAACCATCGTTGTCGATAGGTCCTTTACCGTCGATTGGTTGGCCCAGAGTGTTAACTACGCGGCCTAATAGACCACGGCCAACAGGCACTTCCAAGATACGACCAGTTGTCTTTACTTTTTGACCTTCTGCCAGATCGGCATAAGGACCCATAACTACGGCACCTACAGAATCACGTTCTAAGTTCAACGCGATTGCATAACGGTTACCAGGCAGTTCGATCATCTCACCTTGCATTACATCGGCAAGGCCGTGAACGCGAATAATGCCGTCGCTCACTGCAACGATTGTACCTTCGTTGCGAGCTTCACTAACGACTTCGAACTGCTCGATCCGCTGTTTAATCAGATCGCTGATTTCAGTGGAATTCAGTTGCATGCTCAAACTCCCAATTACGACTGCAGCTTATCAGACAGACGGTTTAGTTTACCGCTGACCGAGCCATCAATGACTAGGTCGCCTGCCGTGATGATTAAACCAGCCACCAGGCTGGCATCTACGCTGCAATTCAGCTTAACTTTGCGTGTGAGACGTTTCTCTAGAGAAGCACTAATTTGCTGCTGTTGCTCTTCGCTAAGCTCAGTGGCAGAAACAACATTTGCTTCAACCTCTTTCGCCCACTCGTTGCTGAACTCATGAAATAGTTCATATACAGCAGGAAGTACTTCCAAACGACCGTTTTCAGCCATTACCTTTATCAGATTTTGACCTTGCTCATTGACTTGCTCACCACACACCTTAATAAAAAGGTCGGCGAGCTGATTGCTGGCAAGTGCACCAGACAGCAGCGGCTTCATCGTCTCGTTTTCACTGACTTGAGCGGCAAAGCTAAGCATTTCGGCCCAGCTTTCTACTGCATTTTTTTCAATAGCAAAGTCAAATGCTGCCTTTGCGTAAGGGCGAGCGATGGTGCTTATTTCAGCCATAACTCACTCCCTTATCAAAGTTCAGCAACTAGTTTATTAACTATGTCACTGTGGGCGGCTTCATCAATCGAACGCTCAAGGATCTTCTCTGCACCAGCGATGGCCAGAGCAGCAACTTGCTTACGCAAGTCCTCTTTCACGCGATTACGTTCAGCTTCAATTTCTGCTTTACCCTGAGCGATGATTTTCGCACGCTCAGCGTCTGCTTCGGCTTTGGCCTCATCGACAATCTGAGCTTTACGCTTGTTAGCTTGCTCAATGATTTCGTTAGCAGTTGCCTTAGCTTCTTTTAGTTGGTCGGTAGCTTTCGCTTGAGCCAACTCAAGGTCTTTTACAGCACGATCAGCATCAGCTAGACCGTCGGCGATCCTTTTTTGGCGCTCTTCGATGGCATTCATCAAAGGGGGCCAAACAAACTTCATGCAGAACCACACGAAGATAATAAAGGCAACCGTCTGACCGATTAGGGTAGCGTTGATATTCACAACAGCCTCCTATTTAGATTAAAGACAGAAGCGTTGATTACAGCATTGCACCCAGTGGGTTAGTAAACAGCATAAATAGTGCAATACCTACACCGATCATGGTTACCGCATCCAATAGACCAGCAACAATGAACATCTTAACTTGTAGCATAGGAGCCATTTCTGGTTGACGCGCAGCGCCTTCCAAGAACTTGCCACCTAGTAGGCCGAAACCGATAGCGGTACCTAGAGCACCCATACCAATCAGTAGAGCAACAGCGATAGCTGTCATGCCTAATACAGTTTCCATCTCTATCTCCAATATTCTAAATCTTTAGTTAGTTTGTGATTTAGCTTAAAAAAAATTTCTTCAGCAACCCTTAATGATCTTCATGTGCCATGCTGAGATACACGATCGTCAACATCATGAAGATAAACGCCTGTAGAGTGATAACCAAAATATGGAAGATTAACCAACCTAGTTGTAGAGTCACACCTAGGGCAGATAACGCCATGTTAGCACCATACATCAGCGCAATAAGGATGAAGATCAACTCACCTGCGTACAAGTTACCGAACAGACGCAATGCCAATGAAATAGGCTTAGCAATCAGAGTAACCGACTCTAATAGGAGGTTGACGGGTATCATTGCCTTATGGTTAAAAGGCTGTAATGTCAGTTCTTTAACAAAACCTGAAACGCCCTTGACTTTGATGCTGTAGTAAATAATCAGCACAAACACACCAATAGCTAAGCTGAAGGTGATGTTTAGGTCAGTCGTTGGAACCACTTTCATGTATGGGATACCAGCAGCCATCGCTAGTTCAGGAATCCAGTCAACTGGAACCATATCCATGAAGTTCATCATGAATACCCAAACAAAAATAGTTAATGCCAACGGAGCAATAACAGGATTGCGGCCATGGAAGGTTTCTTTCACGCTAGAATCAACAAATTCAACAATCATCTCGATAAAGCACTGAAGCTTACCGGGAACTCCTGTCGTTGCTTTCTTGCCAACGCTGCGGAATAGCCACAAGAATAGAACACCAAGCCCAACCGAAAAGAACAACGAATCAATGTGCCATGTCCAGAAGCCTTCACCAACACTTAAGTTGGTAAGGTGGTGCTGGATATAGCCCTGCGGTGTTAACGCTTCACCAGTTGCAGCCATGATTCATCCCACTTAACTTTGCTTGAAGTATAAAGGAGCTGTCCAATGCACTATTAGCGCCGAGATATAGCAAACAAAAAGCGGCATAAAGACCACTTGAAGATTGATAAATACCAGCGAAAACATTGCTATGGTTAACAGCAACTTTACCGCTTCCCCCCAGTAAAAGGTTTTCATAACCTTTCCTGCTGAACTTGCTCCCGTGTGGGAAAAAGCGAGGGTCGCGAATACAAAATTAGGGAGTACAGCAATTGCACCACCTGCTAAAGCAGATAATCCATACTGAGCTCCCCACACGGCGAAAAAGACAATTGAAACACCCCCAGCCACCGCCGCCTGCGCCAACACCAATTTATAGGCAGACCACCGGCCACGACGTGCTAAAACCTTGCTCAATTCATCTTCTCCGCATTCATACTTTTTGTTTCTGTGACCAGATTAGAATTTATTAGGCCATCTAGAGGTACAAAAAGCTTGCGAAAGTATACCTTTTCGCACATTCAAAGCAAGTTCAAGGTAAGTAAAAAAGGGGACTTTTAACGTGATCTACGCCAAAAGTCTAAAAGTAGAAGATTAACAGATGTCACAAAGTTACATAATATTGCGTTAACTTAGGAAAATTATCGGATTTTCTCAATAATTCCATCTAATTCTGCCAAATTTTGATAGTTAATTACCATTTTGCCCTTGCCTTTTTTGTTGTGGCTAATGGAAACTTTAGCCCCCAATTTTTCAATTAATTGGCTCTCTAAACGGGCGACATCCTGATCTTTTGCGGGTTTATCGACAATTTCAGGTGGATTTAAGGTTTTATTAACTAATCGTTCAGTTTCACGAACAGTTAGTTCTTTAGCACTGACCGTTCTGGCCAGATTAGTTTGCTCATCCCCTGATAGGGCAAGCAAGGCTCGAGCATGACCCATATCGATATCGCCATACTCCAACATACGTTTTACAGGCTCTTCTAATCCGTTCAAACGTAAAAGATTTGATACAGTTGTACGCGACTTACCTACAGCATCAGCCGTTTGTTGATGGGTCAGATCAAACTCTTCGATCAGACGGTTCAAGGCGATGGCTTCTTCCATGGCGTTAAGATCTTCGCGCTGAATGTTCTCGATCAAGGCAATAACACCGGCCGCCTCGTCTGGCACCTGTTTGACGATACATGGCACCTTGTCGAGTTTAGCCAATTGAGATGCTCTCCAGCGACGCTCACCGGCGATGATCTCATAACCTTTATCTGACACCTTACGTACTACGATAGGCTGAATGATACCCTGGGCTTTTACCGACTCAGCCAGCTCTTCTAACGCCTCAGGTGACATATCCTTACGCGGTTGGTACTTACCCGGCTGCAGCAGATCCAGCGCAATCATCTTGAGTTCTTCATTGGTGCTCAGGCTCGACTCTTCATTGTGCCCTTGCTTAGCTGCCGCATGGCTAGTGCTTAACAGTGCGTCTAATCCTTTGCCTAGACCACGTTTCTTGGGTGTCATCTGTTTTTCCTTAAGCTTGCTCTAACTGAGAATGTTGCTCTGCACGTCTAATGATCTCACCAGCTAAAGCAAGATAAGCCTTGGCGCCGGCGCTGGACTTATCATAATACATGGCCGGTGCACCAAAACTTGGCGCTTCAGCTAGTCTCACATTGCGAGGGATAACGGTGCGATATACTTTATCGCCAAAATGCTGTTTAAGTTGATCTGATACATCGTTGGCCAATCGATTGCGGGGATCGTACATAGTACGCAAGATCCCTTCGATCGCTAATCCAGGATTGACCATGGCGGCCAACTTGCTGATGGTATCCATCAGGGCAGTGAGTCCCTCTAGGGCGTAATACTCACATTGCATTGGCACCAAGACAGAATCGGCTGCCGACATGGCATTGACCGTCAACATGTTTAATGAAGGCGGGCAGTCGATAAAGATAAAATCATAATAATCTTTGACGGGAGCCAGGGCATTACGCAGACGGATCTCTCGAGCGAAAAACTCCATCAATTTGATCTCGGCGGCGGTAACGTCACCATTACCGGCAATCAGATCGTATTTGCCTGCTGTGTTGCGATAAACCACTTCCTCGACCGTTTTTTCCTCGACCAAGAGTTCATAGGCGGTATTCTCGACACTATACTTATCGACGCCACTCCCCATAGTCGCATTACCTTGAGGATCGAGATCGATAAGCAACACTTTACGCTTAGTGGCCGCTAATGAAGCCGCTAAGTTCACACAAGTCGTTGTTTTTCCGACGCCACCTTTCTGGTTAGCCACGGCTATCACTTTACCCACAATATCATCCTGTCTATCACGTTCGCCGATTCGATAGTAAAACTCTTTATCAAATTGCTTGAACTGGTTAAATAATGCAACTTTATAACCCTGGGAACTAAGCCGCTTTGACCACCCGCAAGAGGTGGCGCTGTTCATCGAGACGAGGGACGCGTAATTCAATGGTATCGGTCAGGGTAAAACCATCAGGAATACTGGCCATCTCTTCATCGCTCAGCTGCCCCTTTAAGGCATAGAAACACCCTGTCGATTTAGGCAGATGGTGACACCAGTGCAGCATATCCTGGATAGACGCAAAAGCACGACTGAGTACGCCATCAAACTTCTCTTCGGGTTGATAGGCTTCAACACGACTCTCGACCGAACTTATATTACCTATCGCCAGCTCAAATTGAACCTGTTTTTGAAAACGAATACGTTTACCCAAACTGTCGAGCAATACAAATTCTTTGTCTGGGTTCATGATCGCCAGCGGGATCCCAGGTAAACCAGGGCCAGTCCCCACATCGATAAAACGTTCACCCACCAGATAAGGGCTCGCCGCAAGGCTATCCATGATATGGCGAATCAACATCTGCTCAGGATCTCTCACAGATGTCAGGTTATAGGCCTTATTCCATTTGGATAACATGCCAACAAAATCAAGCAATTGCTGTTTCTGTTTCGGCGTTGCCGTCATCTGCATCTCGGCAAGATAGGTTTCTAGTTGGGCTGATAACACTGAAGTATCCTCGATAAACAATGGGATATTATGAAGCCGAGTGACCGGTATGGGAAGGGCTTAGCCTCCCATACCGGTCATCAAAATGATTAATTACGAGATATTACGCGCTTTTTTTGAGCAAACCGCGTTTTTTAAGGTGAACCAACAAAATAGAGATTGCCGCCGGAGTCACCCCAGAGATGCGTGATGCCTGACCGACCGTATCGGGTTTGTGGTCATTAAGCTTAGCAATCACCTCATTAGACAGACCTGGAACCTCTTGATAATCGAGATTCTGAGGAAGCCCAGTCTTTTCATGGCGGATCGCTTTGTCGATCTCATCTTGCTGACGTTGGATATAACCCGAATATTTCACCTGGATCTGCACCTGTTCCGCAGCACGCGGATCTTCAATGGCCGGACCAAACCCTTCGACATTCATTAACTTAGGGTAATCCAGCTCAGGTCTACGCAACAGCTCCTCGAAGGTCGCTTCACGGGTAATAGGCGTCTTTAGATGCGGATTAAGGGCATCGACCAGAGGCGAGTTTGGATGTATCCATTGGCTACGCAGACGCTGCAGCTCAAGTTCAATCGCTTCGCGTTTGGCATTAAACTTCGCCCAGCGATCATCGTCCACCAAACCTAATTCACGTCCCTTCTCGGTGAGACGCAGATCGGCATTATCTTCACGCAGCAACAGGCGGTATTCCGCACGGCTAGTAAACATGCGGTAAGGTTCTTTGGTACCCAGGGTGGATAGATCGTCAACCAATACGCCCAAATATGCCTCGTCACGACGTGGACACCAGGCTTCTTTGCCTTGCACCTGAAGCGAAGCGTTCATACCAGCCAGTAATCCTTGGGCGCCAGCCTCTTCATAACCTGTGGTGCCGTTGATCTGTCCAGCAAAGAACAGGCCTGAAATGGCTTTGGTTTCTAGGGAGTTTTTTAGATCTCTCGGATCGAAGTAATCATATTCGATCGCATAACCAGGACGAATGATCTCGGCGTTTTCCATCCCTTGAATCGATCTCACCAGATTTAGCTGCACATCGAAAGGCAAGCTGGTTGAGATACCATTTGGATAGATTTCATTGGTATTTAAACCTTCGGGTTCGATAAAGATCTGATGAGAATTCTTGTCGGCAAAACGATTGATCTTATCTTCGATAGAAGGGCAGTAACGCGGACCTATACCCTCGATAACACCAGAGTACATAGGGCTTCTGTCTAATCCACCGCGAATAATCTCATGGGTACGCTCATTGGTATGAGTAATGAAACAGGAGATCTGCTTTGGATGATCTTTCACATCACCGATAAATGACATCACAGGCAGAGGATCATCGCCTTTTTGTTCTGTCATCAGGTCAAAATTGATCGTATTAGCATCGATACGCGGTGGAGTACCTGTTTTTAAACGACCAACGCGAATAGGTAATTCACGCAAACGATCTGCTAATGAGATCGATGGCGGATCGCCTGCTCGACCACCGCTGTAATTTTCTAAGCCGATATGAATCTTACCGCTTAAGAAAGTGCCTGCGGTTAACACAATAGCTGGGGCTTCGAAGGCTAATCCCATCTGAGTAACCACACCAATCACACGATCGTTTTCAACAATCAAATCATCAACCGATTGTTGGAAAAGACGTAAATTAGGCTGGTTTTGTAAGATCTGTTGAATCTTAGCCCGGTAAAGTGCGCGATCCGCCTGTGCTCGAGTAGCACGAACCGCAGGGCCTTTGCTTGAATTTAAGGTACGAAATTGAATGCCTGCATGGTCAGTTGCAATGGCCATTGCACCACCCATCGCATCGATCTCTTTGACAAGGTGACCCTTACCAATACCGCCAATCGCAGGGTTACAGGACATTTGTCCTAAGGTATCAATATTATGAGTCAATAATAATGTTTTTGATCCCATCCTAGCAGATGCCAATGCTGCTTCGGTTCCGGCATGTCCACCGCCAACAACAATAACATCAAACCGCTCATGAAAATGCATCAGAATACCTTAAAACCTATATCGAAAATAAAATGACATTGCCCAGTGAAAGGACAGAGTTACTCAAGGAGTAGCCGCATATTTTAGCACCTGGAAAGCCTTTGGTGAAAGATCAATTTAGGCCTTTCGATCGCCAAAGGATCTGCTTAATAGATCTTAAGATCTTTATATAGATCTCTTATTATGTTTACTATTAGGATCGCGATCTTCTGTGGGTAAGTCTATTTATCTATATAAATCAAAAGATAACGGCATCTTGATCCTGTGATCTGATCGCGATCTAACTCGAATAAGCTTGTGGGTAGATCGCCTACTTATCCACAGGCGCGATCTTTGCTGGTTTGGGGTGGTGAATAATACAGAGTTAGATCAGATCTAAATAATACCTTATCCACATATTTATCATTTGAGATCGTAATATGTGGATAAAGTAGATCTAATCTGTGGGTGAGATCTTAGTTATCGAGAGGGGAAGGATCTAAAGTTTGTCTTGCCAGCTGCTTAACCAAGCCTGGGCGGGTTCTTCAGGGATGGGATCGTATTGCACATCGATCTGGATCTTATCCACATAGACTTGTGCACCGCAGTTTTCCATTGCTTCGATTAATTTTTCCGGCCCTTGGCAGAAGGTGTCGTAACTTGAGTCACCGATAGCGCACAAGGCGTATTTGGTTCGGCTCAGATCTGGCTTTTCACGTTCAATTTCCTCGAAGAAAGGCTGAATATTTTCCGGTAGATCGCCAGCGCCGTGAGTCGATGAAACGATCAACCATAGACATTTGGGATCTAATACGCTTAATTCTGCGGTGAGATGTACCTGAGTTTCATGGTCAAGATCTTCTAACTGAGCGGCTAATTCATCGGCCACATACTCGGCGCTGCCTAATGTAGTACCGACGATAAGTTCTATTTTTGCCATCTTGCTTCCTAAATTCACGCTGTAAGAGGGAGAGACCAACACCTGTGTAGGCCTCTGAATTCCAATATCATGCAGGCAATCATATGCGAAATATCTGTGTTGGTCTTGTGTGAGGTGCCAATTTAGCGAATGAAGATCGATTTCCGTTTGGCTAGTGGCTGTTAGGTTTTACTGGCGTAAAGCAAATAGTTGACCGAGTGACTCTCGGTGATCCGCCAACGGCGGGTCAATGGATTAAAGCGCATGCCTTCAACACTGATGTTAGATAAACCATGAGGTGTGATCATCTCTACCAGTTCTTGGGGTTTTACGAAGTGATGCCAATCATGTGTACCAATGGGCAGGTAACGCATGACATATTCGGCGCCGATAATGGCTATTACAAAGGCACTTAGGGTGCGGTTCAGCGTTGCCATAATCAGTAATCCACCCGGTGCAAGGAGTCTGCAACAGGTGTCGACCAGTGCCGCCTGATCCTCGACATGTTCGATCACTTCGGTGTTTAAGATCACATCATATAATGCATGCTGCTGCAGATCTTCGGCTAAACAATGACGATAGTCGATGGGAAGTGACCAGCTCTCGGCATGTCGGCGGGCTAGGGTGATATTGTGTTCGCTGGCATCTATGCCGACGACTTGTGCGCCTTGGCTTGCTAAAGGTTCACACAAGAGTCCTACCCCACAGCCTATATCTAGTATCTTGAGATCTTCGAAGGGAACATCCTGATTTAGGTCCCGGTTAAAATGGCTGGCGATCGCTTTTTCTATGGCGAGTAGACGGGTTTGGTTGAAACTGAGCACGTGTTTAAACTTGCCGTTGGGATCGCGCCACTCCTTTGCAAGGGCATCGAACTTACCTATCTCGGCCTGGAGATCTATCGCAGTTTTGAAACGGCTCAATCGACTTTTGTCTAGCATTATGGCGTATCTTATAGTTTAAGGTTAAACATCTATACGTTGAGCAATAAGGTTTGGCTCACCTCATATCTTAGCAACTTATTATAGATAAGTAGGGCCTTGCCAGACCTCAAAGCAAGATCACGTTAGTTTGCTGGCGATCGGGTTATGGTTAGCCCACGCTTTTTGTCTGTTCAAGGAAGGGGAATTGATGCAGAAAATTATTTTAGATACGGATCCTGGTATAGATGATGCCATGGCGATCTTATTTGCCGAGGCGCATCCTGACATATCGCTTGAGGCAATCACCTGTGTTTATGGTAACGCCACCATAGAAAATGCTACGGCAAATGCACTGTTTTTAAAGAAAAAGTATTCGCTTAAGGCCGATGTGGTAAAAGGAGCCGAAAAGCCCTTGGTACGTCCACCGGTTGGGCCTACAGTGATCGTTCATGGGGAAACCGGCTTTGGTGACTTTAATGCGCCTCAATCTAATGATTTACAAGCCGATCCCAGACCCGCCTATCAATATATTATCGACAGTGTGAGGGCGCAGCCCGGTGAGATAACTCTAGTGGCAGTTGGGCCGCTAACCAATCTGGCGTTGGCGCTTCAGGCTGCGCCGGATATCGTCGATCTGGTTAAAGAGGTCGTGGTGATGGGCGGGGCCTTTGGCGTTAATGGTCATCGCGGTAATGTAACGCCTTACGCTGAAGCCAACATTCATGATGATCCCCATGCGGCCGATCTGGTGTTTACCGCCAGATGGCCTGTGACCATCATAGGTTTGGATGTAACCCAAGAAAGCTTTTTTACTCGTCAGTATCTCGACGAATTGCGTGATGAAGCGGGCGAGCTCGGGCAATTTATCTGGCAAATTAGCCGCTTTTATCTCGATTTTTACTCACAAAAGCTGGGACTTGAGGGTTGTCATGTGCATGATCCATCTGCCATTGCCTATGTGATCGACAAGAGCCTGTTTAGTCTGAGGGAGGGACCGGTTCGCGTGGTGACAGATGGACCGGCCGAAGGTCATACCTTACAGAAGTTTGATGGGCGTCAGTATCCTCATGATGATTGGCGTGACAAAGCTTCACAGCGTATCGGCGTTGGGGTTGATGATAAGCGTCTATTACGCCTGTATCGTGAGACTTTGGTGGCCTACGGTAATCCGTCTTAAGCTAAAGTGAAGCCTGGACGGAGTTAGCCGATTGTTTGCAGTTGTGAGGCGAGTAACCAGAAGGCCAGGCTTATGAAGATAACGCCCATGAATTTATTCTGATTGACCCTGAATTTTTCATTATTAAGCAGGGATTGACCTAAGCTGCCAACCAAGGCCACCAGCATCAAGTTAAACACTAGGCCCATCAGATTAAGTACTAGCCCTAAGGCGAGCATCTGCTGGGTCGAACTGACGGCTAATTGACTGGAGACAAACTGGGGTAGAAACAGCACGAAAAAGAGTAATGCCTTTGGATTTAATAGGTTACTTACTACTGCACGGCGATAGAGTTGCTTAGCAATTTTGTCTTCTTGAACCAGTTCGGGTGTTTGGGCCGGCGTGGCGCGCAGACAATCCCAGCCCATCTTTAGCAGGTAGAGGCCGCCGACTATCCGTAATAGCTCCAGAGCAAGTGGGGTTACTGCTATCAATGCCGATACCCCGAGCGCCGCCAGCAGGGTTAAGATCAATCCCGAGGTGGCATTGCCAAAGCTGGCGTAGATGCCGACCTTCTTGCCATAACTTAGGCTGGAGCTGGCGATCAATAACATATCGGGGCCAGGAATAAGGAGCAGAGCGATCACTGTGGTGAGGTAAAGCGGAAGAAGCGCCAGATCTATCATGATATTTGCAAAAATTTGGTCGTTTAGGGTCAAACAAGGCGCGGATTGTACAGGGTTAGTAGTAGATTAACAGTGATCTCATAGTTAAAGCCGATATGGTGTTGGCAGCTAAGCTTTACGCTTGATAGTAAACAGGTAAAGGTTGCTAGAGCCTGTTTTCCTGCCTAGGTATTTTAACTATACTGCGCTTCCATTTGTGCCGAGTCATATCTATGAAGTCTCATCAGCCCGTACCGACTACTTATCAAGGAAGACCTGCCACTAAAATCTTCATCATAGGATTGCCTCGAACCGGTACCACCAGCGTAAGTGTTGCCTTGCTGGAGATGGGCCTTAGAGTGGCGCATCAGGCCTTTACCAAACAGGCGGTTATTCTCGCCGATGCCGTTTCCGACGCGCCTTGTTTTAGCGATTATCGACAGCTACATAGCCTGTATCCTGACGCTAAATTTGTTTATCTGGATAGGCCATTAGATGCCTGGGTGCCCTCGATGCAGATGCTGCTGAGCCGAATGCTGGTGCATCTGGATCAAGGGCGAGGGCGGTTTCATCCTCTGCTTAAGCGCAGTTTTGACTATACCTTTGGTATCTATCGAGTAGCTGATCCTATGGATGCAGAGCATCTAAAGACTTGCTATCAGGTGCATAAGCAGCAGGTGTTTGAGTTTTTTCATCAAAGCCAGGCGTTTACACAGCAGTTTCTGAGTTTGCAGCTGGATCAGCCCCAGAGTTTATCTCGCTTAGCTAGCTTCATTGGTGTGGATATTGCGGTAGCCAGCTCTGAGTCTGAATTTCCGCATCTCAATCGAGGACGAAATGTGGCCAGCTGGGATGAATATAAGCATGAGCTAAAGATCAACAGTAACCTGGCCGGGCCTGAAAATCGCAAGTATTTCAATTACAAGATCTAGTTTATATCAGCGATGGCTTAATTAATGTCGTTTTCGTTTTGGGCCCGCTGCGGGTTATGATCCCCGGGTGTAAATTTACCGACAACAGTTGCCATGACGAGTTTATCTCTACCAATCGATACCCTCTACGCAGAGTTTAAAGCTGCCTATCCTAGCCATCATCTGGTGATCGAATCTGATACGGGATCGGGTAAATCGACACGTCTGCCATTGTGGTGCGCCGAACCGGACGTGCAGGGTAAACGCCCCAGAGTATTAGTGGTGGAGCCTCGGCGGGTAGCCTGTTTGGCACTGGCTGAATATGTACAAGGCTTGACTGATTTAAAAGTAGGGTACGCCATTCGTTTCGATTGTACTGTGACACTAGATACTCAGATAGTCTTCGTGACACCAGGGATTGCTTTGCGCTGGTTGTCTGGGGATATGGCCGGACTTGGTGAATTCGATACCCTGATGATTGATGAGTTTCATGAGCGGCGTTGGGACACAGATCTGCTGCTGGCATTGCTAAAACATCGCGATCGCCACCGGCTACTATTGACCTCTGCAACCCTGTCAGGCGAGGTGTTGTGTAATTATCTATCTGATAATAAACACGTTAATGCTATTTGTCTGCAGACGCAAGGCAAGAGGTTTCACGTGGAACTTAGGTATCTGGCGAGCGAGAGTCACCATCTGCCGGATATTCGGGGTCTAGAGGAGCGCCTTGTTGTTGCCCTGAAGCAGGCCTTGCAAGATACCCAAGGGGATATACTGGTTTTCCTGCCAGGTAAACGCGAGATCACGGCGGCAATACACAAGTGTCGTGGGCCATTGGGCGAACTGGACGAGCAGATAAGTTTGTTAGCTCTTCATGGCAGCATAGGGGCCGAAGAGCAGGTCCAAGTATTGCGGGCGAGCAGCAGTAGGCGGGTGATCTTTGCGACCAATATAGCCGAAACTTCATTAACGATTCCCGGTATTACAGGGGTGATAGATTCGGGGCTGGAGCGCCGTACTCATCAACGTAATGGCCGAACGGTTTTGTCTTTATCTCACATTTCAAAGGCCAGTAGCGAACAACGTATGGGACGCGCTGGGCGAACCCAGGTGGGTCTGTGCATTCGGCTATGGGGCAAGGCGGCTCCTTTACTGGCTGCTACGCCACCCGAGTTACAACGGGAGGAGTTAGTTGAGCCTATGTTGGCCGCTGCCTGCGCCGGTGCCGAATTGGCACAGCTGGATTTTGTTGACCCTCTGCCGGCTAAGTCACTGGAAAAGGCGAGTGCCAAGTTAATGCTTATTGGTGCGTTAGATCAGCTGGGACGGGTGACTTCCCATGGTCAGCGCCTGTTTCCACTGCCTATCGATACCCAGTTTGCTCACCTTATCAGTGTGATGCCTGATGGGGATTGCCTGGATTTGATGATAGATCTTGCCGCCGCGCTGACGACGCCTGGACAGTTTTATCGTCTGCCGAAAGATGAGGCAGAGAGATTAACCTTGTTGCAGTGGGAGCCTTTTGGCTGCGATGCCTATACCTTGATTAAGCTTCTGCGTTGCCATGATGACGAAATTCCTCTGGTGGAGCTCAATCTGCAAGCCATTGAAGAGGCCAGGCGACTCGCTAAACAGATCCGCGCGGCACTGGAATGTCCGTCACTCCCTAAGGCTGACTTGAGCGATCCTTTGCTTAGACGCACCTGGGCGATTGCCGTGATGCAGGCTCTGCCCGAATTGGCCTTTATTTGCCGACTCAAGCGAGACAATGCCTTAGGCAATGGGATAAGTGAGGTATTGATTGCTCGGGAATCCCGCTTTCACCTGCCGCAAGATGGTGTGACTCTCCCCATTGCTGCCCTGGTATTTGATCAACATGCGACGCCGGGTCGAGGAGTAAAACAAACTCTTAATCTGGCACTCTGTATGGCTCCCGTCGATAAATCATGGCTCTTGGCTGCGGGGCTAGGACAAGATCGCGTAACCGAGCAATTGAGCTTGGATGAGGTATGTGTCGAACGTGTTTATGCCGGTCGGGTGCTTGAAGTTCGTAGCGAGAGAGTCGAGCCACAGAATGTCATTCAGGCCATGATCACCAGCATAGCCGAGGGCTTGGTTTTTCCTGGGATAGCCGAAGCCGTGCGCCAAGATATCGATGCCTGGAATATCTGGGTTAAGCTTGGTGGCTATGAGGAGGCTAAAGCAGCAGGGATTTGCTTGGCAAGTCCAGATATTGTTGTCTTTGAAGAATTCTTAGCTCATCGGCTCTCGACTCTTGGCGTCGAGTCTATTGCGGATTTTGAGCTGATAGAAGCAGAGGATCTTCAGTTTGAAGGGATCCCTGATTGGCTCAGGCAAGAGTTTGATCAGGCTTATCCTCGTGAAGTTATACTGTCGGATCTTAGGATGAGTGTGAGCTATCAGGTGAAGGGCAGATGGGTAGAGTTAACTTACCTTAGTGGTCAGCGAAAATCTGGGCCAAAACGCTGGGAACTGCCACGCTGGCAGGGATGGCGGGTAAGGTATAAGAAGGCCAGTCGTGTCATAGATGTTGTGTAAGGATGAGATCCCAGTCGATCGCGCTAAAAAATAACGAGATGGTTTTGAGTATAACTTTTTTGATTCGATCGCTTTACGGGATCCAAATTTAGCAGATGTTAAGATATACCTAACTTAAAATAAATAAAAAACAACAACTTATAGCGTTTAATGAGTTATGCACCAATTTTGATCGCAAAGTGGATTACTTGTTGATATCTCTGTTGATTAATTCGATCGCCATCTTGGATGTTTATGCACCAATATGAGGAAAGATCCCGCAGCGATCTTAGGTTTGGTGTTTAAAAAATATATAGGTAAGGCGCAAAATAGCGCTGGTGCTGATACTGAGGTAAGGGCGCTTCTAATGACTGTTTGAAAAGCGCCCTTTAATAGTGCAATAGATATGCTTATTTGCCGATACAGAAGGAGCCAAAAATTTTGCCTAGTAGATCATCTGAAGTGAACTTACCCGTGATTTCTGATAAGGCGAGTTGACACATACGCAGCTCCTCTGCCAGGAGCTCACCCGCTTGATACACCTCTAACTGTTCCTGTCCCAAGGTGAGATGACTCGCAGCGAGTTCCAGTGCCTCGAGATGGCGACGACGGGCAATAAAGCCGCCTTCTAAATTACTCTGATATCCCATTAGCGACTTAAGGTGTGCCTTGAGTTCATCGACACCCGAGCCTGTCTTGGCTGACAAACGAAACACCTTGTGGCCCTGTTCATCTGTGGCATCTAAGGCTTCTCCAGTAAGATCCGCCTTGTTGCGCACCACGGTAACCCCCAGATTTTTTGGGAGACGATCGATAAAATCTGGCCAGATATCATGAGGATCGACAGCATCTGTGGTGGTGCCATCAACCATGAAGAGTACCTGATCGGCGGTTTCTATCTCTGCCCAGGCCCGTTCGATACCTATCTGCTCAACTGTGTCAGTGGTGTCGCGTAGGCCAGCCGTATCTATGATGTGCAGTGGCATGCCATCGAGATGAATATGCTCACGTAACACGTCGCGAGTGGTACCAGCTATCTCGGTGACAATGGCTGATTCTTTACCGGCCAGGGCATTGAGCAGGCTGGATTTTCCTGCGTTAGGGCGACCGGCAATCACCACCTTCATTCCTTCGCGAATAATGGCGCCCTGCTTGGCACTGGACTGTACCGAATCTAATTTATGGATGATCTTGCTAAGTGAAGCGGCAATTTTACCGTCGGAGAGAAAATCGACCTCCTCGTCAGGAAAGTCTATCGCGGCTTCCACGTAGAGACGCAAATTGGTGACCTGATCCACCAGCTCATGTACCTGGGTGGAAAACTCGCCCTGAAGTGAATTGAGGGCGCTCTTGGCGGCTTGTTCGCTGGTAGCGTCAATCAGATCGGCAATGGCCTCTGCCTGGGTGAGATCCAGCTTGTCATTCATAAAGGCCTGCTCACTAAACTCCCCTGGCTTGGCAATGCGTACACCGTCGACATCCATGACCCGATTGATCAGCATGTCGAGGACGATTTGGCCTCCGTGTCCCTGAAGCTCGAGAACATCTTCACCGGTAAAGGAGTTGGGTCCTTTGAAAAACAGGGCTATGCCTTGGTCTATCACTTCGCCATTTGCGCCTTTAAAGTCACAGTAGTCGGCATAGCGTACCTTGGGAAGGTGCCCTAGTACCGCCATAGCCACCTCGCTGGCCCTATCGCCTGAGACCCTAATGATACCTACGCCGCCACGTCCGGGTGCGGTTGCTTGTGCCACGATAGTATCTGTCGTCATTACTCTGTTTCCTGCGCTGATGGAGTGAAAGCTGTCTTTATTAAAAAGCAAAAAGCGGTCAATACTGAGTATCCGACCGCTTTTTCATTAGTTGGAGTTAGAGGTTATTTTAACCCTTTTTTCTCCAAACCGGCATAGATGATCTTCTGCTGGGTAATGGCCACTAAGTTACCGACCAACCAGTAAAGTACCAGACCTGCTGGGAACCAGAGGAAGAAGACAGTAAAGATAACTGGCATCCACTGCATCATTTTCACCTGCATTGGGTCCATAGTCGGTGCCATTGGCTGCATCTTTTGCATCAGGAACATAGATACACCCATCAGCAGCGGCAGTACATAGTAAGGATCTTGTACCGACAAGTCGGTGATCCATAGCATGAATGGCGCGTGACGTAGCTCATAGCTTTCTAGCAGTACCCAGTAGAGTGCAATGAAGATAGGCATCTGTAGCAAGATAGGTAGACAGCCACCCATAGGGTTCACTTTCTCTTTCTTGTACAGTTCCATCATGGCTTGACCCATCTTCTGACGGTCATCACCGAAGCGCTCTTTCATATCCTGCAGCTTAGGCTGTAGGTTGCGCATCTTGGCCATAGAGGTGTACTGCGCCTTGGTGAGCGGGTACAAAAAGCCACGCACGGTCAGAGTGATCAGGATAATTGCCACACCCCAGTTACCCACGAAAGATTGATAGAACATCAATAGCCAGTGAATAGGGATAGCCAGCCACCATAGGAAACCGTAATCCACTACTAAGTTCAGTGACTCAGAGATGGCCGATAGGGCTTCTTGATCCTTAGGACCTACGTAGAACTGAGCGCCAATGGTTTGTTGTGTGCCAGGAGCAATATCATACACGGCGCCGCGGAAACCGATATTGGCTAGGCCACCGGCACTTACGCTAGAGAAGATAGTGTTTTGATCGTTTTCTGGTGGCACCCAAGCCGACACGAAGTAGTGTTGTAGCATTGCTGCCCAACCGCCTAAGGTCTTCTTGTCCAGGTTCTTATCAGCCATATCTTCGAAGCTGTACTTCTCGTAGCGGGTATCGGCTGTTGAGAAGGCGGCACCGCGATAAGTCGGCATCATCATGCTGCTTTCGCTTTTCTTGATGCTGTGCTTGATCTGACCATACATCTGTACCTGCAACTGCTCGGCTGAGGTATTGTTGATGCGGTAATCGACGCCAATATCAAATTTGCCACGGTGTAGCGTAAAGACTTTAGTGTAGGTCACACCATTGTCGGCAACATAGGTCAGCGGCACTTCTAGGGTATCTTGGCCATCGGCAAGGGTATAGGTCTGAGCCTGGCTTGCAAAATGGGCACGTCCCTTACTGCTGCTGTCGATACCGTTACGGCCGATAAGACCACTCTGAGAGATATAGAAGATATCATTGGTTTGCTGTAGCAAAACAAATGGGTCTTCTTTATCTTCTTCTAACTTGTGACGAACCAAGGCCGAATAAACGATATCACCGCCCACTGGGTTAATTTTCAACACCAGTTGGTCAGTCGTTACGGTAATGAGTTCTTTAGAGGCTGTAACTGCTTCTGGAAGGGCAGCATCGGCATCAGGAACATCAGCACTGTGTGAATCTGTGACGGTTGAAGCTACAACTGAAGATTCAGTGGCAACGGGTTGCGGATTTTTGTCTGTTTGCCATTGCTGCCACAGCAAAAAGCTGACAAAAAGCAGACCGATGAGCAATATATTGCGTTGAGATTCCATAGCCTATTTATTACACCTGTTATTTTTTGGGGGGACGGGATCTTCTCCGCCCGGATGTAAAGGGTGACATTTTAATACGCGTTTCCCTGCAAACCAACTCCCTTTCACAAATCCATGCAATCGAATCGCTTCGAGTGCGTAATTGGAACATGTGGGATGAAAACGGCACTTGGGCCCTAGTATAGGGCTGATAAAGATTTGATAGCCACGAATCAGCTTGGTGGCTAGCCATTGTAACGGCGACTGAGTTTGCGCCATAACTTCTCTACCAGTTTGTGCAATGCTGCATTGTCCATATCCAATACGCCGTTTCTGACGAGCACAACAATATCAAGCGGCGGTAATTCGTGTTGGTGCAAACGAAAATTGTCGCGAATGATACGTTTAATTCTGTTGCGCTGATTGGCTCGCTTAACATAACGCTTAGCAACAGTTAATCCAATACGAGGATGCTGTAGCTCATTGGGGATGGCAAGTAAGGTTATTTCAGCAGAAGAAGCTTTGATGGGATTGGAGAATACAGATTTGAATTGCGCGGGAGTTAACAGACGTAACTCCCGCGTAAAGGTATAGCTGGTCACTTGCATTTCTACTTAATTAAGCAGAAAGACGAGCGCGACCTTTTGCACGACGACGTGCGATGACCTTACGGCCACCAACAGTAGCCATACGAGCGCGGAAGCCGTGAGAACGCTTGCGCTTCAGGTTGCTAGGTTGAAAAGTACGTTTACTCATTATGGCAATCCGTCTTTGTTAGGTGAATAAACCTTATCCCTATAAAAGAGGTAAGGGCAAAAAAGAGGCCGAATTGTAATCACTTTAGTTAAGCCCGTCAACATGCAAAACCGTTAAGTGAGTAAAATCTGCCTGTAAATCTTCTTATCAAGTTGTCCATATACACTATCTAGTGTGGATAACTCTGTGAATGGCCACTACATCTTGTGGATCTAGTGATCATTAGCCTGATCGAAGGTCGCTAATTATAGATCGATCTGGATCGCTTAATAAAGCTGAGTTTGCAGCTTTATCAGATTATTTTGATCGATGAGGATCGTTAGGGATCTGTGTAAAGAAATAAAGATGATCTTACTGGGGATAAATCCATTTAAAGGATAGCGATCCTAGTGATCTCACTATAGAATACACCTCTTTTGTATGATCTTTTGGGGATAAGTACGTGGCGGTTTCACTTTGGCAGCAATGTATCGGACGACTACAAGACGAGCTTTCCGCTCAGCAATTTAGTATGTGGATCAGACCGTTACAAGCCGAAATGGACGGGGATACTCTAGTGCTTTACGCACCGAATCGATTCGTGCTCGATTGGGTGAGAGACAAGTACCTGAATACTATCAATCAGTTCTTCACCGAGCAGATGGGTAGCGAAGCGCCCAAGCTGCGTTTCGATATTGGTAGCCGACCTGCGAGTAAACCAGTAGCACAAACTGCCTCAGTTAAAAGCCCTGCTAAGCCTGCGGCCAGCAAGTCGCACAGTGCGCCGTCATTTAATACCAATGAACCTGCGACGACGGTTAACCACAGAAGCAATATGAACCCGACTTATCAGTTTGATAACTTTGTCGAGGGTAAGTCTAACCAGCTGGGTAAGGCGGCTGCATTACAGGTGTCTGAAAACCCTGGTGGTGCCTATAACCCCCTGTTTCTCTATGGTGGAACCGGTTTAGGTAAGACACATCTATTGCACGCTGTTGGTAATGGCATCATTAAGAACAAGCCAGATGCCAAGGTGGTCTATATGCACTCTGAGCGTTTCGTGCAGGATATGGTGAAGGCGCTACAGAATAATGCGATCGAAGAGTTCAAACGCTATTACCGTAGCGTCGATGCATTGTTTATCGATGATATTCAGTTCTTTGCCAACAAAGACAGATCCCAGGAAGAGTTTTTCCATACCTTTAATGCCTTATTAGAAGGCAATCATCAGATCATCTTGACCTCAGATCGCTATCCTAAAGAGATCGATGGCGTGGAAGATCGCCTTAAGTCTCGCTTCGGTTGGGGATTAACGGTAGCTATCGAGCCGCCCGAGTTAGAAACCCGTGTGGCTATTTTGATGCGTAAGGCACAAGAGAGTGGTATCAACCTGCCCGATGAAGTGGCCTTCTTTATTGCCAAGCGCCTGCGCTCGAACGTGCGTGAATTGGAAGGGGCATTGAATCGCGTTATTGCCAACGCTAACTTTACCGGTCGTCCGATCACTATCGATTTTGTACGTGAAGCCTTAAGAGATCTCTTGGCTCTACAAGAAAAATTGGTCACTATAGACAATATTCAGAAAACCGTAGCTGAATACTACAAGATCAAGATGGCCGACATGCTGTCTAAACGCCGCTCACGCAGTGTTGCCAGACCAAGACAGATGGCGATGGCATTGTCGAAAGAGTTAACTAACCAGAGTTTGCCTGAGATTGGCGATGCCTTTGGTGGCCGTGATCACACGACAGTGCTGCATGCATGTCGCAAAATTGCACAGCTACGTGAAGAAAGTCATGACATTAAAGAAGATTATGCTAACTTAATCCGTACGTTATCTTCATAAATCTGGGAAATTGAAACTGATGAAATTTTCAATTGATAGGGATGCCCTATTAAAGCCGCTTCAACTCGTGAGTGGAGCGGTGGAGAGACGACATAACTTACCTATTCTGGCAAACCTTTTAGTTGAAGTAAGTGGTCACTCACTTAAGTTGACCGGTACAGATTTAGAGGTCGAATTAGTCGGCCAGGCTCAACTACAAGGCGAAGTGCAAGAGGGACGTACCACAGTCCCCGCCAAGAAATTTCTCGATATCGTTAAATCCCTTCCCGATCAGGTTGAACTCAAGATAGAGCAGCAAGAAAATCGTCTGCTACTACGTTCGGGCCGCAGCCGTTTTACTTTAGCGACCCTGCCAGCGGAGGAGTATCCCAATGTCGATGCCTTCCAGGCGGATATCGAATTTACCCTCAAGCAGGGCACCTTAAAGTCGCTGATCGATGCTACCCAGTTCTCCATGGCGAACCAAGATGTACGCTATTATCTCAATGGTTTGTTGCTTGAAACCGAAGGCAACGTGCTGCGCGCTATTGCCACCGACGGCCACCGCCTGGCATTGAGCCACCGCATGGTGGAAGACTCCTTGCCTGAGAAGCAGGTGATCGTGCCTCGTAAAGGGGTACTCGAACTTCAACGTCTGTTTGAAGGGGAAGATCTGGATGTCACCCTGGCAATCGGTGAAAACGCGATTCGCGCCACGACTCAAAGCGCCGTGTTTACCAGTA
Organism: Shewanella sp. ECSMB14101; assembly: GCF_000773485.1. Classification (NCBI taxonomy): domain Bacteria; kingdom Pseudomonadati; phylum Pseudomonadota; class Gammaproteobacteria; order Alteromonadales; family Shewanellaceae; genus Shewanella; species Shewanella sp. ECSMB14101. Next base: position 137,924 of record NZ_JSFF01000008.1, on the reverse strand, counting down.
AGCTGGTGGATGGTCGTTTCCCAGACTATCGTCGTGTGCTGCCTAAGGGCGGTGACAAGGTGGTTATCGCCAGTCGTAACCAGCTTAAGCAAGCCTTGCTGCGCGCCTCAATCCTCTCGAATGAGAAGTTCCGTGGCGTACGCGTTCAGTTGGAGCAGAATCTGATTAAGATCACCGCTAACAACCCAGAGCAAGAAGAAGCGGAAGAGATTCTCGATATCGAATATGACAATACACCATTGGAAATTGGTTTTAACGTCAGCTACTTGCTCGACGTGCTTAACAACCTGCCGTCCGATGATGTGCGTATTACCCTTATCGATGGTAACTCCAGTGCCTTGATTGAAAACCACGTCGAAGAAGATTCGATGTATGTCGTCATGCCTATGAGACTCTAGTGTCTGTCTGCACGCCTGATTTTGCGTTAGGCGTGCACCTTCTTCGATGGCTCAGGCCATCTCCACGAGTATTTGATGAGTCTATCTCGCCTTCATATCGATTCATTTCGTAATATCGCCAGTGCTCAGTTGCAACTCGGCGATGGTCTGAATCTTATCTACGGCCAAAATGGCAGCGGCAAGACCAGTGTCCTCGAAGCCATCTATTTTCTGGGCATGGGGCGCTCCTTTCGCAGTCATCTGTCTCAGAGGGTGATTAAGAGCGATCAGGATCAACTGACGCTGTTTGCCAACCTAGAGTCGGGTGACCAAGAAACCAAGATCGGCCTGCGTCGTTATCGCTCGGGTGAAACCGAAGTCAAAATGAACGGTGATAGAGTGAAGCGACTGTCGACTTTGGCCGAAACTTTACCCATACAAGTGATCACGCCGGAGAGTTTTTCGTTGCTTTTTGAGGGGCCAAAATCGCGCCGGCAGTTTATTGACTGGGGTGCCTTCCATACCGACAAGAGCTTCTATAGTGCCTGGGCGAATGTTAGGCGGATTTTAAAGCATAGAAATCAGATGCTTAAAAGCGAAACCCCCTATCAGCAAATTCAGTTTTGGGATAAGGAATTAGTGCGTTACGCCGAAATCGTGACGGATATACGAAAGCGATATGTAGGCTCGTTAAATGAACGACTTAAGGGTATAATCGAAGAGTTTTTACCTCAGGTAGATGTTAAGGTTTCCTTTACCCGAGGTTGGGATAGCAAAACTGATTATCAGTCCCTGTTACAGGCGCAATATCCCAGGGATTTAGCGGCAGGACACACGGCCAGTGGTCCCCATAAGGCTGACCTGAGATTAAGGGTCGGAACGCTGCCGGTACAAGATGCCTTATCCCGCGGACAATTAAAGTTGCTCGTGTGCGCACTGCGTATTGCACAGGGAAAGTTGCTCAAACAACAAATAGATAAAAACAGTATTTATCTGGTGGATGATTTGCCATCAGAGTTGGATGCTAGGCACAGGAAACTCTTGCTGCAGCAGCTAAGCGATACAGGCGCGCAAGTATTTGTGACCGCTATCGAGCCTGCGGCAATAATGGATTCGTTAAACACGCCACCCGTTAAGGTGTTCCATGTGGAACAAGGGCGTGTAACGGTAATTGAATAACCGACGAGAGAATAATATGTCAGAGAATAGTTACGATTCTTCGAGTATTAAGGTACTAAAAGGCCTTGATGCGGTACGGAAGAGACCTGGGATGTATATTGGCGACACCGACGATGGTACGGGTCTGCATCACATGGTGTTCGAAGTGGTCGATAACTCTATCGATGAGGCGTTAGCGGGCCACTGTAATGACGTGATCATTACTATCCATGCCGACGGTTCAGTATCGGTAAAGGATGACGGACGTGGTATTCCGGTTGCTATTCACCCTGAAGAGGGGGTTTCGGCGGCTCAGGTCATTATGACGGTACTGCATGCTGGCGGTAAGTTCGATGATAACTCTTATAAGGTATCCGGTGGTCTACACGGCGTGGGTGTTTCAGTGGTTAACGCCCTGTCTGAAAAGCTACAGTTAACCATTCGTCGTGAAGGTAAACTGTATGAGCAGTTCTATACCATGGGTGAGCCAGATGAGCCGATCAAAGAGATAGGCGACGCGACCAATACAGGTACTGAAATTCGTTTCTGGCCAAGCAGCCAGACCTTCTCGGATGTCGAGTTCCACTTCGATATTCTGGCTAAGCGTGTACGCGAGCTGTCATTCCTGAACTCAGGTGTTGGTATTCGCCTGGTCGACGAGCGCGACAACAAGGATGAATTCTTCAAGTACGAAGGCGGTATCAGTGCCTTTGTTGATTACCTCAATATTAACAAAACGCCGGTAAACAAAGAGATCTTCCACTTCGTACAAGAACGTGAAGATGGTATTACCGTTGAAGTTGCGATGCAGTGGAACGATGGCTTCCAGGAAAATATTTTCTGTTTCACCAACAACATTCCTCAGCGTGATGGTGGTACCCACCTGGCGGGCTTCCGCAGTGCGCTGACGCGTAACCTAAATACTTATATGGACCGCGAAGGTTTCAATAAGAAAGGCAAAACCAGCGCGACAGGCGATGATGCTCGTGAAGGTTTGACTGCGGTTATTTCGGTTAAGGTGCCAGATCCTAAGTTCAGCTCTCAGACCAAAGACAAGCTGGTTTCCAGTGAGGTTAAGACGGCTGTAGAGCAGACCATGGGCGAAAAGCTAGGTGACTACCTGCTTGAGAATCCTAACGAGGCTAAGCTGATTGTCGGTAAGATCATCGACGCGGCTCGCGCCCGTGAAGCGGCCCGTAAGGCCCGTGAAATGACTCGTCGTAAAGGCGCTTTAGATTTAGGTGGTCTGCCGGGTAAGCTGGCGGATTGCCAAGAGAAAGACCCAGCGCTTTCTGAAATTTACATAGTGGAGGGTGACTCTGCGGGTGGTAGTGCCAAGCAGGGTCGTAACCGTAAGAACCAGGCGATTCTGCCGCTTAAGGGTAAGATCCTTAACGTGGAGAAAGCCCGTTTCGATAAGATGCTCTCTTCACAAGAGGTTGCGACGCTTATCACCGCATTAGGCTGTGGCATCGGTCGCGATGAATATGATCCCGATAAGACGCGTTACCATAACATCGTTATCATGACCGATGCTGACGTCGACGGCTCGCACATTCGTACCTTGCTGTTGACCTTCTTCTTCCGTCAAATGCCTGAGCTTATCGAGCGTGGTTATGTGTTTATCGCCCAGCCACCGCTGTATAAGGTGAAGAAAGGTAAGCAGGAGCAGTATCTGAAGGATGATCCGGCGCTGACCGAATACCTGACGAACTTGGCGTTGGACGGTGGTGAGATCCATCCGTCACAAGATGCTCCGGCCATGTCTGGTGCGCCACTCGAAAAGCTGGTCTACCAGTACCGTGAGGTAGAAGCGATTTTCGATCGTCTTGAGCAGCGTTTCCCTATCATGTTGACTGAGCGCATGTTGTATCAGCCTGGCTTAACCAGTGACATTCTGGCCGACGAGGCCAAGGTGAAGCAGTGGTGTGATAACTATGTGGCAGCATTGAAAGAGGCCGAATCGGGTGGCTTTATCTTTAGCGCCGAGGCGTTCCTCGACCCTGAGCGTCAGGTCTATCTGCCTAAGATCACCATTCGTAAGCATGGTATCGATACCCACTACTTGTTCTCATACGACTTCTTACAGTCGAGTGATTATCAGCGCATGACCAGCCTGGCTAACGCCTTGGAAGGTTTGATCGAAGAGGGTGGCTATGTGAAGCGCGGTGAGCGCATAAAAGAGGTTACCTCATTTGTCGAGGCACTGGATTGGTTGATGAATGATTCTAAGCGTGGTCTTTATATTCAGCGCTACAAAGGATTGGGTGAGATGAACCCTGAGCAATTATGGGAAACCACCATGGATCCAGAGTCACGTCGTATGCTAAGAGTGACCATCGAAGATGCCATCGGCGCCGATCAGCTATTCACCTGCTTGATGGGTGATCAGGTTGAGCCGCGTCGCGACTTCATCGAATCTAACGCCCTGAACGTGGCTAACCTGGACGTATAACAGGCGATTAAGATTTATTCAAAACCCCGGATATTTCCGGGGTTTTTTGTATTTGAGTCATCACTTTACATATTGTGGTCAGGCGTTTAGCTTAAGATAAATTATTGGCTGCGAAATGGATATCAAGGATGAAAGGAATATACCTAGGATGGGGACTGCTGTGTATATTGGGGCTTGCCTGGTTACTGGGTACATGGGCAAACCACGATAAGCCCCTTACCGCATATATCGATAGCCAATCCTACGCTTCTCAAACAGCTGGCGAGTCAATGTCGGTCGCTAGTGGTCAGGTTAAACCCGCTCACTCGCCAGGGCAAACATCGGTAGCAAGCCTTGAGAGTGAACAAAAGCTTGGCACAATCGATAACCTGGACAGCGAGACGCCTGCGACCAGTACCGAGTTCGACATTGCCAGCATTGAACCCTTTAAGATAACGTCATCTCACGCTGACTATGCCGATCTCCTACGTCAGTATCGGCGTGAAGCTGGTCCTTTTATGCGAGATGGTACAGCTTATCTCTATTTTGAAAATGAGGGAGATCCCTATTTTCTGGCCTCTCCGCCTGAGTATAACGCCCTGATGTTGGATGACCCTGATCAGCTTATGGAGCTTAAGGTCGAGGAATTTAACCAGAGCGATGGCGAGTATGCTGATAATTGGGGTGGCGATTTTAGTGAGTTAAGAGTCAGTTATCACTATTGTAAGCAGGATGCTTGTCTGCTGAGGGCAAATCACGACTCTGTGACCTTTCTTCGAGACTATGTTGATCGCTACCAGCAGAGCCATCCCGAGTTAGAGATAACAGGCGTTTCCACCGCCAGTGGCGATCTCTTGCTTATTTACCATAAACGCTGAGTCGTCTCTTTTGGCTCATTGTTGCACGTAAGAGCGGATCAGCTTTGCAAACCTCAGCGCTTCTTGATTGTCTCCATGTAGACAAAGGCTGGTGGCAGAGCATGGAATGGTCTCGCCAGTGATGGCGGTCAGTTGGCGCCGCTCTATTATGGCGCTAACCTGAGCCAGCATCTTATCTGCATCATGCAATACCGCGCCTGGCTGTGAACGGGGGGCCAGGGTGCCATCGGCCAGGTAGCTTCTATCGGCAAAGGCTTCCTCTATTACCTCTATACCAGCGGCTTTGGCCTGTTCCACCAATGGGCTACCGGCGAGAATCATCAGTTTGAGTCTGGGGTCGATAGCTTTTATCACCTTTATGATAATTTGGCCCAGAGCCTTATTGTTAGCGGCGTCGTTATACAGGGCTCCATGGGGCTTAATATGGGTCAGTTTTATGCTTAAATCATCGCACAGGGCCTTTAAGATGCTAATTTGCTGGTGGAGTGTGGCGTACAGCGCCTCGGGTGAGAGTGTCATCGAGATTCGGCCAAAGTGTTCTCTGTCAGGATAGCTGGGGTGGGCGCCGACATTGACACCATACTGCTTGGCTAGTAATAAGGTACGGCGCATGGATTGGGTATCGCCGGCATGACCGCCACAGGCGATATTGGCCGAAGATATCAACGGCATAAGCGCCTCATCTTGTGTGCCCCCTTCGCCGAGATCGGCATTGAGGTCTATTTTGAGTGGATTAACTGCCATCCATTGCCCTCGCTAAACGATAGAAATAGTGTTGCCATTCCAGATTCGCCTCTTCCACCTGGTTCGGACTCACATGCTGAAAACTCACCTTTTGACCGCCTCGACATTGCGCTAGTTTCCATCTGTCTGCCTCGATCACCACCGCCATTCTGGGATAGCCACCACTGGTTTGTGCGTCGGCCTGAAGCACTATGGGTTGGCCACCAGGTGGAACCTGAACTGCGCCCGGCAATACGGCGTGGGAGCGTAAACTCAGGTTTTTAGCCGAGGTGAGAGCCTGACCATCGAGTCGAGTCCCCATACGATCACTCTGTTGCGACACTGTCCAGCTATGATGCCAGAAGGCTTTGCGATCTTGGTCGCTAAAGCGGGTCATTTCCGGCCCGGGTAGGGCGCGTAATATCCCATCATTGGCCCTTTGTACCGCGCCCACCGGGCGGCTGAAACCGGCTTCGGTTGCTGGGTTTAACGCCAGCACGTCCCCAGACATGAGTGGTCTGCCCTGATGACCGCCAAATTGACCGGCCAAAAAAGTGCCGCATCCGCCAAGGACGCTAGGGACTTGAATACCACCGAGTACGGCGAGGTAGCCCCACACACCTTGCTTGGGGCCGCGTATGGTTAAGCGTTCCCCCGGGTTAATGCGCCCACGCCAACCGTTCCACAAGGGGCGCGAGTCTATGTTGGCTTCGAAGGGGGCGCCGCACAGGGCAACCCAACTCGGGATGTCGAAGACGAGTTCATACACGCCTGAGGACAACTCTATGCCAGCGGCGGTGTTATCATTGCCTAGTAGACGATTGGCGAGTATCAAGGCAAATCTATCCATGGCGCCACCACTTGGGATACCTAGGTGCCCCTGTCCCTGCCTGCCGAGATCTTGAATGCTGGCCAGTCCACTAACTTGAGCGAGCCTTATCATAGACAGATCTCCTTTGCCTGGAAGCGAACGATATCGCCGGGAGCGAGTAGGCAGGGGATATCACTAAGGGGATCGAACAGCGGCGTTTGGGTTTGACCTATGAGCTGCCAGCCGCCTGGGCTGGCTAAAGGGTAGACCCCCGTCTGTTCGCCGCCGATGCCAACTGAGCTTGCTGGGATCTTTAGCCTGGGGGTTGCCAGCCTAGGGGTATGTAGCGCGTGCGGGAGACCTTCAAGATAGGCAAATCCAGGCTGAAAACCAATGAAGAACACCTTGTAGCTGGCCAGGGTGTGCAGGTGAACGACCTCTTCGGGGGTGATGTCATGATATTGAGCGACCTTGATAAGATCGGGGCCAAACTCACCCCCATAGCTTACCGGTAGTGTGACGGTTTGTGGCTCAAAGGCTGTGTCTGGTGCCCGTTGCCAAAGCTCATCGAGTTTGGCCTTGACAGATTTGAGCTGCCCGGGTTCTTTAACCACCAGTGTCAGGTTGTTCATCCCTGGAATGACTTCTAGCAATCTGTTGTCGAGGCGCAGCTCTGTGGCTAACCAGCACAACTTGGCTTGTAGCTCCCAAGATAGGGGCTCGAGGGGGGAGGGATCTAATACGAGAGCGCGTTCGCCTAGGGGATAGATTTGAGTCTGTAACGCCACAACTTAACCTGCGAGTGAATATGATGGATTTAGTCTAACCAGCTTGCGTCGCAATAGCCATTATTCCATGTCCGGACATAAAAAAACGCATCCCTGAGGATGCGTTTTTTGTTTCACCGGCAGAGAGTTACTGCAGCAGCGAGATATCGGCGGCGTGCAGGAACTGGGCTCTTAATTTTGCCAGCAGCGCCAGACGGTTTTGCTTGAGTGCTTCGTCATCAGCCATCACCATCACATCTTCGAAGAAGGTGTCGACGCTTTCACGCAGGCTAGCCAGCAGGGCCAGTGCCTGTTGATAATCAGCATTGGCAAACAGGGGCTCAAGCTGAGGTTGTAGCTCGTTAAGCTTGTTGGCCAGAGCTTGTTCGGCGCTCTCTTGTAGCAAACTACTGTCGATATCGCTGGCGATATCACCCTCAACCTTGGCCAGAATGTTGGATACACGCTTGTTGGCAGCGGCCAAAGCGGCAGCTTGTTCCAGGCTTCTGAAGTGGGTAACTGCCTTGATGCGGCTGTCAAAATCGGCTGGCGAGGTTGGACGACGAGCCAATACTGCCAGGATCACATCGACGCTGATGCCTTGATCTTGATACCAGGCGCGGAAACGACCCATCAAGAACTCCAGCACCTGTTCTGCGGTGTCGGCATTGCTGAGGTTATCACCATGAAGCTCTTGTGCCTTGGCAATCAAATCGACCAGGTCTAGTGGTAAATTGTTTTCGACGCAGATACGCAAAATACCGATAGCAGCGCGGCGTAGGGCGAACGGGTCTGCAGCGCCTTTAGGGGCCTGACCAATACCGAAGATACCCACTAAGGTATCGAGCTTTTCAGCCAATGCCACAGAGATAGAGATAGCGGCTGTCGGTACAGTGTCGCCTGAGAATTTCGGCTTGTACTGCTCTTCAAGTGCCAGTGCAACCGCCTCAGTTTCACCGTCCAGGCGAGCATAATGCATGCCCATGGTGCCCTGCAGATCGGTAAACTCCATCACCATGTTGGTCATGAGATCTGACTTAGAGAGCAGGCCGGCGCGTGCTGCCTGTTCGCTGTCGGCGCCAATACCTTGCGCCACAAATGCGGCGAGGGCAGAGATGCGCTCGACTCTGTCTTTGATGGTACCGAGCTGCTGCTGGAAGACCACGGTTTCAAGGCTGGCGAGACGTGATTCCAGACTATGCTTCTTGTCGGTTTCGAAGAAGAATTCGGCGTCGGCAAGGCGTGGGCGAACCACTTTCTCGTTACCCGCGATGATCTGCGCAGGATCTTTCGATTCTATGTTTGTCACGAAGATAAAGTGAGGAAGTAGGGTGCCTGCGTTATCGAATACTGGGAAGTATTTCTGGTCGCCTTTCATGGTGTAGACCAAGGCTTCTGCTGGCACGTCGAGGAACTTCTCTTCGAAGTTAGCGGTGAGAACCACGGGCCACTCGACTAGAGAGGTAACCTCTTCCAGTAGATTCTCATCGATTTCTGCGATACCACCTATGGCGCTGGCTGCCGCTTGGGCATCGGCTTTGATCAGGGCCATACGCGCCTGATAATCAGCCTTTACCTTGCCCTGGGTTTCCAGTGCAGTGAGATAGTTGTCGGCATGATCTAATTCAAAGGTGTCGACACCCATGAAGCGGTGGCCGCGGATGGTGCGCGCCGACTCAATACCCAGTAATTCACCAGGGATCAGCTCGCTGCCCATCAGCATGGTAACTGTATGTACCGGACGAATAAATTGGGTCTTGCTGCTGCCCCAACGCATCGGCTTAGGGATCGGCAGCTTATCTAGGGCGCGCTGTGCCATGTCGGCAACCAGTGACTTGGTTTCAACACCGACCACCTTGGCCTTGTGTAATAACCATTCGCCTTTGTCAGTGGTCAGACGCTCGGCCTGCTCGACTGTGATGCCATTACCACGAGCCCAGCCCATAGCGGCTTTGGTCGGGTTGCCATCGGCATCGAAGGCCTGGGCGATTGCTGGGCCGCGCTTTTCGACGACTTTGTCGGCTTGAGCTGATACCAGGGCATTGATCTTTAATGCCAGACGACGAGGCGCAGCATACCAGGTTGCCGATTCGTAGCTTAATTCAGCCTTCTGTAGCTCTTCTTCAAAATTGGCCAAGAAAGATTCGGCTAAGGTTTTTAGCGATTTTGGCGGTAACTCTTCTGTGCCTACTTCAATGAGTAAGTTTTCAAATTTCATCTTCATATACCTCTACTTACACATTGGGAAGCCGAGTGCTTCACGGGCTTGATAATAGGACTCAGCCACTGACTTGGCCATGGTGCGTACGCGCAGAATGTAACGCTGACGTTCGGTAACCGAAATAGCGTGGCGCGCATCGAGCAGGTTGAAGGCATGCGAGGCTTTCATTACCTGCTCATAGGCAGGCAGGGGAAGTGGCGTTTCTAATGCCAATAGCTCGTTACAGGCCTTCTCGCAATCGTCAAATTGCTTGAACAGCACCTCGACGTTGGCGTGCTCGAAGTTGTAAGTAGATTGCTCGACTTCGTTCTGATGGAACACATCGCCGTACATGATCTTGCCCATAGGACCATCGGTCCAGACTAGATCATAGACACTGTCGACTTCCTGGATATACATAGCCAGACGCTCAAGACCATAGGTGATCTCGCCTGTTACAGGGCTACATTCCAGGCCACCGACCTGTTGGAAGTAGGTGAACTGAGACACTTCCATGCCGTTAAGCCAGACTTCCCAGCCAAGGCCCCAGGCACCGAGAGTTGGGGATTCCCAGTTGTCTTCAACGAAGCGAACATCATGAATGCCCATGTCGACCCCTAGTGCCTCTAGAGAACCTAGGTAGAGTTCTTGGATGTTACTTGGAGAGGGCTTGAGAACCACCTGGAACTGATAGTAGTGCTGCAGGCGGTTAGGGTTTTCACCGTAACGACCATCGGTAGGACGGCGACATGGCTGAACATAGGCGCTGCTCATCGGCTCAGGGCCAAGAGAACGTAAGAATGTCATGGGGTGGAAGGTGCCCGCACCTACTTCCATGTCCAGCGGCTGAACGATGGCGCAACCTTGCTGCGCCCAGTATTCCTGCAGGGTTAAGATGAAACCCTGGAATGTTTTTACGTCATGTTTCGTCGTCATGTCTACTACTGTCGGCTTGTGATAGAAAATGGTTTCGATTATACCTTGTTGAAAAAGGCTTATGTAGGTTATTTTTTACCTTAACGGCGGAAAATTGGGAAAAAACACCATGGATGTAAAGCGTTGTGGCTGGGTTAGCGAAGATCCGCTTTATCAAGCCTATCATGATAAGGTTTGGGGTCGTCCCGTGTATGACAGTAAAGAGCTGTTTGCCAAGCTCTGTCTGGATGGTCAGCAGGCAGGACTCTCCTGGATCACCATACTCAAGAAGCAACAAAATTATGAGGCGGCATTTGCCGATTTTGACCCCTATGTGATCGCTCAGTTTGATGAGGCTAAAGTAGAGGAATTACTACAAAATCCCGGCATAATTCGTAATCGGCTTAAGGTCAATTCCATCATCAAAAATGCCAAGGGATATATCGCTTTTGTCGAGCAGGGCAATGATTTTTCTGAGTTTCTCTGGAGTTTTGTCGGCGGGCAGCCCAAGCTCAATCATTTTCAACGATTGGATCAGCTTCCGGCGCAGACGCCAGAGTCTGAGGCTATGTCAAAGGCATTGAAAAAATTAGGATTTAACTTTGTTGGGCCGACTATCTGCTATGCCTTCATGCAGGCGGTGGGCATGGTGAACGACCACAGCGCCGACTGTTTCTGCTATCAAGATAAGCCTAACTAAGGTGCTTAATAACCTTTAAATCGCATAGTGGACGGGTCATCTGTTTGTAGATAGATGGCCTGAAACAGTGTCTCGCCAGTGTCGAGTTGAGTCTGCTTGATAAATGCATAGTTCTTATCAAATTCACTCAATTTATCAATGCTTTGTTGACTCATTGTGTCGGTTGTCAGGCTTAAGGTGCAGATTCGCCCCGCACAGGCGTATTTTTCACTATATATGGTCTCTTGCAGGTTGGCCAAACTGTCTGCTAATGAAGACTGGCGTTTACTCCCCATCTCGTCCTGGTTTTCCTGGGACTGGATAAGATCGAGATAGTCAGCGAAATCACCGTTAAGTAGTTTTGTAACCTGTTCCCCATCAATAATGTCATTGTCATCTATCATCTGAGCAACGAGTTGTTTCGATGAGGTGATTACCAAAGGTGCCTGATTGTCACTATGGTTATCATCTGATTGTGGTTGTGCGATCCCTTGCTCAGTGGGTAAGGCCTCGCTTGCAAGCGGCTTTGTTTTTTCGCTCGTGGGGCTGTTGGTCTCGGTGGCAAGTTTGTCTTGAGACTGACCATCTTGACGCTCTTCAAAGATCAGGTAGGCAATGGCTGAGAGGCTTAAGAGGAGCAATAAGGTGAATGTGATAGATTTCATCGTTTAAATTCCTTTTCGGTGGGGCTCTTCCGATTGAGCCGAACAGTCGATTAGCTTAGGCTGATTTACCATCAGATGTAAAGATGTGAGACCTGATTCCAATGAAACATAAAAAAGGGTGTTCCACGTGGAACACCCTTTACCTGTTCATAGACTCACTTTTGAATCAATTTAAAATTTTTATGAAATTAAAATTTGTGGCTTATCTTAGCCAGATTTTAAAATTAAAAATTGATCTAAAGTTCGAAGAAAAACGGTTTGCGCTGCGTTTTGTCTCCATTGAGTTGGTTCATCGATTCGGCGTCGAACAACTTGCCGTTCACCATGGTATAAGTCACCCTGTCGGTTACGCGAATATCTTCCAGCGGATTACCATCGATGACGATTAGATCTGCTAACTTACCCGCTTTAATGGAACCTAGCTGGTGATCCATACCAAAGGTCTCTGCTGGATTAATGGTAGCCGTCTTGAGCACTTCCATATTACTCATGCCACCTTGAGCAAACATCCACATCTCCCAGTGGGCAGCTAAACCTTCGCGCTGACCATGGGCACCAATGTTTGGCTTAACGCCGAGCTCGTTGAGTTCATTAGCGACACGGGCAACATTGAAGTGGTTATAGTGACCATCGGGCGCAGTAGGGCGACGCATCGAGCGCGCCTGCAGCAGATCGCCTGGCACATACTTAGATAGGCGCGGGTGAGCCCAGACATCTGTCTTGTCGTACCAATAGTTCTCACCCGAGATGCCGCCATAGGCCACAACCAGTGTTGGGGTGTAGTGAACATCGGTATGGCTCCAGAGCTGTTTTACGTCACTATAAATGGCCCCCGCCGGTAGAGAGTGCTCAACCGTGGTATGGCCATCGGCGATCATGGTGAGGTTATGTTGCAGCAGGCTACCGCCTTCTGGTACCACCATCATCTCCAGTTCTCTGGCCGCAGCAATCACCTGCTGACGCTGGTTACGTCTTGGCTGGTTGTAGCTCTTAACGCTAAAGGCGCCGACCTTCTTGAGGCGTTCCAGGTGGAACTTGGCATCGTCCAAGGAGTCGATGTGAGAGGTGTAGCCCGGCATGTTGGCACCGTAGAGGATTGTGCCGGTAGAGAAGATTCTCGGGCCGACTATCTTGCCAGCCTTCTGCTGCTCAGAGGCGGCGAAGATCTCGGTGGTGTCGTTTGAAGGATCGTGAATGCTCGTCACCCCCAGCGCTAGGTTGGCGTAGAGTTCCCAGTTTTGCTGTGGGATGATCTCATTTTCACCTTGAGAGCCGTGAGCGTGGGCATCGAAAAGTCCTGGCATGATGGTCTTGCCTTTGATGTCGATTACCTGGGCTCCTTTAGGAATCTGGGTGTTGGCATCACCTACGGTAAGGATCTTGTTGTTCTCAACGATGACGATACCATTGTCGATCACCTTGTCATCTTCCATGGTGATCACCTGACCGCCGACAAAGGCAACTGTTCCACGTGGAACATCAGCCTTCTTCTCGAAACCTATTTGGGTGACCTTTGGCTCAACAGAAGATGCCTTTTCATCTGCCTGATAATCGGCATCAACATCCATCTGGTACAGTTCTGGGCCTAAAGTCCAGTAGAGTTGGTCGCTCTTGCCACTCCAGCTGATGCTTTCACCGGCGCGAACACTTAACTGAGTTACTGGCAAATTGTCTGCCTTAGGGCCTATCTCTATGGTTTCGCCATGCTTGGCGAAGGGCGTTACCCAAACCTTGAAACGTTCGGCGAAGGCCAATTGTTTACCATCTGGAGAGACTCTAAATTCGGTGGCATGCTTGCTAGTGTAATGCACCCGCTTCTGGAAACCGTGCAGGTTGATTGAGGCTAGCTGGGGTGTTTCGCCGTAGTCCATGAAGTAGACACGGTCTGATTCGGCGCCAAATTGTGGTTGATAGCCATCAGGAGTGATCTTACGGCTCTCTTTGCCTTTGGTATCGACAACATAAAGGCCAGGCTCTTGTGACCAGGTGCGTGGGGTAATGTTACCGCCTTTGATTTTGCGATAGACCACTTGCTCACCGTCGGGTGAGAAGGTGGGTTCGACATATTTTCCAGGCTCTTGGGTCAAGGTTTTGCTGCGTCCACCTCGTGCATTGATTATGCGAACACTGCCTTGGTTTTCATCGTCCCAAGTAGTGAAGACGATCTTCTTACCGTCGCGAGACCACTGAGGATATAGCTCTCTAATATCGTTATCAAGGTCCGTTAGGCGAGACACCTTTCCATCAGGCAGGCGCTTAACCCATAATTTCCCTAGCGCCTCATAGATAACCTTCTCGCCATCGGGTGACACCTGTGCCATGCGCAGCATCTTAACGTTAAAGCTATCCAGGTCGATATTCTGTTTGAAGCGCACAGAGGGTTGTACAGCAAGCTCAGTTTTGACCTTGAAAGGGATCTCTTTAACTGACTTGCTCTCTACATCTAAGCGATTGATCTTACCACCAGCCCAGAACACCAACTCCTGATTATCGGCAGTCCAGCTCATGGTGGGGTAAACACCATGGATGGCCCAGGTTTCCTGCATATCACGATCTAACTTGTCATACAGCTTGGTTTGCTCGCCCGACTTTAGATCCTGAAGGTATAAGGTCGATTGGAAGCCGTCGCGTTTAATATAGGCCAGCTTAGTTCCATCTGGGCTAGGGGTTGGCCGAATCGCGCCGCCGGTACCCTCAATCAATACCTCTATGTCACCGGTTTGGGTGTCGTAACGTTTGATCTTATAGATGCCTTTGACAGAGTCTTTAGAGTAGTGAAAGGTCTTACCCGGTGTCGCGTCCTGGCTGAAGTAGACATAGCGACCATCGGGTGAGTAGGCCGGTTCACCCAAATCTTTCTGCTCGTTTGGTCGCTCGGTAAGTTTTACTCCTGTGCCGCCGGCAACATGATATAGCCAGACTTCGCCTGCTCCCAGACTACGACTGCCGGTGAAGTGTTTACGACCGATAAGGTATTGAGAGTCTGGGCTCCACGCTGGGCTGTTTAGCAGGCGGAAGGTTTCTTTGGTGACAGGGCGAGGGTTGCTGCCATCGGCATTCATCACCCAGATATTGTCTCCGCCATCTTCATCTGACGTAAAAGCGATATATTTACCATCTGGGCTGTAGACGGGTTGCATCTGCCAGGCGATGCCTTGGGCTAAGGGTTTGGCTTCGCCACCTTCGATAGGCATCTGATAGATATCGCCTAAGAGGTCGAACACTATATGTTTGCCGTCTGGACTGACACTGACGTTCATCCAGGTACCTTCAGTGACATCAATTTTCACCTGCTCTAACGGCGCATTTGCCGGAGCATTGACTTGCCAGCTTGGGGTATCAGTTTCTGTGGCCCAGCTCGGTAGCGAAAAGCTTAGAACGATTGCCGCGCATAGAGGTGTGATTTTTTGTTTTAGCATAGGAGTTCCCAGTTTCATTATTATCCTTAGTTGGGTGCTTAACACGAATACAGAGGGGAGTGTATACAATCAGCGTTAGTTATCGCATAAATTTGATAACAGTAAAACCTAAATTCTGTGACATTTAGTGAATGTAATGACAGTTATAGCGGATCGTGGTGAGCGCAAAGAGAAAACTAGGCAGCCTAAGAAAGGCTGCCGGCAGAAAGGGCTTTGTTGCGCCGAATGCTAGAGGGTGACGGTATCACCGATACTTATTTCGGCATCATTGAGAACGCGGCAGGTTACGCCGCCACGCCAGTCTGGGCGTAAGGCAGCTTCTAATCCTTGGCTGACTTTTTCCATCTTCTTACAGGGATCTGTCTCGCCAGTGATCTCTAGCTGCAACGCGCCGATCTGAATGATTTTACCCTTGTCCTGTGGACCGAAATTGATGCCATCTATGAGTAGATTGGCTCTGCGGGCTGTCCAGGGGAGATCGACACCTAAGTCATTGCAGGCCTGCATCCACTGGTGGGATGAAAGCAGGGTGACTTGCCGTTTGCCTGGTTTACCAAAAACGTCCTGTGCGACTCCTGTACTTGTAGTCACTAATGCCGCCGAGGTTTCAAGCATTGGACCACCCTTTACAACCCTGTAGCTAATGCCTTGTAAACTTGCCATCTTATCTCAATCCTTTTGAAAGCCGACTCTCAGTGTAAACTGCGACTCAAACTGCTGGCAAGCGCTATCGGTGGGACTAATCCGGGGGGACTAAGCCTATGGCAAACACTGGGTGTAAGTTACAGCAGAGCGTCTGCGAAGGGGATAGAAGAGTGGTTAGCTGTTAAGGTTAGCGGATCAGAGCCCTTTTTTGATCAGATAGCGATAGGGCGTCGATTCGGTCTGGCTCGCAATCAGGGTGTGGTCCATAAATTCGCAGAAGCTTGGGATGTCCCTTGTCGTGGCCGGGTCGTCAGCGATGATTAACAAGGTTTCGCCCTCGCTCATCTTACGGACAGACTTTCTCACCATCATGACAGGCTCTGGACAACGCAACCCAAGGGCATCGAGTTGGTGTTGTGCTTGTGCAAAGGGATCGCTCATATCATAAACCTTAACTGGTGTGAGACCTGGTTAAACAGAAGGGACTAATATTACGCTAGCCACACCGTTGTGCCAAGTTGCGTTCAGGATTTTGTGAGCTATTACTAATAGGGATAAATCATAGCGAAGCGTTTCACGTGGAACATTGGATTAACGTTTTATTGAATCCAATTTCACGAGGTTCTTTTTGTCTGTACTTGCCGGTATAGATTTCAAGTTTCGTTTATGTTGATACATTTTGCTGTCTGCAAGGTTAATTATTTCGCTGGCTTCCATATAGTGTTGTGGGCCAGTATCTACGATCCCATAACTGAGCGTCACAGGAACCAACTCTTGTTTAAGTTTTTTTTCTAACCTGACTATAAATTCATTTTGAACGTCTGTTGCATTACAGTTTGGTAATACAATACAAAACTCATCTCCACCGTAACGGAAGCAACAATCTTCTCCTCGTACCGCGCTTGCAATAATTTTGGCAATATTTTGCAGAATATTATCGCCAGCCTGATGTCCTTGAGTGTCGTTTATCTTTTTGAAATCATTGATATCAATATAACAGATACTAACGGGCTCTAATCGACGCTGTGCTGCTCTAAGAATTCTGGTTACTATCTCATTTAGATGACGTACGTTTAGTAATCCTGTAAGCGGGTCTGTACGTGATAATTCTTCAAGTTGTTGGGTTCGCTCTTTTACTTTTGTCTCCATGTTGTTGGCATATGTCTCAGCTTTTTGTTTTGCCGTTTCTATTTCTGATACTAGGCTTCTGATGTAAGTGTCGAAAACCAGGCTAACGTCGAAGAGGATTAATTTGTCGAGAGCGAGTATAACGGCTTCAGCTTTAGCCGGATCTTTTTTAAAGGCCTTATTTATATTCTTATTAATTAAATTTTTAAGGGTATGTACTGCGGATAGATAGAGCTTGGGTTCAACTCCGATACGCTTATGTACTAGGCCTATTCTCAATCGATTATTAACATATTCGAGATCGTATTCCCCTAGAAATAAATCTTGTACATATCGCTTTTGTGCAGCCCGCAGACGCTCTAAAGTGTCTGAGTCACCAATTAATAAGGCTATCTCAGACACATCAGTTTGCATCGAGTAAAACTCTTCGACAATATCATCGATATATAATTGAATAGTTGGCCGGCAAGACGCTAATAGTTTGGTATCTTGTGTTGTAAGAAGAAAAAGTGATTTACGAAACTCTATTTCTAGTTCGGTAATCCGCATCTGTTCAAAAAGAGTTTGATTAGTTTGATTCATTCCAACTCCATTTGCTATGAATGTATCTATCAATAATTTTAAATTGCACTTAAGTTTTTATAGTATAGCTAACTTAACGTTGGATGAAGTTGTTTCCTTGTCTATGTCAAATCTACCATTGTTGCATGAGTTAAAGCTTGTAGATCTTGGGGCGAGAGTTGGATATCTAAGCCGCGACGGCCGCCACTGACGTAAATGGATTCTAGAGTTTCTGCGCTGGTATGGATAAAGGTGGCTAGGCGTTTTTTTTGACCGATAGGGCTGACGCCGCCGAGAACATAACCTGTAGAACGTTGCACCTTGTCCGGAGCTGCCATAGCCGCTTTTTTTGCCTTTGCGGCCTTGGCCAGCTGTTTCATATTTAGCTTTTTATCGACAGGGATGATGGCCACAACGAGAGCGCCACTATCGAGCTCGGCTACTAAGGTTTTAAATACTTGATCTGTGGGTAAATTAAGTTTCTCTGCCGCTTCGAGACCATAGGCGCTTGCACTGACATCATGTTGATATTCATGTATTTTGTAGACTATTTTAGCCTTGTCTAACGTTTTGGTAGCGGGTGTCATGGATCTCTCTTTACAGGTTTTTGGCCATTACATTAATTGTGAGGTCACAGTAGCTTAGTGTAGCGACAATTTGCCAGCCTAGGTTGTGATAGAGGGCGAGGTTTTTCGCTTCCGTTTGTAGGTAGAGTGTCTTAACGTTAAGGCTGGCTGCATAGTCTTGTGCCTCGCGGACCAGCTTGGTCGCCACTCCTTTTCCCCTGTGTTGCTCCACCACATAGATGCCTCCTAGCCAGACGCTATCAGAGGGATAGTTACTGTTCTCTTGGTATCTTAATTGTATGGCTCCAATGGGTTGGTGTTCATCCTGCGCGAGCCAAAGCTGTGGAATTCCCTGATATTGCAAGTATTGACCCAGGCTGTGAACCTGTTCGGACTGGGTTCGATTGCTGCCCAGGTGCCCCCACTCATTGTGATACCAGTAGCCGAGTTGATCGATCGCCTCTGGTTGCTCTATCAGCTTTATGATCTTCACTGCTCATTTTGCCTTAACCGGGTTAACTCTAGTCGATACTACAGCAGTGGGAATTAAGATAAAGGTATACAGGGGGATAGGTAATGCTTTTCGGTTTGTGGTTTCACGTGAAACAAAAAAATGGAGCGACAGAGCCGCTCCATTTTTAACGCTAAAGGGTAAGGGAAGCGTTAAACGCGTTCAAATACCGTCGCGATACCTTGGCCAAGACCGATACACATAGTTGCCAGACCTAGGCTCGCATCTTTGCTTTCCATCAGGTTGATCAGTGTGGTCGAGATACGTGCGCCTGAACAACCCAGTGGGTGGCCCAGCGCGATGGCGCCACCATTGAGGTTCACTTTCTCGTCTACCAGATCCATCAGGCCAAGATCTTTTACGCAAGGCAGTGACTGCGCGGCGAAGGCTTCGTTTAGCTCGATAACATCCATATCTGCAATGGTGAGGCCTGCACGCTGCAGTGCCTTTTGAGTCGCCGGAACCGGGCCATAGCCCATAATAGCCGCATCACAACCAGCTACGGCCATGGAGCGAATACGGGCGCGAATCGGCAGACCTAAGGCCTTGGCCTTTTCTTCTTCCATCACTAACATGGCTGATGCGCCGTCAGACAGTGCCGAAGAGGTGCCTGCGGTGACTGTGCCGTTGGCTGGGTCGAAGACAGGGCGCAGTGCCGCTAAAGACTCTAGCGAGGTTTCTGGGCGAATCACTTCATCGTGCATCACCTTGATCAGCGCGCCGTTGGCGTCATGACCTTCGATAGCATGGATCTCGCTGGCGAAGCGTCCTTCGAGAGTTGCCGCGTGGGCGCGTTGGTGCGAGCGTACGGCAAATTCATCTTGCTGCTGACGCGTGATGCCATGCATCTTGCCCAGCATCTCGGCGGTGAGTCCCATCATGCCCGAGGCTTTGGCGACATTGTTGGCCAGGCCTGGGTGGAAGTCGACACCATGATTCATCGGGACGTGACCCATATGCTCGACACCGCCAACAATAAAGGTATCGCCCATGCCTGTCATGATGGCGCGAGCCGCCTGATGGATGGCTTCCATCGAAGAACCACACAGGCGGTTTACCGTGACAGCGCCGGCTTGCTTAGGTATACCCGCCAGTAGCGCTGAGTTACGTGCAATGTTGAAGCCCTGTTCCAGCGTCTGTTGTACACAGCCCCAGATAACGTCTTCTATGGTGTTGGGATCGAGCTGAGGGTTACGCACCAATAGGGCCTTCATCAGCTCGGCAGACAATGTCTCTGCGCGTACGTTTCTAAATACTCCCGCCTTAGAGCGGCCCATGGGAGTACGGATGCAATCTACAATAACTGCTTGTTTCATTATTCTATTCCTTCCGGGTGATTAGGCTGGGTAGTAACTGCCGTTGTTGGCAGCCAGTTCACGCATCTTGTCTGTCACCTGATACAGGCCGCCTAGATGGGCGTACTTGTCCGCTAGGGCGACAAAGTTGGCAACACCTAAGGTGTCTAGATAGCGGAACACACCTCCTCTAAATGGAGGGAAACCGAGTCCGTAAACCAGTCCCATGTCGGCTTCGGCCGGCGAGGCGATAATACCTTCTTCCAGACAACGAACCGTTTCGATGATCATAGGGATCATGGTGCGTGCGATGATCTCATCACTGCTAAATTCTTTCAGCTCACCAAAGGCGTTGCCCAGCAATTCATAGCTTAGAGGATCAACGTCTTTCTTTGGCTTACCGCGGCGATCGACTGAATATTGATAGAAGCCTTTGCTATTCTTTTGACCGAATCGCTCTGCTTCGAACATCACGTCGATAGCATCTTTACCCTGTTTGGCCATTCTGTCAGGGAAACCTTCGGCCATCACAGCTTGTGCATGGTGACCTGTGTCCAGACCAACCACATCCAGCAGATAAGCTGGGCCCATTGGCCAGCCGAACTGCTTCTCCATTACCTTGTCGATGGCTGCGAAATCAGCGCCATCCTCTAGCAAGCCACTGAAGCCAGCGAAGTAGGGGAAGAGTACTCGGTTGACGAAGAAACCTGGGCAATCGTTGACCACGATAGGCGTCTTACCCATCTTGGCGGCGTAAGCGACCACTGAGGCGATGGTTTCATCTGAGCTATGCTCACCGCGAATTACCTCAACCAGCGGCATTTTGTGGACCGGGTTGAAGAAGTGCATACCACAGAAGCGCTCGGGCTTTTGCAGGCTCTTGGCCAGTAGGTTGATGGAGATGGTCGAGGTGTTCGAAGTGATGATGGCATCTTCGCCCACGACTTGCTCTACTTCGGCCAATACGCTTGATTTCACTTTAGGGTGTTCAACCACGGCTTCAACGACAACGTCGGCCTTTTTAAGCGCGTTATAATCCAGTGTCGCTGTAATATTGTTTAGCACGCCCGCCATCTTAGCTGGGGTAGAGCGACCACGGTTGATCTGCGCCGTAAGCAGTTTAGCGGCTTCGCCCAGACCAAGATCTAACGCGGCCTGATTAATATCTTTCATCACAATGGGGGTGCCTTTGCTCGCACTCTGATAGGCGATGCCGCCACCCATAATACCTGCACCCAATACTGCTGCCGAGTTTACCGCCTGTGCTTGTTTAGCTGCCTTCTTCGCCTTACCTTTAACCAGCTGGTCGTTTAGGAAGATACCGATAAGTGCCTTGGCCACATCTGTCTTGGCGAGCTTGATAAAGGCTTGATGCTCAACCTGCAGCGCCTGGGCGCGTTCACTGGTGGCCGCCTTTTCGATAACATCCACAGCCGCCATAGGCGCGGGATAATGTTTGCCAGCGACTTTGAATACCATGCCTTTGGCGGTAGCAAAAGACATCATGGCTTCCAGTTTCGGCAGCGTAAGCGGTGACAGCTTGCGCTGGCGACGCGCTTGCCAATCGATCTTCTCGTTGATGGCATCATGTAGCATCTGCAGTGCTGCACTTTCCAGTGCTTCAGGGGCGACAACCGCGTCGATGGCGCCAACCTTAAGGGCTGACTCAGGGCGTTGATCTTTACCTGTGGTGATCCACTCCAGGGCGTTGTCGGCACCGATTAGGCGAGGCAGACGCACGGTACCGCCAAAACCTGGGATGATGCCTAGTTTGGTCTCAGGCAGACCGATTCGAGCCGTTGTATCTGCGATACGTAGGTCGGTTGCTAGGATAGTTTCGCAGCCGCCGCCCAGGGCAAAGCCTTTGATAGCCGAGATGGTAGGGAACGGCAGATCTTCTAATTTATTGAATACCTTGTTGGCATCTTCGAGCCAGCCAAGTAGCACACTGTCTTCCTGTGCAAAAAGTCCTAAGAACTCTGTGATATCGGCGCCTACGATGAAGGCGTCTTTACCCGAGGTGAGCATCAGCCCTTTGACCTCTTGGGTTTGCTTTAGGGCATCGAGTGCGTCGCTTAGCGCATTGAGGGTTTCTCTATCAAACTTGTTGACTGAGCCCTCGGCGTTAAAACAGAGCCGAGCGATATTGTCTTCAAGTAATTCCACTTGAATCGTAGGACTTTGGTAGATCATTGCTTGCTTCCTTATTGCTTATAAGAGCGCCACCTACTATTGGGTTTTTATCTTGTAGGTATAATCTCTATCTTACAGCAGGCCATCATTTGACCAGTTGCTGCTCAGTGTGCGTCTAAATCAACTAAATTTCAACACCCAATTTAAACACTTGTTTAATTTTGTTCCATTAGGGGGATTTTTGCCCTTTATGTTAGACTCACTAGATCATAGTCTCTGTGCTAAAAACAGGTCCTTTTTAGCTAAAAAGGTGCCGCAGAAGAATAACAGGAAGCCTAATATGGAAAACTTAGCCCCCCTCTATCCCGCCCATATCGCCGAGCTAAATCGACGCGTTGCCGAGATCACAGCAAGAGAGCAGCTAGCTGGCTTAGTGATACATTCAGGGCAGCCCCATCGTCAGTTTCTCGATGATCTGGATTACCCTTTCAAGGTCAATCCGCATTTCAAGGCCTGGCTTCCTGTTATCGATAACCCCCACTGCTGGTTGGTGGTGAATGGTCGCGATAAGCCACAACTGATCTTTTATCGTCCAGTGGACTTTTGGCACAAGGTTGCCGATTTTCCCGATGCTTTTTGGATCTCAGAGGTAGAGATTAAGCTGCTGACCAAGGCCGATAAAGTGGCCGAGTTGCTGCCAGACAATATTCAGGATTGGGGCTACATAGGTGAGCATTTGGATGTTGCCGAGGTGCTCGGTTTTACCTCCCGCAATCCAGAGTCGGTGATGAGTTATCTTCACTATCACAGAGCCACAAAGACACAATATGAGCTGGCTTGTATGCGCCGCGCGAGTGAGATTGGCGTGCGTGGTCATGTTGCGGCAAAAGATGCCTTCTATGGCGGCGGTAGTGAGTTTGAGATCCAGCGGGCCTATCTGGCGGCGACAGATATGGGTGAGAATGATGTGCCCTACGGCAATATTATCGCCTTAAACCAAAATGCAGCCATATTGCATTATACGGCGCTCGAGCATCAGTCGCCTAAGCAGCGACTGTCATTTCTAATTGATGCCGGTGGGAGTTTCCATGGCTATGCCTCGGACATTACCCGTACCTATGCTTTTGAGAAAAACCTGTTTGGTGATCTGATTGCCGCCATGGATAAGCTGCAGTTGGCCATCATAGATATGATGCGCCCTGGCGTGAAATATGTGGATCTTCACTTAGCTACCCACGACAAACTGGCGCAGTTGCTGCTCGATTTCAAGCTGGCTAACGGTGAAAAGCAAGCCTTGATAGAGCAGGGTGTAACCAGCGCCTTCTTCCCCCATGGACTCGGGCATATGCTGGGCTTGCAGGTGCATGATATGGGTGGCTTCTTGCATGATGAGCGTGGTACTCATATTGCCCCACCTGAGGCTCATCCGTTTCTGCGTTGTACCAGAACCTTGGCGGCCAACCAAGTGCTGACCATAGAGCCTGGATTTTACATCATCGACAGCCTGCTTAACGAGTTAAGACAGGATGGCCGCGGTAATCTGATTAACTGGCAAACGGTCGATCTGATACGTCCATTTGGCGGTATACGTATCGAAGACAACGTGATTGTTCATAGCGATCACAATGAAAATATGACTCGCGATCTGGGTCTGCAAGGATAAAAGGTAAGGGTTGTTGAGCGAGAGTTATCCTATTCCGGCCGAGCCGATCACCATAGAAGAAGAGATAAAGCATAGCCGCTTTATCTCTTTTCTATTTCACTGTCCATCGGAAGAATCGCTGAAGTGTGCACTCACTAACATTAAGGCGCTATACCCTGGAGCAAATCACTATTGCTATGCTTTTATCGCAGGTGCGCCTGACAATAACGTGGCCATGGGCAGTAGTGATGATGGCGAGCCCTCAGGTAGTGCTGGGCGTCCCATGTTGGCCACGCTGCAAGGGGCTCACATGGGAGAGATTGGTGCCATCGTTGTACGCTATTTTGGTGGCACTAAGTTGGGAGTGGGCGGTTTAGTACGGGCCTATAGCTCGGGGATAAAACAGGGACTTACTCAGCTGCAAACTGAGATCAAGCTGATCCGCTATCCGGGTCGCCTCGTATGTGACTATCACCAACTCAAAGATGTAGAACACTTTCTGCAACTGTGTGAGGCAGAGGTGAATGATAAAGTGTTTACCGATAAGGTGACATTGACCTTTGAAATGCCAAAAGCGATGCAGGCACGATTCAATCGTGAGCTGGCGACGTTAAGTCAGGGCCGATTAGAGGCGGATTTCGCCGATTAGCGCTGGTCTAGTTCAAGGCTTTCGGTAAATATTTTCCTTTTGGCGATACGGACCCAATAAATTTTATACAACAGCGTGGTTAAACTATGCGAGAATGCGCAAGTGCGTCATCGCTAACGGAATAATAAAAACGCCCTAATGCAATATAGAACCATTATAAGAATTACAGGCCTCTTGATGGGGTTGTTTTCTTTGTCGCTTCTGCCGCCAGCGCTGGTTGCCGTGATCTACAAAGATGGCGGTGGTACCGCCTTTCTTCAAGCCTTTGTTCTCAGCTTGTTGCTTGGTTTTGTGTTCTGGTATCCCAATCGTCGCCACAAGAAAGATCTGCGTACCCGAGAAGGCTTTTTGTTGGTGGTGCTTTTCTGGGGCGTACTGGGATCTATAGGTGCCGTGCCTTTTATCTTTTCCAGCCAACCCGATCTCTCGTTAACAGATAGCTTTTTCGAATCGTTTTCCGCATTAACCACCACAGGGGCAACGGTTTTAGTTGGCCTGGACAGTTTACCTAAGGCTATTCTCTTCTACCGCCATCTACTTCAGTGGCTCGGTGGCATGGGGATCATTGTATTGGCGGTGGCGATCTTGCCAGTACTCGGTATTGGCGGGATGCAGCTCTATAGAGCGGAGATCCCTGGGCCTGTAAAAGACAGTAAGATGACGCCGCGGATCGCCGAGACCGCTAAGGCGCTCTGGTACATCTATCTTGCCTTGACCATCGCCTGTGCCTTTGCCTATTGGATTGCGGGTATGGATGTGTTTGATGCCATCTGTCACTCTTTTTCGACCATTGCCATCGGCGGTTTCTCGACCCATGATGCCAGCATGGGCTACTTTGATAGCACGGCGATCAACATGGTGTGTGTGGTGTTCTTGTTGATTGCAGCGCTGAATTTCAGCCTGCACTTTGCCGCCTTTACCCGCCGGGGCATTAATCTTAAGGTTTATTTTCGAGACGCCGAATTTAAGGCCTTGATTGTGATTCAGCTGGCGCTGACGCTGATCTGTTTTGGCACACTTTATCAGTCCGGTATTTATGACAGCGCCGAGGAGACATTTGACTTTGCCCTGTTCCAGGCGGTTTCTATCTCTACCACTGCCGGTTTTGGCACAGAAAGCTTTCATATGTGGCCGCTATTTCTGCCCATGTTATTGATATTCTCTAGTTTCATTGGGGGATGTGGCGGTTCAACTGCGGGTGGTATCAAGGTGATGCGGATGATATTACTCTTGTTACAGGGCTCCCGTGAACTGAAACGCCTGGTGCACCCAAGAGGCATGTTTTCGATACGTATTAGTGGCAAGGCCTTGCCCGATAGGGTTATCGATGCCGTGTGGGGGTTCTTCTCTGCCTATGCCCTCGTTTTTGTGGTTTGTATGTTGATCCTGATGGCGCTGGGCATGGATAATATTACGGCTTTTAGTGCCACGGCGGCTTGTTTGAATAACCTGGGGCCAGGGCTCGGCGAGGTGGCCAGCAACTATGCCAGTATCGGTGATGGTGAGAAGTGGGTGCTGGTGGTGGCCATGCTATTCGGGCGGCTGGAAGTGTTTACCTTATTGGTGTTGTTTACGCCGACTTTTTGGAAGAATTAATGAGTCGTACCCTAATTATATATTCGACCGTAGATGGTCAGACGAAAGCCATCTGTGATCAGATTGCCGAGCAGTGCAAGTCTGATACTCAACTGGTAACCATGGTCAGCCTGGAAGAGGCGCAGTCGGTTAACCTTTCCTATTTTGATAAGGTCATCATAGGGGCCAGTATACGTTATGGTAAACACAGACCTGAACTGTTCCAGTATGTGAATCGTCACAGAGCCGTGCTTAACAGTAAGAAGAACGCCTTCTTTACTGTGAATGTGGTGGCCAGAAAGCCAGAGAAAAACACGCCAGAAACCAACCCTTATATGAAGAAATTTTTGCAGCTGTCATTATGGCAGCCGCAGCAACTTGGGGTGTTTGCTGGCAAGATCGATTACCCCAAATATCGCTTCTTCGATAAGTTTATGATCCGTTTTATCATGTGGATCACTAAAGGCCCGACAGATACTTCAGGTACCTTCGAGTTTACCGATTGGGACAAGGTGCGGGAATTTGCGAAAGCCTTTAGCGAGCGTTAAAGGCTTTCTATTTCGCAAGGGCTATGCGCAGTAGCGCTTGTAGAGAATCGAAATCACCTCGGTGACTTGCTCGTTCTTCAGCGTGTAGTAGACGATCTGTGAACTCTTACGAGTGGCGACCAGATCTTCGGCGCGCAATACCGCCAGGTGTTGTGACAGTGCAGACTGGCTCAAGGGCACGTTTTCATTTAGCTGAGTAACGCTAAGTTCATTATCGAGCAGCTGGCATAAGATCATCAATCTATATGGATTTGCTATCGCTTTAAGCCATTTTGCTGCGCTTTGAGCATTGGTGACCATTGCATTTACATCAATATCTTTTTGCATACGGCAACTCTCTATGTACTCTTTTAATTAGATGATTCTAATTGAATTAGGAAGTGGAAGCAATGATACTTAGCACGGATTGATAACTCAAACCTACGCCGACTCGTGTCTTATGTGAATTGCTCTATATTTTGCGTCTATTTTACCTTGAGTAAAATATCTAATTGGTGGTGTATTTCACAAAATCCTTAACTAAATTGTGATCCAATTTGATGTTTCTGCGGCACTTTACTGCAACAATGTGGTTATCTTTTCCGATACAGATGAGTCGTTTATGGCTTCAGTACTAATTGTTTACTATTCTCGCGGTGGCCATACGGCCAAGATAGCCCAGGCGATGGCGACGCACTTGAGTGGGTTAGGCCACAGCTGTGATGCCATGCGTATTGGCGAGTTCGACAGTATTGATTGGGGTAAGTATGACTATGTCGCTCTAGGGGCCTGTGTACTTTACGGTAGTTATCATAAGTCTGTGTTTGAATTTGCTACTCGTTATCAGGCTGAATTGGCGGCCAAACCCAACAGTTTCTTTAGTGTAAACGTAGTCGCGCGCAATCCTGAGAAGCGAGTGCCAGAGAACAACAAGTATCTGCAGAAGTTTATCGAACTCTCACCCTGGAAACCCTATGACGTTAAGGTGATTGCCGGTAAGGTGGATTATCCCTCCTGGCGTTGGTATGACAGATGGATGATTCAGCTGATCATGAAGATCACCGACGGCCCGACCGATCCGAAAGCCGTTATCGATTACACTGACTGGGATGACGTCAAGGTGTACGCCGAACATCTGCTGACTCTGAAAGCCAAATAGTATTGATAGCGTCAGAGGTGGTTTACCACCTCTGTACGATCTTGCTTGTCTCCTGGTCTGACCTCTGTTAGCCTTTTTGCCTTCATTTTTGGGGGCAGAGTGAGATGAATCTTTATTTTCGTTTGTTTTGGTTGATGTTTTGGCGTGTGCGTCACTGTGGTCGTATCGATTTTTTGGGAACGAGCAAGATCAGTTATCGTGCCTTACCGTTGGATTGTGACATTAACTTTCACCTGACCAATTCTCGTTATCCTGCGCTGATGGATCTGGCGCGCACCTATATGCTTGCCGAGATGGGATTGCTTAAGCGTTTTTTGAAGCTTAAGTGGTTGCCGATCGTTAACGCCGCCGAATTTACCTATATACGTGACATCAAACCTTTGCGCCGCTTCGATATCGAGAGCAAGGTCGTGGGCTGGGATGAGAAATATTTCTATGTGGAGCAGCGCTTTGTCAGTGAAGGTACGCTGCACTGCATAGTGCATGTTCGCGGAGTCTTTGTGAATAACCGCAAACAGGTGCCTATTGAAGAGATGTTGAAAGAGGCGGGGTTTGACGGTCCAGCGCCCAGCTTGCCGCCGGAAGTGGAGAAATGGAAGGCATTCCTCACGCTTAAAAAAGAGAGAAACCTTGCTTAGGAACAGTTTATCTTTCAGGTTTGATTTCTGTTCAAGCTAAACGGGTTTTGTTCGCCGCGCGAGCCATGCTACCTAATTTGACGATATAAATGGTGAGTAGTAAGAGATCGTCAGGAACGATTTTTTACTGCTTGGCTGGACTGACGCTGAAAAGCTGGATGCTTGTCATATTAAGTAGTACAGGTTGAGGTTAACGCTTTGGTCTGCTTATGTTGTTTATCTCTTCTTTGCTATCTCTGGCTTGGTTAGATGACAGTGTCGACTCTGCCTATATAGATCGATTTCAAACTGGCGAAGAAACAAATGATAAAAGTTAGCTGACCCTAGGGAATGGGGCGGAAGCCGGCTTGCACTGCGGCCTGTATTAGGTCTATCTCCTCTTGCACTTGAATCCAGGCTCCCCGAATATGGGCTTGATTCAGGTATCTGTCTAAGGGATCGAACTGGTAGAGTTTAAAGCGATGTTTGGCATGGATCAGGCAGGGGATCAAGGCGCAATCTGCCATGGTGAAAGCGTCACCGCAGAGCCAGTGATGTTCCATTAATTTGTTGTTCAGCTCGCTTAGCAAGTGAGCGATATCTTTTTCTAACTGCTTCACCTTTATCGGGTTTTCCTCTTTCCGCGCATCAATTTGCTCCAATAGATAGAGTTGATTATTTAAGTCGTTGTCTATGATGCGATCATATAGACGCACCTGAAGTCGCTCCGCATAACTCTGGGGAAGTAGTTGGGTGCCTGTGGCAAACTCATGATCTATGTAGTCTATGATGATGCTGGATTCGGGTAATAACTCTCCGGTGCGAGTCTTGAGCAGTGGTAGCTTACCCAAGGGAAATTGCTGCTTAAATTCATTACGCGAGAAGGGATCGCTGAGTTCGATCACCCTAGGATAAAAATTGGCTTGTTTCTCGTAGAGGGCAATCAAGACTTTTTGGGAATATCGTGACAAGGGATGGTAAAACAGTTCCATCAAATGCACCTCCCATTTGCCCAGAACCAATAAGTTAATGGTAGTTCGAAATCCATTATCTGGCCTGCTTTTTATCGCTGTTTAAAGCTCTTCAGCCGTTGTCAGTCGCTCGCTAAGCAAGCTAATCATAGCCATGACTCTGGGGGGGATCACCTCTGCATAGGGGTGAACCAGATAGAGCGCGGCACATCCTATATGGTAGTCGGGTAAGAGCTGCACTAGATCCCCATTGGCTAAGTAGGGTTTGATCACTGGGTCGGGCAAGAGTGTCAGCCCCAGTCCTTGGCATGCCAGGCTTAGACTTCCCTGTAGGCTATTGCAGTTGATAAAAGGGGTGAGTTGCAGTTTGAAACTGTCGCCATCGCTATTTTCAAATTGGCAGTGTTTGGGCAATTGATTATTGGACAGCAAGATCCATTGATGGTGGGCCAGGTTGTCCGGGTGCAAGGGGGCGCCGTGACGTGAAATATAATCAGGGTTTGCGACTAAGCGTTCGTGATACTGGGTTAGCTTAGTTGCCCTGGTTTCTGCACCATTGCTCTTGCCGATTTGAATGGCGATATCTATCTGATGTTCCGCCAGGTCAAGCTGGCTATCTTGGAGTAATAGAGACAGGTGCACCTGAGGGTAACGCTGGTGGTATGCCTTGAGGATTGGCGCGATAATCTGTTCACCAAGCGATTCAGGTACGGTAAGAGTGACGCTGCCTTGCAGTTGGTCGTTAGCGGGAATAATAGAAGCTTCAGCCTGCTTGGCGAGTTTGAGCAACTCGGCGCAGTAGTGATAAAAGGCTTCACCCTCCTGAGTGAGTGCGATTCGCCGAGTGGTACGATGTAACAGGCTATACTGACAGCGATCTTCTAACCGCTTGAGATGTTGGCTGACCATGGAACGGCTGATGTTGAGTGAATCTGCCGCTCGTGTCAGCGATCCCTGTTCTACGACGCTGGCGAAGACGAGCATGCGATAGAGTTGAGCTGCATCCATGGAAACCTCTCTGCCAAGGCGAATTTTCGCCATAAATAGGGGTTATTGTTTACTATAGTTGTAAAAACATCCGATAACATGAGTTATTTGCCTTGCTTGTAAACCAATTGAGCCAATCAGGCTGATCTTAGTGGCGGCAGGGTGCGTATCGGAGAATATCTAGCTAATAAGGAAAAGCAGTAAAGATGGCGCGACAAGAAACTTTCGATAGCCTCTACCAGCGTGCTTGTGAGCGCAAGGGAGGAGAGCTGGGACTGGCCGAGCGGCTGCCTGAGGTTATAACGCAATCTCAGATTGCTCAATATTCAGATGCCGAACTCTTATCAGAGCTTAGCAAGAAGGTGTTTCAGTCTGGGTTTGTGTGGCGCATTGTTGAGAACAAGTGGCCTGCCTATGAAGAGGCTTTTTTCGGTTTCGAACCTCATAAAATCTTAATGCTGTCACCCGAGCAGATTCAGCAGCGCGCCAGTGACCCCTGCTTGATTCGACACCTGAAAAAGACCATGGCGATTTATGATAATGCCTTGATGATCCATGAGATTAAGCTGGCTCATGGTAGCTTTGCCAAGTACATCGCCGATTGGCCCTGTGACAATATCATAGGCTTGTGGAGTGAACTGAAACGTTTAGGTTGTCGCCTAGGGGGAAATACCGGCCCCTATTTTTTACGTACCATAGGCAAAGATACCTTTCTTCTGAGCGAGGATGTTAAAGGGTATTTTCAGGCCCATAAGCTTATCGACTATGGATTTACCTCTAAGCGGGGATTAGAACAGGTGCAGGCGGTCTTCAATGAGTGGCAAGCGCAATCGGGCCGCTCGCTGGCCGAGATCAGTCGTATTCTTGCCTGCGGCGTGGGTGATAACCGTATTTAGCTATATTACTCCATGTGCACTGATATTCTTGGATAAAGGAAATACCACTTGATGCCGGGAACACCAAAGGCCTTGAGCACCGGGGATAAATATTCTGACCCTCATGGAAGGGGAAATGCCCTCTCTGTCCATCCATGTGCAAAAAAGCCAGCCTTTTTAGGGGCTGGCAAAACGTGCAGAGATGGAAACTATATTACTGTGACTAAAAGCTCTTACTAACGCCGATGACTACTCGGTCATCAAAAATCTTGGTTTGTGTGCCGTAGACTTTATGGCTCTCATCTACCGTACTGCCGTGGTATCTAAGATCGAAACTCAGGCCGGCAAACGTTTTGCTGACACCTAGGTTCCAATGTCCCCAGCCTTCGGCGCCGTTACCGTCTAAATCCTGATAGCCGACACTTGCCGAGAGGTTAATGCCATTGTCGAACTGGTAACTTGGGTGGATGGCGTAGTTGACCCCTTGCCAGCCATCGACACCAAACCAGTCATCGACGGTGGGCGTCACTTCCAGTTGTAAGTTGGTTCGGCCGAACTGCTTACCGACCTTAAGCCATAACTCTGTGTAGTTGGAGTAGGAGGCGCCTGGGTAGAGGTAGGAGAAGAGCATGACATCATAGGTAATACCTGAGTCGCCGAAGGTGCCCGCCTTACCAATATAAGGAGCCGTGACTATTTCGAGGTTGGGATCGGCAAACTTGATATTTGAGGCGTACACGCCGCCATACCATCCCTTATCGTTACCCCAGCCTAAGGTGCCTTGTACAACAGGGACATCGCCGTCCATGGTTTCTGATTCACCACGAAAGACATAGTCTGAAGCGAACGTCAGCTTGCCGGTTACCGTGCCGCCCAATAATTGGGAGTCTTGTGGCGTCGCCATAATGCCAGTAGATACCAGCAGGCTGCCAAGGAGGAGCGAGTATTTTATCTGGGTTAAAGTCTTCATCATCATTATCTCATCTAGCGGGTTATTTGGCCGATGAGCCGACTATAAGGAGAAGTTGTGAACGGCCTTATCGCAGCAGATGAACTGATGAAATAAAGATGTGAAAAAGTATGAATATATAAGGCTAAACGCTATATATATTTTGGTGTTGCTTTTCATCATCCAAGAGGGAGGTAGATCACAAGGTAGACACAAAAAACACTAAAACGGCGGAATAATGCGCCATATTTAACTATGTTTTTACAATGTGGCGTGATTAAAAATAAAAATTTGCATTAACTTACAATATCTACACCCTTAAGTTCTTGTTGCCCCCAGCAAGGTATGAGATAAATAGTCATCTCGATCTATTTTATAAACTTGCTTATACAAGACAACCCCATAGCACTCATTTGTGCATGGGTGTTTTTTGTTGCGGCTTTGATTAGGAGTTCTCATGCGGCAAATAGTGAAAATTGCCTCGTTAGTTAGTGTGGCGTTATGGATAACAGGTTGTGGCCAAGACGAGAACCAAGGTCAGTCTGCTGCAGCCCCTCAGAGTATGGAAGTTGGCGTGGTAAAGGTTGTTGAGCAACCTCAGGCTATTCAAGTGGAACTACCGGGTCGCAGCAAAGCGTTTCTTGAAGCGGAAGTACGCCCCCAGGTCACAGGTATCATTACCGAGCGTGGCTTTGTTGAAGGGGGAGAGGTGACCGAAGGTCAGTCGCTCTATCAAATCGACTCTTCTACATACAGGGCTGCTTTGGTTAGTGCCGAGGCGGATCTGGCGAGAGCCAATGCTGGTTTAGTATCGGCTAAGGCTAAGGCTGCTAGATACAAGGCATTGATTAAGACAGATGCCATTAGCCAGCAAGATTTTGATGAAGCCGATGCTCTTTATAAAGAGGCTCAGGCTAATGTGACTGTGGCTAAAGCGGCTATCAATACCGCTAAGATCAACCTGGAATACACTCAGGTGAAGGCGCCTATCTCTGGCCGTATCGGTAAGTCATCGGTGACCGCTGGTGCCCTAGTGACAGCCAATCAGAGTGCTGCACTGGCGACGATCCAGCAGTTGGATCCCATCAATGTGGATATCGCCCAGTCAAGCGCCCAGTTATTGCGTTTAAAAGCCAAGCTTAAGCAGGGCCAGTTGCAGGCGGCCGATAACGCCGATGTGCGTCTGATCTTGGAAGATGGCACCGTATATGAGCATATGGGGTCTCTTAGATTCGCCGAAGTCAGCGTGGATGAGAATACCGGTTCTGTGACATTAAGAGCTGAGTTCCCTAATCCAGATGGTGTTTTGCTTCCTGGTATGTATGTTCGCGCCGTGCTCAATGCGGGCACAGATCCTAAGGCTATCTTGGTACCACAGTCGGCGATAACCCGTAATACCAAGGGCCAGGCCGTCGCCATGGTGATTGGTGCTGATAATAAGGTTGAGCCAAGAGTGGTAACCACCGCTGAGGTGATTGACCATCAGTGGCGTATTACCAGTGGTCTCAAGGTTGGTGAGCAGGTGATTGTCGAAGGGCTACAAAAGATTCGTCCGGGTGCTCCCGTGGTGGCTAAGCCGTTAAGTGAGACGCAATCAGACAAGCAACAACAAAAGTAAGGTAAAGTTATGGCTCGTTTTTTCATCGATCGCCCTATCTTTGCCTGGGGGATTGCAATTATTGTTATGTTGGCCGGGGTGCTTTCTATTATGAAGCTTCCCGTGTCTCAATACCCGAGTATCGCACCGCCAACAGTGACGATTAGTGCTGTTTATCCAGGCGCATCTGCTAAAACCATGGAAGATACTGTGACTCAGGTGATCGAGCAGCGTATGACGGGTATTGACCATCTACGTTATATCTCGTCAACCAGTGACAGCTTTGGTAATGCTCAGATCACCTTGACCTTTAATGCCGAGGCAGAGCCTGATATCGCTCAGGTTCAGGTGCAGAACAAGTTACAACTTGCTATGCCTCTGTTACCTCAAGAAGTGCAGGCGCAAGGGGTTAAGGTTAACAAATCCAGCTCGGGTTTCTTGATGGTATTGGGCTTTGTTTCAGAAGATGGTTCTCTGGACAAGAATGATATCTCTGACTACGTGGGTTCCAATGTCTTGGATCCTATGAGTCGTGTCGCGGGTGTGGGTGAGATCCAGCTGTTTGGTGCTCAGTACGCCATGCGTATATGGCTCGACCCACTTAAGCTGACGCAATACAACCTTACCAGCCTTGACATCATAGCCTCGATTCGTGAGCAGAATGCTCAGGTATCTGCCGGTCAGCTTGGGGGGGCGCCATCCATTGCGGGTCAGGAGCTAAATGCTACTGTGACAGCTCAGAGTCGTCTGCAGACGCCAGAAGAGTTTGAGAAGATTATCATCAAGTCGGACACTTCTGGTGCCAAGGTTTTCCTCGAAGATGTTGCGCGTGTCGAGCTAGGTGCAGAGAGTTACTCGGTCGAGTCTTTCTATAACGGCCGCCCAGCGGCAGGTATAGGCATCAAGTTGGCTACCGGTGCGAACGCCTTGCAGACCGCCGAGCTAGTGCGTGAAAAAGTTGATGAGATGAAACCCTTCTTCCCTCAGGGGCTTGAAGTCGTTTATCCATATGATACAACTCCTTTCGTTGAGAAATCGATCGAGGGCGTAGTGCATACTCTGTTAGAAGCTGTGGTCCTGGTGTTTGTGATCATGTACCTCTTCTTGCAGAACTTTCGCGCCACCATTATCCCGACTATTGCGGTACCTGTGGTGTTGCTCGGTACCTTTGCTATCTTGTCGGCAACCGGCTTCTCAATTAATACCCTCACCATGTTCGCTATGGTATTGGCCATCGGTCTGCTGGTGGATGATGCCATCGTGGTGGTGGAGAACGTCGAACGTGTGATGTCAGAAGAGGGCTTGAGCCCTATTGAGGCCACTAAGAAGTCGATGGATCAGATCACCGGCGCCTTGGTGGGTATCGGTCTGACACTGTCGGCGGTATTTGTGCCTATGGCGTTTATGTCGGGTTCTACCGGCGTTATCTATCGTCAGTTCTCTGTGACTATCGTATCGGCGATGGCGCTATCTGTGATGGTAGCGATTATTCTGACGCCGGCCCTGTGTGCCACCATGCTGAAACCTATTGCCAAAGGGCATCATGGCATCGAAACCGGTTTCTTCGGTTGGTTTAACCGTAGCTTCGACAAGATGACCTCGCGTTATGAGGCGAGTGTCGCAGCGATGATCAAGCGCGCCGGACGCGTCATGTTGATCTATCTGGCCCTGACCGTTGCTGTGGGCTGGATCTTCATGCGCATGCCGACAGCCTTCTTACCTGATGAAGACCAAGGTATTTTGTTTACCCAGGCTATTTTGCCGACCAACTCGACTCAGGAAAGCACCAAAAATGTGATGGATAAGGTCACTGACTTCTATCTCAATGAGACGGGAGATAGTGTTAAGTCGGTGTTTAGCGTATCGGGCTTCAGTTTTGCTGGTAGTGGACAAAACATGGGTATTGCCTTCATTGGCTTGAAGGATTGGTCAGAGCGTACTGGGCCTGGACAGGATGTGAATTCTGTTGCTGGACGAGCCATGGGCATGTTCTCGCAGATTAAAGAAGCTTTTGTATTTGCCTTCGTGCCCCCTGCGGTGATCGAGCTGGGTACGGCAAACGGTTTCGATTTCTATCTGCAAGATAGAAATGGTCAAGGCCATGATAAGCTGCTCGAAGCCCGTAACATGTTGCTGGGCATGGCTGCACAAAATCCAAACCTGGTGGGCGTGCGTCCTAACGGTCAGGAAGATGCGCCTATGTACCGTATTCATGTCGATCACGCTAAGCTTCGTGCCTTGAGCATCGACATCGACGCCGTAAACAGTGTCCTGGGGACCGCCTGGGGTGGTAGCTATGTAAATGACTTCATCGATCGTGGTCGTGTGAAGAAAGTTTATGTACAGGGTGATGCCGAATACCGCATGCAGCCAGAAGATCTTGATACCTGGTATGTGCGTAACAGTCAGGGTGAGATGGTACCATTCTCTGCCTTTGCAACCGGCAGTTGGGAATACGGTTCACCGCGTCTTGAGCGTTTCAACGGTCTACCTGCGATGAACATCCAGGGTGGTACGGCTCAGGGTTACAGTACGGGTGCGGCTATGGCTGACATCGAAGCTATGGTGGCTAAGCTACCACCTGGATTTGGTGTTGAGTGGAACGGCCTCTCTTATGAGGAACGTCTCTCGGGTAACCAGGCGCCAGCCTTGTATGCCTTGTCTATTCTGGTGGTCTTCCTGGTACTGGCGGCTCTATATGAGAGCTGGTCTGTACCCTTCGCGGTGATCTTAGTGGTACCGCTGGGGATTATCGGTGCCTTACTGGCGATGAATGGTCGCGGTTTGCCCAATGACGTATTCTTCCAGGTGGGTCTGCTGACGACCGTGGGCTTGGCAACCAAGAACGCCATCCTGATCGTTGAGTTTGCCAAAGACTTTTACGATAAGGGCGCTGGATTGGTGGATGCGACTCTGCATGCGGTGCGGGTACGTTTGCGTCCTATCCTGATGACCTCACTGGCCTTCGGTCTTGGTGTTGTCCCGCTGGCGATCAGTTCGGGCGTGGGTTCGGGCAGTCAGAACGCCATCGGTAC
Organism: Shewanella sp. ECSMB14101; assembly: GCF_000773485.1. NCBI lineage: Bacteria > Pseudomonadati > Pseudomonadota > Gammaproteobacteria > Alteromonadales > Shewanellaceae > Shewanella > Shewanella sp. ECSMB14101. The sequence continues at coordinate 101,476 of NZ_JSFF01000008.1, read as the reverse complement.
AGGTGTATTGGGCGGTATGATGAGTTCGACCTTCCTGGGGATCTTCTTTATCCCTATCTTCTTCGTGATCGTCGAGCGTATCTTTAGTAAGCGCGAGAAAAAGGGTGCGGCGCAACAAGCTGCTGAGTCACCCTCTGAAGAATAAGCGTTAGCGAGTTAATCAAAAAGCCCGGTTTAAGCCGGGCTTTTTATTGCCTAAGGTATTGCACTTGCAGGTTATTTATTGAAAGATAATCGGCTAATAATAAGCCGTTAGGTAATCTAAGATGTCCCTATATTCTCGCGCTACACTTCTCTGCCTTGCCGCCTTCGGCGCATCTGCCATGGCAGAAACCAGCGATCCACAAGTGGCTCAACCCTCGTTAAATAGTACTTATGTTAATGATGCCATCCTGCCGCCGACCATCACTTGGCAGGGGGCTAGCGAGACCTTGCTGCGTGGATTGGATGACCCTTGGGCAACGCCCTTCGAGTTAGGGGGATTAAAAACCAGCCCCAACTATGACGAGACCTTTAGCTGGTTGGATAAGTTGATTGCCACCAGCGACAAGCTGCACAAGGTTTCGCTGGGCAAGAGCCCTCAGGGGCGGGATATCTGGATGATAGTGGCATCGCAAGAGGGCGTTAATACTCCTGAGGAGCTGCAGGCTAACGGCAAGCCCAGTTTGCTGGTGCAGGCAGGTATTCACTCGGGTGAGATTGATGGCAAGGATGCGGGCATGATGTTGCTGCGCGACATGGTTATGGGAGATAAGCAGGCCCTGCTAGATGGGGCGAATCTCCTGTTTGTACCTATCTTCAGCGTCGATGCCCATGAACGTAGCGGGCAATTTAATCGCGTGAATCAACGAGGCCCGGTGGAGATGGGCTGGCGCACCACGGCCAACAACCTCAACCTCAACCGTGACTATGCCAAGGCCGATAGCTTAGAGATGCAGCATATGTTGGCGGCGATTAATCGCTGGCAACCAGATCTCTATATCGATGTGCATGTTACCGACGGTATCGACTATCAATATGACGTCACCTTTGGCTACAACTTGGCTCAGGGACTTAGCCCGGCCAGTTATCGCTGGCTCAATGATAAGTATCGACCTTTGGTCGAACAGGCGCTGACAGCTCAAGGGCATGTGCCCGGCCCCTTGGTGTTTGCCATCGACAATCGCGACATGAGTCAGGGCATGTCCTTGTGGAATGCGAGCCCACGTTACTCAAACGGTTATGGTGACGCACGCCATCTGCCCACCATATTGATCGAAAATCACAGCCTTAAGCCCTTTAAGCAGAGGGTACTCGGCACCTATGTGATGCTGGCATCGACTCTGGAGATCTTAGGTGAACAGGGCACGTCGCTGCGCAGTGCCATCAAGCAGGATAGCTACCGCTATAGCGATCGTATCACTCTGACCTGGCAGTCGGAGAAGCAGCCTAAAGGATGGGACTTCAAGGGGATCGACTATCGCCTGGAGCAGAGTCCCATTAGTGGTGAGACGGTAGTGCGTTGGACCGGCGAGCCCAAGCTATATGAGAATTTATCCGTTATCGGTAATACCCAGGCTGAGATTAAGGTGAATCGCCCTTCGGCTTACTATATTCCACCCCAGTGGCAAGAGGTGATCGAGCGCCTGAACATTCATGGCATACGCATGACGCGTTTGGAGCAGCCCACCGAGTTGACCCTGACTCAATATCAATTTGGGGAGCCGACGTTTGCCGCTAAGGATTACGAGGGACGCCAGCGAGTCTCTGCGCCCGTATCGAGCCATAAGACGAAGCTTGAGTTGCCTGCTGGCACTGTAAAGATCAGCACACAGCAGCCACTAGGTGACCTGGCCATTCTCTTGTTGGAGCCGCAATCACCCGACTCGCTGCTACAGTGGGGCTTCTTTAATCCCATATTTACCCGTACCGAATATATCGAGCATTATGCGGTAGAGCCTTTGGCGGTTAAGATGCTGAAAGAAGATCCAGCCCTGGCGGCCGAGTTTGAGGCCGCGTTAAAAGATCCTGAGTTCGCCAAGGATGCCCAGGCGAGACTGCGTTGGTTCTATGAGCGTAGCCCTTACTATGACAAGCAGTACAGGGTTTATCCCGTGCTGAGAGACTAAACAAAAAAGCAGGCTTAGCCTGCTTTTTTTATTCCAAGGGAAAGTTCGCTACTCGGGTTTGCTGGCCGACACGCTATAGACCAGAGGAATGGGCTTGCCTTGATGCAATTGATAATATCTGGGTCTGTCACTAGTCAGCCCCAGACTTTCACCCGTCACCAGATTGTCAAAGGTGTCATAGGGGCTGAAGGGATATTCCTGTATGACGTCGATTCTCAGCCCTGCGCCAACTAAAGCGTTTATCACATCGGCCAGAGAGTGTGGCCAGGTCACCATGGTGTGTTTGTTGTCGCTGGCATTTTCCGTATAGGTGCCTTCCTCCTCCACATCTGGCTCTTGCTGGGCAAAGTAGCTGTAGCCTTCCATCAGCGCCTGTACCGGGTGAAACTCCACCATATAAAACTGGCCACCGGGCTTTAGCGACTGATGAATCAGCTTGGCCCAGCGGCTGAGATCCGGTAGCCAACAGAGGGCGCCATAGGAGGTATAGACGATATCAAATTGTTGTTGCAGTCGATCGGCGGCCTCGTAAAGATCGCAACAGATAAAGTCTGCGGTTAGCTGGCAGGCATCGGCCAGTCGTCTTGCATGATGGATGGCGGTATCGGAGAGATCCACCCCTGTTACCTTGGCACCCATGCGCGCAAAGGAGAGGGTATCCAAGCCGAAGTGACATTGCAGGTGCAATAGGCTTTTCCCCTTCACTTCCAGGTCGGCCAGTTCTATCTCCTGCAGCGAGCTGCTGCCGGCAAGAAAGCCATCCACATCGTAGAAGCTTGAGTCCAGATGCTCTAGGGTTCTGTGGTTCCAGGCTGTTCGGTTGAGGGTTAAATAGTCCATGCCTTTGCCTTATAAGTTGATGATGTATTTCACTAAATAGTAACTAATCCCACGATTGAGATGGTGATATATCCTTAGCGAAATGCCACTCTGTGGATAATAACATATTAAAAACAACTAGATAACTTTTGGCATGTTATCTGCTTTAGATGAGCTAGCAAAGCGCTGCGGCGTTTGGAATTTTTAGCAGATATTAAGGAAGGTTTTTATGTTGGCTCGCTCACTGGCTATGGTTACGGCTCTGATTTTCGGACTCACAGGATGTATTGTGAATGTGAATAGCGCGGGAAGGGATAGCTTCGACTATCACAAGCAGGTGCAATTGACATTGGCAGCGAGTGAATTAGATACCCTGGTGGCGCACACCGGGGCCGGTGCCCTGAAGGTGATCGGAGATGCGTCGGTAGAGAGTATTACTTTGGATGCAGACATTTATGGTTATGACGGCGCCGAGCCAGAATTAACCTTAGTTCGTTCTGGTAACAAGGCTAAGCTGGTTGCTAACTTCGACTCATTCAGCCGACTCTCTTTTTCGAGCAGCCGTTCTCCTTACATAGATCTTGTGGTCAAGGTGCCAGCCCACATGCAGCTGGATATTAATGATGGCTCAGGTGCCATAGCGATTCGCGGCGTGCTGGCGGATATGCAGATTGAAGATGGTTCTGGAGCGATAGATATCGACGGTGGCAAAAAGCTCAGTATCGACGATGGTTCTGGCAGTATTACCCTGACTAATGTGATGGGGAATATCGATATCAATGACGGCTCAGGTAACCTTAGCATAGCGTTGGTCAAGGGTGATGTGACGATTGAAGACGGTTCTGGTGGCATCGAAGTAAGAGAGGTTGAGGGTAAGGTGACCATAGATGATGGTTCAGGCGGTATTCGCGTCGCGGGCTCTCAAGGTTTGCACATCATAGAGGCGGGTTCTGGCAGCCTTAGCTTCGACAATATTCAGGGCCAGGTCACCATAGACTAAGGCTAGGACTTCCCGGCGCGGAGGCTAATCTAAGGTCTGAATTTGAGTCCTTGGTTAGCCGCTGCCCACCCCTTTACTATTAGGCAAGTGGGTCAGGCTTTCACCCATTTACCTAGTGTCAATTGCTGCTGAGATCTCAGCTGCTGTCTGATCAGCAGCGCCGTTGCCAGCATCAGCAATCCCCAGCGCAGTCCAATGATCTGCCACGCCATATGCGATGAAGTCTCTTTAAACTGGCACACCATCAGGGTGATAAGTAGTATGCCTAAGATGATTCGCCAGTGCCTGTCGCTGACGCGCAGCAGAGGAACGAACGAAGCCAGATAAGCGCAGCTAAGTCCCAACAAGGCGCCTGCCAGTGTGTCGATTGGCCAGTGAGCACCGACTAAGATGCGCGATAGGGCGATCAGGCTAGCTCCGAACAGGAGTGCCAGCTTAATTTTATTTTGCTGCGCCACCATGAGAAGGGTGCCTGCAAATAGAAAGGCGCTGGTACTGTGGCCCGAGGGAAAACTGTAGTTCAGGCGCGTTTCGCCAACGATATAGAGAAAATCGAGGGTCGCAGCGGGTCTGGGGGCATCAAAATATTGTTTCAACAGTGGCACTAAAATCATCGATAGCAGGCTAGCGACCAATACTCTGGGCATTAACTCTGGGCGGCGCAGCAGACAGATGAGCACTATGGTGCCTAAGGTGCTGCCGTGGCCTAAATCGGTAATCCCAAGTTGCAGCCATTGAGGAAGATGTGGTGACAGGCCATTGATGGCGGCAAAGAGCCCTTGGTTGAGCTCCTTATTCAAACAGAGCAGCATCAGGATGCCGAAGAGGAACAGCAGCATGCCATAGTGGTTGCGGTCAGTGGTCAATGCCTGCGGACTGTCCCTGCTGGTCAGTGTCTGATTTGGTTGAAACATCACATATCTCTTCATCTAATAAGCGCCTAGTGTAGGCTGCAAAGTGTGAAGAAAGCGTGAATGTTACCTTAAGCGTTAGCTCTGTGTGGCTAGCCAGCGTTTAACTCGCTGCGCGGTGCCATACTCTCGCCAGATCAAGATTGCGGCCGTGCTCAGTAGTCCCCATCTTAATGTCAGGATTGACCAAGTGACCTCTTTATCGAAACTCTTGTCTAACTCACTTACGACTAACACACACCAGAGAAAGCTCAGAATGAGGGCCTTATGGCGCTGAGATAAGCTGATTTCGGGGCAATGCGCCGCGGCGTAGGCACAAAAGAGACCGACGAAGGCGCCCATGACCACATCTTCTGGCCAGTGAGCCCCCACAACAATGCGGGATAGACCTATCAGGGCGGCGAAACTGATTGCCAATAGCTTGATTTGTGTCTGCTTGTAAGCAAAAAACAGGGTACCGGCAAATAGAAAGGCGGTGGCGGTGTGGCCAGATGGAAAACTGTGCGTGAGACGGATTTCGCCGACAATATTTAGGGTTTCCAGCAATGCGGCTGGGCGAGGAGCGTCAAAGGTCTGTTTTAGCAGAGGTACCAAAATCAGCGACAGCACGCTTGCGATAATGACTCTGACTAGCAGCTCGGGGCGCTTGACCAGACAGCAGAGAGTGATCACCCCTAAGGTGACGCCATTACCAAGATCTGTGATGAGTAGGAGCAGGTCTACGGGCGCAAAAGCCGCGATGCCGTTAAAGAATCGAAACAGGGATAGATTGATCGTGGTGTTTAACAGCACGAGGTGCAGACAGAGCAGAATCAATAGTAATCCAATAAAGCCGCGTCCCTGGTAACTGTCTTGCGCAGGCATTCCCATTGCCTTTGCTTGTTTTAGTAATTTCATTGTTTTTCCACATAAACGCGCCCGCCTAAGATAGAGGTTTGTTATGGGGAAGTAAAGGTGTTTAGCTTGTGTTAAATCTTTGATTAATATCTCTTTGGGTTTGGCTATTTGGTTTGTTTCACCCTTAATCTATGATTTTTAGTTTTTTATCCACATAGATGTCATGGCTTTTCGGTATTTGCATCAAATTGTATGAGCGCGAGTTTTTGTGTTTTTGTGAGCCTTTTCACGGCTATTTCACGCTTTAGTGCCGCCGAGTGGCTACCCACCTGTTCACGGTAGACTAAGGCCAGGGGCCCCTTGCCCCGCAGAAACTTGGCGGTCTTGGGGCCGTTGTCGCTATGCTCCTTGAAACGGCGGTCTATATCTGTGGTGATGCCGGTATAGAGTTGTCCCTTGGCGCAGCGGATCATATAAAGACTCCACAGCGCAGCAGCTGTCTGGGTCATATTACGCCAACCCCAGCAGGCCGAGGAAAAAGGCATACTCTTCGGCCGTGTCTTCATAGTGACGGTAGCGGCCGCTTTTGCCGCCATGACCCGCCTCCATATTGATATGAAATAAGAGTAGATGATCGTCAGTCTTATATTCTCTAAGCTTCGCGACCCATTTGGCGGGCTCGAAATATTGCACTTGAGAGTCATGTAACCCTGTGGTCACCAGCAGGTGAGGGTAGGCCTGCCGACTGACGTTATCGTAAGGCGAATAGCTCAGCATAGTGTGGTAGGCCTCGGCCTCGTTAGGATTCCCCCACTCATCGTATTCATTGGTGGTTAGTGGCAGCGATTCATCTAACATGGTGGTGACGACATCGACAAAGGGTACATGGGCCCCGACAGCAAAATAGTGCTGTGGAGCCTGATTGATCACGGCTCCCATTAGCAGTCCACCGGCGCTGCCACCGCTGGCGACCACTTTATCTTTGGCGCAATAGCCCTGTTCAACTAAGGCTTGGGTGACATCGATAAAGTCGTTGAAACTGTTCTGTTTGTGCATGAGTTTGCCCGCCTCATACCAGGGGCGTCCCAGCATCTCACCGCCACGCACATGGGCGATAGCATAGACGACGCCTCGATCCAGCAGACTGACAATGGCGCTGTCGAAATCGGGTTCTATAGTGTAACCGTAGGCGCCATAACCATATTGATACAAGGGGTTGCTGCCATCTTGGCGGAAGGTGTCTTTGCGATACACTAAGGTCACTGGCACCTTGGCGCCGTCTCTGGCATCGATGAAGAGTCGTTCTGTCTGATAGTCTTGACTGTCGAAACCACCGAGAACCTTCTCCTGCTTCAACAATTGTCTGGCCGTTGTCTGGGTAAGATCTAGTTGGTAGATGGACTCGGGTGTCGAGAGGCTGGCGTAGTAGATCCGCAGATAATGGCTATCCTGGCTGGGGTTGACGTCTAGCCCTACCACATAGGCGGCGTCGTCGAAGGCAAGCTCATACTCAGGTTGGCCGTTGAGGGGCAAGATGCGTATTTGACTCAGTCCCTGATGGCGATACTGCACCACCAGATAGTCTCTCAGTACTAAAAGATCTTCCAGGCGGCGAGCGTCATCGGCCGCGATCACCTCCTGCCAACGGTTTTTATCGCCGATCTCACTTTCCTTGGCTTTCATCAGACGGAAGTTGACCGCCTGCCAATTGGTGAGTATGTAATATTCATCGCCGCGCTTGGCCACCGAGTATTCGTGCCCTGTCTCACGCGCCAGTAGAGGCTCAAATTTCCCATCACTCAGATCGGCATTGAGCACCGAGACCTGGCTGGTGGTTGTGCTTTCGTGAGTCAGCAAGATACGCGACTCATCCAGGCTTTTTGAAATCGACAAATAGAAGCTGTCGTCGCTTTCCTCATAGACCAGACGGTCGCTCGATTGTGGCTCACCCAAACGGTGGCAATAGACACGATTACCTAATAGGGTTTGCGGATCTTTGGCGATATAAAACAGGTGCCGGTTATCGTTGGCCCACACTATTTCGCCATCGGTATCTGTTAGCGTGTCATTGAGCCATTCATCGGTGTCCAGGCGTTTAATGCTGATGGTGTAGATGCGCCGACTCAGGGTATCTTCACTGATTGCGAGCAAGGACTCGTTGGGGCTGACACTAAGAGCTCCCAGGCTATAAAATTCCTGGCCTTCCGCTCTAAGATTGGCATCCAGTAGCAGCTGTTCATCGCCCTCCTGTACAGGTTTTCGGGCAAATAGCGGGTATTCCCCCTCGCCTTGATAACGCTTGTAATACCAATGGCTGTGCCAGCGATAGGGTACGCTCGACTCATCCCTGTCTAGACGGTTGATCAACTCGTCAAACAGCTGTTGCTGCAAAGGCTTAAAGGGAGCAAAACAGGCTTCATGGTAGCGGTTTTCCGCTTCAAGATGTGCCAATACCTGGGGAGACTGGCGAGTATCGTCTCTGAGCCAAAAGTAGTTATCAATACGCTCACCGCCATGATGCTTGAGTCGATGGGGGTGTTTGTGAGCGATGGGGGGATTTATCCCTGGCATTGGGCTGACCTTGTATTAGCAAAAAGAGAGCTGAGCTTGAAGCATGAGCTTAGGTGATCTGCCTTACACTTGTCACCCCTTGGACTTGTACTTTGGTGGATTTAGGCGCACCATAGCGGCGCTTTCCTGCGATGGAAAGTAAGTTCTCAGGGCGGGGTGAGACTCCCCACCGGCGGTGATCATCTTATGCGATGTAAGCCCGCGAGCGCCTATCCTGCGGGATAGGGTCAGCAGATCTGGTGACGTGCGCGACTAGCCACTTATTCCAGAGCCGACGGTAATGAGCACCTAGGTGCACTAAGTCCGGATGAAAGAGAATATAAGATAGCGTGACCGTGAGCAGCCTGGCGAATGCCTGGGTGATGCTTGCGTCTGTACACCTCTTATTCGGCGAGTCTGGGAGTCTCATCCTAGCGAAGCCATTTTCTGCATGCCCTGATTCTGGAAAAAACCATTTTATTAGTCTTACTAAGGATTTAACCATGAATCAGTCTCTACTTTCTCCTTTTGGTGATGCCATTACCCGTGTCGAAGCTGCCTTAACGGCGCTGCGTGCCGGCCAAGGTGTATTGGTGGTCGATGATGAAGATCGCGAAAATGAAGGCGACCTTATCTATAGCGCCGAGCATCTTACTAATCAGCAGATGGCCCTGCTTATCCGTGAATGCAGCGGCATTGTTTGTCTCTGTCTGACCGACGAACGGGTAAAACAGCTGGACCTGCCACCTATGGTTCAAGATAACTCCAGTCAGTATGGCACCGCCTTTACTGTGAGCATCGAGGCAAAGGTTGGGGTGACAACCGGGGTTTCTGCCGCCGATCGCGTTACTACCATCAAGGCCGCGATAGCCGATGACGCCAAGCCAAGCGACCTTGCACGTCCTGGCCATGTTTACCCACTAAGGGCACAGCCGGGTGGTGTATTGACCCGCCGCGGGCATACAGAGGGCACCATAGATCTGATGAAGCTGGCCGGCCTTAAGCCTGCTGGTGTGCTTTGTGAGGTCACCAATGTCGACGGCACCATGGCGCGACTGCCTGAGATCATCGCCTTCGGCCAGCAGCATCAGATGCCGGTACTGACCATAGAAGATATCGTCTGCTATCGTAAGTCTTTGCTTGAGAAAGTGAGTTAATTAAAAGCGAGTTAAATTAAAATAAACAAAGAGCCAATATTTGGCTCTTTGTTTATCAATATAAGCTAAAACCCCTGTTCAATTCATCGACAATCAGGGATAAGCATGTCTCTTGTTTGTTGGTATTTGTAGCCGTACTCTTATTCGCTTCCCTAAATGCCAATTAAAAATAACAACTTAGTAAACACTGTATCCCTGCGCTTCTATTTTCGTGACCTAGATTAGACTTTGGTGAAATAGGTATGACGCCAACGTTCGGCTATGTTACTACTCTCAGACCCTATTTTTCGTAGCGTCTGCTTTTGTGGTTATCGAGCAAGGAGCGCTTTAGATGTCATCTATGCTGAATCGGTATAGTCTGAGCCAGAAGTTAATTTTGTTGGCGACTATCCCTATGTTGCTGCTGTTGATCTTCGGCAGCTTGCGTATGTTCGATCTTGTTGAACGCCAGCAGACGGCACAGCGTAACGCCCTTGGTGTTGTGATCACCGAGCAGAGCCAGAAATTGATCTTTGCTCTGCAAAATGAACGTGGCTTGTCTGCGGGCATAGTCGCCAGTCAGGGGGCTCAGTTTCAGCAGCGTCTTTTAGCTCAGCGAAGCCAAGCAGACAAGCTGTTGCATGAGCTGTTAGATGCGCCCGACATTGCCGCCTTAAATCGCTCCCTCAATGATGTTGACCGGCCCAGCGTTAATTTGCAGCAGAGTGTCGCAACCATTCATGCCTTAGCCGACCGGCTAAAGACGATTCGCCAGGATATCGACAGGGGCAATGAGGGCGTAAGCTTTAACTATTACAGCGAGTTTACCCAACACCTCTTGGTGCTCATCTCTCAGATACAATCTCAGGTGCAAAATATTCAACTGGCTAAGGCCTATAACGATCTAATCCATATGTTGAAGTTGCAGGAGCTGGTGGGAAAAGATCGTGACCTGATGAATCGCCTCTTGTCTGCCGACAGCCTGGATCCTCAAGCCTATCTTTCTCAGTACGCGATGAAAAATGATCTGCTTGATGCCTTTCATGAGATGTTGTCGACCACCTCTGCCGCCGACCGCGCCTTAGTCGAGGAGACCCTAGATAACGAAGCGCTTCAGGAGCTGAATGAGATTAAGGAGCGAGTGAGAGGACAGGTAAGTCTGATCTCCATGGCGAACCAACTTAGGAATCGACTCGGCTTTGGTGGATTGATCGATCACTATCAGGATTTCTTGCTCTCGGGTGAAGAGGCTCACCTGCTGCTGTTTGCCGAAGATAGCCTAGCGATTCAGGCGCTATTGCAACAGGCTCAAACCTTGCCTTACCTCACCTTGCATCAGCGTCAGGCCCTGCAAACCATTGCCAGTACGGTGGAGCAGTATCGTCAGTCGGTCGATGCCGAGCGGGCACACAAGCGGGCGGGTAATGCTGGTCCACTGCCTGAACAGCGCCGCTCCGGCACAGAAGATCAAGCTATGTTAGCTGCGCTGGCGCAGCTGCAACATCAAGCACCTATCGTCAGTAGTGAATCTTGGTGGGCATTATCCAGCGATGCCTTGGGGCAGATGAATCAAGCCAGTTTAACTTTGAGTAGCAATATCGCCCGAGTCGCTGAACGTCAGGGGCGTGAGGCTGAGTCACTCTTGCTGTTAGGCATAGTGGCGGCCCTGTGTAATTTTCTGTTTTTGGTGATCTTGGGACGACTTATTGTAAATAATCTGGTGACCCGTATCGGTACGGTCGCCTCTTTGATGCAGCGTATGGCGCAGGATACCCAACTGCAACTCTCTGTGCCCGTGGATGGCAATGATGAGGTGGCCAAGATGTCGATGGCGTTAAACGCTATGTTGAGCGAGCGTCAGAAGGCCAATCGCGAACTCTCCTTGGCCTCGGCGGTGTTTGAGTATTGCACCGAAGGAATAGTGGTTACTGACAGGGATAATCTTATCGAGGCGGTTAACCCTGCCTTTACTCAGATCACGGGATATAGCCTGGAGGAAGTCAAGGGGCGTAGTCCGGCGATTCTCAACTCTCATCAGCAGCCCCGCCACTTTTACGAGCAGATGTGGCAGTCACTTAAGCAGTATGGTAAGTGGCAGGGGGAGATCTGGAACAAGCGAAAGAATGGCCAGATCTATCCCGAATACCTCGCCATTACGGTAGTAAAGGATGAAAAGGGGCGTGTGGTGCAACACATAGGTCTATTCCTGGATATCAGTAATCGCAAGAAATATGAGCAGGATATCTGGTACAAGTCTAACTATGATGCCCTGACCAACTTGCCCAATCGTCAGCTCTATAACGCCAAGTTGTCGCAGATGTTACAACTCGCCGAGCAGCGTTGCTGCGCCGTGGCCGTGCTATTTATCGATCTGGACAGGTTCAAATACATTAACGATATCTATGGCCATGCGGTGGGTGATGAGCTTCTGCAGGTTGCCGCAGCCAGGCTTGAGTCATTGCTTGAGCAACACGATTTCGTGGCGCGTCTCAGTGGTGACGAATTTGTGGTGGTGATGGGGCATACTCAACATCAAGGGGAGATAGAGCAGCGTGCAAAGCAGATCTTGAAGCATCTGTCATCGCCCTTCGGTATCAATCGCAACGAACTGTTGATCTCCGCCAGTGTCGGCATCGGCTGTTATCCCGGTAATGGCAGCAGTGTGGAGGTGTTAACGCGCAACGCCGAGACCGCCATGTATCAGGCTAAACAGGATGGCCGTAACTGTTTCGGCTATTTCTCTGCCGACATGAACAGCAATATGTTAGCACGTATTACGCTGGAACAGTCGTTACGCAGCGCCGTCCTACAACATGAGTTTTGCTTGCATTATCAGCCGATTGTCGAGACCAGTAGTGGTGAGTGTGTAGCCGTTGAGGCGCTGCTGCGTTGGCATCACCCCAAGAAGGGACTCGTGTCGCCCGATGAATTTATCCCCATTGCCGAAGAAACAGGGTTAATCGAACCCATAGGCGAGTGGGTTATCCAGCAGGCGCTGCGGGATCTGAGTCATTGGCATAGCCAGGGACTGATGATCGACATGGCCATCAACGTTTCTAGTCGTCAGCTCAACCATGGCGACCCAAATCATTTTGCCTGTATGCTCAACGGCTTGCTGCAGAAGTATGATGTGGCCCCTCAATATGTACACATAGAGATCACCGAATCTATCCTGATGGCCGATACCGAACTGTCCCTTAAAGCTTTAACGGCCATTCGTCATCTTGGGGTCGAGATCTATCTGGACGATTTTGGTACGGGCTACTCTTCCCTCAGCTACCTCAAGCAGTTCCCCATCTCTGTGATTAAGATAGATAAGAGTTTCGTTTACAACATGATGGAGGATAGGGCGGATGCCAACCTGATCAAGGCGATCATCAACATGGGGCAGAGCTTGGATATGCGCCTGGTGGCGGAAGGAGTAGAGACCGAATCTCAACGTAGTTTTCTGCAGGGGTTGGGTTGTGATTTCGTTCAGGGTTATTTGATTTCAAAGGCAATGCCGCTGGAGGAGATAGAACCCATATTACGCGGCATGGTAAAAACCAGCCCTGTGCTTCAGTCCTAAACGGCAGAACGCGGGGCCTGTTGACCCCGCTGACGGCTTATTCGCCTGCTGTCATCACACTGCCAGACTCTTGCTGCGCCATCTGCGCCAGATCTTTATCGACAAAGAAGAGCGCCTTACCATCTTCGCCAACCAGACGGATCTTATCGACGATAGATTTAAACAGCTTCTCCTCTTCATGCTGCTCAGACACATACCATTGCAGGAAGTTAAAGGTCGAGTAGTCCTGATTGGTAAAGGCGGTGTGAGCCAGGGCGTTGATCTTGCTGGTGATCATCTGCTCGTGCTCATAGGTGTATTCAAATAGTGCCAGCAGTGAGTCGAACTGTGACTCAGGAGCCTCAATGGCGCCCAGTAGTGGCATGCCGCCCGTTTCGCTTACATAGGTAAACAGGCGATGCATGTGCTGCATCTCCTCATCGGCGTGCGCTCGCATAAATTTTGCGGCACCCTCAAAGCCCTTGTCTTCGCACCAGGCGCTCATCTGCAGGTAGAGATTAGAGGAGAAGAACTCCACATTAATTTGCGCGTTCAACTGATCTATCATCGTTTGTGCCAGCATAGTTACATCCTCGTTGTGGTCATCTTTTTATGCCCGGCTATTGTGTTTAAGCCGCCGATGAATTGCAACCATATTTACTTAACTTAATGTTTTTAAATACAAATAATTATCGTTCGAGGCTCGGTGCTATATTGCTTGGTTGTGCTGTTGCATTGACCATCCTATTGGAAGGATGAGTATTTTGTCTTTAGGTTTTAGGGTCGAGAAATAAAGGTCATAACCCCCGTATAGCCAGATACCTCCCGAATGGGATAAAAGATGTTCCTCAACAAGTTAAGGTTAAAGGCAAATACTTCGGCATAGGTTAGCGCTGATCTATGCCTTTAGGGATAAGTCGTATAGAGGCAGTAGGAGTTGGTGGCTGTTTTTGGTTAAATAGGGGCTGGCTGCCGCCAAAAACTGCCGTTGAGATCATAGTCTTCTGATCTGAGCGTGGCATAATGAGCGGCAATATTCGCTTTTACTCATATCCTACAGTTAACGCTAAGGTACATTATGTCTATGCAAGCCGATCCCTGTGCAAAACCCAGCCTAATGCATCCCGATGAAGCCATCATCAAGCTATTGGAACAAGTTCGTCCGCTGGAAGAGTCAGAAATGGTGCAGCTGCCCCACGCCTTGGGACGTGTGTTGGCAGAAGATTTAGCGTCTAGCATAGATCTGCCTCCCTTCGATAACTCGGCAATGGACGGATATGCCTTCCGCTTCGAGGATCTAGCTCAGGGAAATCGTTTCACCTTGATAGGTCAGTCCTTTGCCGGGCATCCTTTTGAGGGTGAGGCCAGGGCTAATACCTGCGTGCGTATTATGACGGGTGCACCAGTGCCACCGGGTTATGACACAGTGCAGATGCAGGAGAAGGTAGAGGTTGATGGTGACGACATCGTTATCGAGGCGCCCAAGGTGTTAGGTGCCAATGTGCGCCTTCGCGGTGAAGAAGTGAAGAGGCATGCTAAAGTGCTCTGCGCCGGAACTCAGATAGGCGCTGCCGAGATGGGGGTGCTAGCGACCATAGGGGCAAATCAAGTTCGGGTGACTCGTCAGGTCAAGGTTGCCTTCTTTTCGACCGGTGATGAGCTGCGTCCAGTGGGCAGCGAGTTGGCACCGGGTCAGATCTATGACTCAAACCGTTACAGTATTCAGGGGTTACTGAGCCGCGCCAATGTGGAGTGGATGGATCTTGGGGTGATTGAAGATGATCCCGAGGCGATCCGTGGGGCTTTTCGTCACGCCGCAGCCAATGCCGATATGGTGCTCACCTCGGGTGGCGTTTCCGTCGGGGATGCCGATTACACTAAGCAGATCCTTGACGAAGAGGGAGAGATCACCTTTTGGAAGCTAGCCATCAAGCCTGGTAAACCCTTTGCCTTTGGCCGTCTCGGCCAGGCGGTATTCTGTGGTCTGCCGGGTAATCCTGTTTCCTCTATGGTGACCTTCTATAAGCTGGTGTGGCCTTTGCTGAACAAGATGCAGGGTTTGCCTCAGGTGAAGCCGTTGCAGTTGCAGGCCAAACTTAAGGGCAATCTGCGTAAGTTTCCAGGGCGTGTCGAATACCAGCGCGGTGTGCTCAGTCAAAACGCCCAGGGCGAAGTCGAGGTAAGTGTTACCGGCGGCCAAGGCTCTGGCATGCTCACCTCTATGAGTCTGGCGAATTGCTTCATTATTTTGGCCCAGGAACAGGGTGATACCCCTGAGGGCAGCCTAGTCACGGTTGAGCCCTTCAACACAGTGCTGGCACTGTAGGGAGAATGGCAATGGAGCCTAACACACAAGAGGAGATCCTCTCTGACAAGGAGATATTACGCTATAGCCGTCATATCTCGATCAAGGCGATGGATTTCGAGGGGCAGGAGCGGCTTAAGCAAGCCAAGGTGCTGGTGATAGGTGCCGGTGGTTTAGGCTGCGCCTCGACACAATATCTGGCGGTTGCCGGGGTGGGTCAGATGACTCTGGTGGACTTCGATACCGTGGAGCTGTCCAATCTGCAGCGTCAGGTTTTGCACCATGACGCCAACATAGGTCAGCCTAAGGTAGAATCGGCAAAAGAGTCCCTGCTACAGCTCAATCCTCATTTAAAGGTTGAGACTATCAACGCCGTACTCGATGATGAGCAGATTCTGGCGCTGGTAGCCGAGCATCATTTGGTGATGGATTGCACCGACAATATCGTGGTGCGCGAGCAATTGAATCAGGCCTGTTTTAAGTACAAGATCCCCCTGGTCTCTGCCGCTGCTATTCGTATGGAAGGTACGGTAACCGTGTTTGATTATGGTGAGCAGAGCCCCTGTTACCATTGCTACAGCAAGTTATTTGGCGATCAGCAGCTGACCTGTGTCGAGTCCGGTATCCTGGCACCTGTGGTCGGTATGATAGGCTGTCTGCAGGCGGTCGAGGCGATCAAGGTACTGACCAAGATGGGGAAAACCCTCAGTGGTCGTATTTTGATGATAGATGCCATGACCATGGAGTTTCGTGAAATGAAGCTTCCTAAGCAGACTGCTTGCCCTGTATGTCGGGAGTGAGTGTCGATTTACGCTTGGTGTGATTAAAGAGAGCGAGGCATGAGCCTCGCTTTTTTGTGCCTCAATGATTGATCTGTGCCTGAGTTTGCCCTGCTGTTTCAGTGGTCACTAAAAGAGGCTATTTGAGGTGCCTGCCGCCATCCAGCGCCAAGCTGCGCCCGGTAATATATTGACTCTGCATCAGGTAGTCGATCGCCTGTAACATCTCTAATTCACCGCCCTCTCGGGCCAATACCGACTTGGCCAACGCTTTTTCACGATAGTCGGCGTCATCTTGCTCGTTGAAACAGATCAGTGCAGGTGCAATAGCGTTTACCTTTACCTTGGGTGCCAGCTTAGCGGCGAAGGAAAGGGTCATGTTTTCCAGCGCCGCCTTACTGGCTGCATAGGCGATATGTTTCTTGCTGCCCTTTTGTGCCACATAGTCGGTCAGATGGATGATATCGGTCAGTTTATCTTGTCGCTGCAACAGCGGCGCTAATGCCTGATTGAGTTGGTAAGGGGCATACACATGTACCTGCATCATCTGTTCAATAATTTTATCGGCACCTAAAGGATCATCGTCGCTTAGCCAGAGTGAGGCATTATGGATCACAGCATCTACACTTTGATAATGCTGCAGCAATGTCGCTATCAGCTCATCAATTTGGATTTGGTCAGTAAAGTCGCAAGGGTAGAGGTCGGCGCCCTGGGTTCGTAAAGTCTCTATGCTGGGATAGTGGCGACGATAGGTGCCAATCACCTTGTCTCCCCGAGCAATAAATGCCTGCGCCAGGTAGAGACCTATGCGTTTACCAACGCCTGTGATGAGTATGGTGTTTTGCATCCTTGTCCTTTTTATCGCCGTAAGTGAGTGACCTTGATAGTAGCGGTGGCGCAATCGGGCTTTCAAGTGATTTGTCGATAGAAGAGAGTGTCAGTGTGCTGCTGGCTTGTCTCTTTACTGCATGTTTATCTATTGCAAAAGCAAGCCTTATTGTTAGTGCTCAAACAATGGGTCATGGTAGTGACTGTGACGTTAATAGACGTTTAAGCACCTTTTTGTGTCATTAATTGGCTAAAAAATAGGGAACTATTGGACGTAAGCGTCTATGGCGTTACAATAGATGCGATTATTCCTACCATATTGCTATGAGTTCAAATCATTTTAGTCAAATCTAAATGATTGCCTGGTGGTGATTCTTTGAGGTTTTAACGGAGAGAATCGATGACGAAAGGTATTGATAAATACAGCATAGAAAGTACCGACTATACGATCGGCCAGGATAATGTGCAGAAGTGGGGTTTTGACGTGCATAACCCCGTGTTTGGGGTCAGCGCAGGTCTCATTGCCGCTTTTTTGCTGGCCACCCTGATAACTGATGCCGAGACGGCCAAGTCTGTGCTGGACGGTATCAAGTGGAAAATTATTGGTTCCTTCGACTGGTTATTTATCTGGTCGGGCAATGTTTTTGTACTGTTTTGCTTAGGCTTAATTGTTTCTCCTTACGGTAAAATCCGATTAGGCGGAAACGAGGCGACGGCAGACTACTCCTTCCTCTCTTGGCTATCTATGCTGTTTGCTGCAGGGATGGGAATCGGCCTGATGTTCTGGAGTGTGGCCGAACCAGTAGCCTACTTTACCGGCTGGTATGAAACGCCCTTAGGGGTTGAGGCCTACACACCAGAGGCGGCAAAAATGGCTCTGGGTGCCACTATGTTCCACTGGGGTCTACACCCTTGGGCCATCTATGGTGTCGTCGCGCTGTCATTGGCCTTTTTCGCCTATAACAAGGGGATGCCGCTCTCTATTCGTTCCATCTTTTACCCATTACTTGGGGATAGAGCTTGGGGCTGGGCGGGACATATTGTCGATATCTTGGCTGTGCTGGCTACCCTGTTTGGTCTGGCGACCTCATTAGGCTTGGGGGCACAGCAGGCCGCTAGTGGTATCCACCATGTGTTCGGTTTGGATGCCGGTATCGGATTGCAGATCATTGTGATTGTGGCTGTTACCCTACTGGCTGTGGTCTCTGTGGTCAGAGGCATAGATGGTGGCGTTAAGGTGATCAGTAATGTCAACATGATTGTCGCCTTTGTGCTGCTTATCATGGTTGCCATGATAGGTTACGCAGTAACCTTGGGGACGATTCCGACGACGCTGATGGCTTATGTAGAAAATATCATTCCCCTGAGTAATCCTCATGGGCGTACAGATGAGGCGTGGTTCCAAGGCTGGACTGTCTTCTACTGGGCTTGGTGGATCTCTTGGTCTCCTTTCGTTGGTATGTTTATTGCCCGAGTATCTAAAGGGCGCACCGTACGTGAATTTATTACCGCAGTCCTGCTGGTGCCGACTTTTGTCACCCTGATTTGGATGTCGGTATTTGGTGGTATGGCGATCGATCAGGTGGTCAACAAGGTGGGTGAGCTCGGTACCAAGGGCTTAACCGATGTGCCTTTGGCCATGTTCCAGATGTTTGATGTGCTGCCGTTCGGCACACTGTTATCCATTGTCGCCGTGGTCTTGGTATTGGTGTTTTTTATCACCTCATCGGACTCGGGTTCTTTGGTGATCGACAGCATTACAGCGGGTGGTAAGATAGATGCGCCCGTGCCGCAACGTGTGTTTTGGGCCTTACTAGAAGGGGCGATTGCGATTGCCTTGCTATGGATTGGCGGCACAGAGGCGATTCAGGCGCTTCAGGCCGGCGCTATCTCGACTGCGCTGCCCTTTACCGTGATATTGCTCTTGATGTGTGTCAGCCTGCTCAAGGGGATGCGAACCGAGCGCTTCTAGTCACGACTCAGCGTTATAAAAAGGAGGCCATTGAGCCTCCTTTTTTATTGCCAGAACTAACATCAGAACTAGCACCAAAAGTCTTTGATGGGACGGTTGGGATCGAAATGATGGGCGATCTGTGCCTGTAACAGTTCGGCGCTGGCAATGGCATCGGTGAGGGCATGGTGGGGAGGATAGCTGGGTAAGCCATAACGCAATCTGCTCAGTCCGAGCCTTACCGAACCGGGTTTCTCACCCTTGAGTCGTCGCCACAGACCGCCATGGTTTAGCTGCTGAATGCGCGATTCCAGCGCCATGGTATCTATTACCGGAAACTCTATTCCTTGGTGAATTCGCCGCTGCAGGGCACGTTCGAAAAACTGCCGTTCGATCGCTTGGCAATGCACAACCATTATCTTACCCGCCATCTGCTGCAGTACCTGCTCGAAGATGGCGGAGAGATCCGGTGCATCGAGAATGTCGCTGTGGGTGATACCATGGATGATCACCGACTCATCGGCCAGGTTGTCCCTAGGTCTTACGGTCCAGTGTTGGGCGCGATTGAGAAAAATCCGTCTTAAGGTGAAAGGCACAGTGCCTATGCTGACAATATCGTCTTTGTCGGGGTTAAGGCCAGTGGTTTCAAAATCCATGGCAAGAAACTCGATCTCAGACAGCGGCGTATGTGGGTCGGGCAATGGCGTACTATAGTACTGCAGCAGCCCACTGTGTTGAGTGGTCTTAAGCTTCTGCTCAAACTTGCCCAGCCAGTCGATGCTTGGGGGCGACAATAGCTTCTTCAGCATGCTGGACTCACTTAAATTGGTTGCTAGCGTTGTAGCGGAACTTCAGGAAATTCTGGGCGTTACTTAAGATCTGGAACGCATCTTTGAGGTTGCGGCGCTCAAAATCGGACAGATGCTCAGGTTCTATATTGTTATCTGGTTCTATGCCTTGCTCGACATCAAAAGCTTGGTGGCGAATACGTACCATGGAGATAAACTCCATGGCATCACGCAGATCCTGGGCACGGCCCTTGGGTAATATGCTGGCATCGATAATGTCGTCCAAACGCTCGAAAGAGTTGCGCGATCGCGAGCCTACCGCCAAGGCGTGCACCCTTATCAGATCGGCCAGTGGTGCCGTGCCGCGGCGTTTGAGATTGATGGAGTTGTTATGGCGGCCATCTTTCTCCATCACAAAGTCTTTAAAGAAGCCCAGTGGCGGCGTACGATTCAGCGCATTACGCGCCAGGCAGGCCAGAAAGCGGTTATTCTTACGCGCCCGGCGCACGATAAAGCCGTTGAGTTGTTCGGCCCACTTTAGGCGGCCATAGACACCATCGAGATCGAAAAAGATTGAAGCGTTAAGCAGCGCCTTAGGGTTGGGGTCATCTATCCAGTCGGCGAAGCACTCTTCCCATTCTTTGCGGGTCATGCGCCACATGGGATTAGTCGCCATGATGTCGCCAGTGCAGTAGCTGTAGCCGCAGAGATCTAACCCATCGCAGACAAAGGTGGCCAGCTGGCTAAAGTACTCATCGTGTTTTGCTTTATCGAAGCTATCATCCAGTATGATGGCGTTGTCCTGATCTGTGACGATCAGTTGTTCGTCCCGCCCCATGGAACCGAGTGCCAGAAAGCAGTAGGGAATAGGAGGTGGCCCCAATTTCTCTTCGGCCATTTCCAGTATGCGCTGTTTAAAACTGCGGCCAATTACAGACATGGCGCTGCCGACCATGTGTGAGTTGGCGTCTTCGTTTACCAGGCGTACAAAGCTGTCTTTCACTTGAGTCGATAGGATTGCCAGCTCTTCCAGGCTTTGTTGCTGAAAGATACTGCTGACCAGCAGCAGCGAGTTTTGCGACTCGTAGCGGACGATATCTGTGGCTTCTATTATGCCAATGGGGTCGCGTCCCTTGAATACCGGCAGATGGTGCACGTTGTAGCGCAGCATGGTGAGCATGGCTTCATAGACATAGGCGTTATGGTCAAGGGTAATCAGCTCCGGGGTGACCACGTTAGCCAGCTCAGAGGAGGGATCTATCCCTTCTGCCAGCACCCGGGTACAGAGATCTCTGTCTGTAATGATCCCCATCAGCGGGGAGCTATCGGATTCTTCGTCGTCCAGTAAGTCTGGATCTATGACTAATAGGGAGGAGACATTTTCTTGTGCCATCAGGATGGCGGCCTGCTGAATGCTCTCGCCTTTATGGATGAAGGGGGCGTCACGGGTGAGCAGAGTACTCACCTTTGAGGTAGTTAAATCGTTCTGAACGTTGGAGTTTGAAACCGCCTGTCGCAGGCGGGCATTGTCTTCTACCTCGACGAAGTCGGCAAAGGTATCGTGTTGCTCATACAGCTGCTGGAAGATCTCCTCAGAGATGCAATAGACCAAGGTGTCTTCGATGGCTGTAACCGGAAAGCGCACCTTGTTATTGGTGAGCAGTCCCATTTGACCGAATAGGTCGCCGCTGTCCAGGCGGTTATACAACTCACCCTTACGGCGATACACCTCTACCACGCCGCTGCGCACCATGTAGAGGTCGTGGATTTGGTCGCCAAAGTGAATGATGGGTGTGCCCTGGCGGTAGTAGGCGATCTCCACATGATGACTCACCATGCTGACCACCTCTTCGGGCAAGGCGTTAAACGGTGGATACTGGACTAAGAAGTTTTGGATCTCGTTTAACTCTGCTTCCATCAGCTTGCCTGCAAGGGTTTACTCCAACAATGCTTTACATACTAACCCATCGCCTTAGCTTTGTGAGGTGAAAGAGCTAAAAAGATCCCTTGCTTTAGTGCGCCGTCCATAACATCTGGCCACACTGACTGAGATCATAGCCGCCCAGCTGCGCCGCCAATTGCCGAGCTTGAGGGCTACCCAGCAGGTCAAACAGCGCCTGTAACTGGCGGCGGAAGTAAATCCCCTGGGGCATGACAAAGTCGAATGATTCGGTCACCAGAGGTACGAAGCTCAGGCCACTCTCCAGAGCGACTGACTGACAACCGAAACCTATATCGGCTTCGTTGCGGGCGATAAAGCCCGCCAGTTCCCGCTCACTGTAAGCGGTTATCTGGGGATTGAGCTGAGTGATGCTAGCGCCTTGTTTCAAAAGCCAATGTTCCAGATGCTGCTGACTGCCGGCGCCCGCTTGACGGCCCACCCAGCGCCACGGAAGTGAGATCACCTTGTCTTCTTCCTGACACCTGTGGTGCATGTCACTGCGCATCATCAGACCTTGCTGGCGAGTGTAGCCGTGTACCATGACCCATTGCTGGTGGTTGGGATAGCCCTTGAGTAGCGCCGGATGCCGTATATTGCGCTCTTCGACATTACCCCAATGCAGAGTGCAGACATCGGCATAGCCGCGAGACAGCAGATCCAGCCCCATGCGCGAGCCGGTAGCGCTATAGCTGATCAAATCGCTCTTGCCGATCTTAGACATGAGGCGTGCTACCAACATAGAGAGCAGCGGATCGTCACTGCCGGTGATGTGCATGCGATCCGACAGCATGCCGCTATGGCAAGAGTCCATGACCCAGCGGTCTATCAATATCTTTGGAAATAACCATTTACCTGTAACTTTTGTCGCGGGCAAAATGCGGTCGTTGGCCATGGAATAGACCTTTTTCTCATTCAGATCGAGATATTCGGCCACCTGTTTTGCACTCATGTAGACGAGTTCGCTGGGCTCAGTCATGGATAATTCTTTACACCTCTACAGTTAACCTTGGTTGCGTTTCGGCGGCGTCGCATCGAATTCGATATTTTCTGCCCCATGGTAGATAAGGAAATGACGTCCCTTAGCCCGGGCTATCATGGTGATCCCCAGCTTCTGGGCTAACTCCAGTCCCATCTGGGTCGCGCCGCTGCGCGAAAGTAGCACCGGGATCCCCATTTTGGCCACCTTGATCACCATTTCGGAGGTAAGACGTCCCGTGGTATAAAACAGCTTGTTGCCGCCGCCCTGTTGTTTAAGCCACATCTCACCGGCCAAGGTGTCTACCGCATTGTGGCGTCCCACATCTTCAACGAAGCCGATGATTTGGTCGCCTTCGCAGAGGCCACAGCCGTGGACTGCGCCTGCATTCTTATAGGTTTCGTTGTAGGCGCTGATATTGTTGAGTAGGCTGTAGAGCATGCTCTGTTTCAGCTTAGGTGTGGGCAGACGAATATCATCGACGCCATCCATAAAACCGCCATAGACTGTGCCTTGTCCGCAACCTGTAGTCACCGTCTTTTCTGCCAGTTTTTCATCGAGATGCTCGGTTGACTCTTTAGTGATCACCGCCGCCGAGTTAACCCCCCAATCGACGATCACAGACTCTAGCTGCTTAACATCGCTGATAAAGCCTTGGTTTTTCAAATAGCCTAGTGCAAGCGCTTCAGGACGGGCACCGAGTGTCATTAGTGTCACTATGGGACGCCAATTCAAATAGAGGGTGAGGGGGCGTTCGCAGGCGATAAATTTATCAACCAGTTCGCCCTGCTCGTTGACAGCCTTAACTGCCAGGGTGAGCGGCGCATCGGCCTGTGTCTTAACCAGAGTGGGGTGTTTAGTCGTTGTCATGAATCTCATCTTGTTGCTTTGGGGCGCCTTCAGCATAGCAATTATCGTTCCTATGCAAGCAATTGGTGTGTAAATGCGTGATCTAGACGCCGACTTCGGTAGCGGTCGCCCTTTTATGTCCCTATCAAGATGGCATTTAGGACAAATTGTCCTACGCTTGGTAGGGATTTGATGATCCAGTTCAAACTATTTCGACTCTAGCGATGGCACGTAAATTGCTTCGGTAGGATATATCGCTAACCCAATGCCCGGCGCATCTTCTAAAGGCCGGCCAGTTAGGCAAAACGGAGACGGAATGCAACATACCGAAAGTCAATGGCCCATGTATGTTTCACTGAAAAAGGTGGAAAAACAGGTGGGACGCTGGACAGCTGAAAGTTGGGAATTAGATCAAATCGTTCCCGCCACTCAGCCAGCCCCCGCTGGAGCGCACATAGTCATGTTGGAGCTGCATAAGGATGAGCGTGGCAGCTATCGCATCAATCTCGATATGGACAATGCCATGCTGTACGTGGTGTGTGACGAGTTAGAAGATGGTACCTGGATACCCGCCTATATCTCGGCCGACCAAAATGTCGCAGCAGGTTGCCTTGAGGGGGACACCCCGGTTTTAAATTTCCCTATGCCCAAGGCGATCGCCTGCTGGATAGAAGCATACATTACTCGTCATGGTGAGGTGGAGATCTGCGCTCACCGTCGTAAGCATGTTAATCGCCGTAAGAACGAGGGGCCAAGCACCAATCCAAACCGGGGGATAGTGTCCTAATGAGTGATAAACCAAGCGGACTGTTCGCACGCTGGACCCAGCGTCGCCAAGAAGTAGAGGCGGAAGAGGAAGCGGCACGTTTAGCCGAACAGGCTCAAGAAGAGGCAGCCTTAGAGCAGCAAACTGAGGTGGAAACCAGCGCCGAGCAAGCTGAGCCTGTTCAACAAGATAAGCAGGTGTTAACCGCCGAGGAGCTGCCTGACCCAGAGAAGATTGAGGTCGGTGGTAGTTTTGCCAGTTTCATGGCCGACAACGTGGATCCTGATGCGAAAACCGCCGCCTTAAGAGCACTGTGGAAGCAGCCACACTATAGCGAGATAGATGGCCTGCTGGAATACGCACTGGATTATACCAACCAACCCAAATTGACTGCCGAAGTCTCCGCCGAACTGGCTAAGAAAGTCTTCAGGCACATCATGAAGGATGACGAAGAGGGTGAAGCAGAGGCTGAAACCCCGACCGAGCAACTGGCACAGCAGGGTGAGCAAGAGGTGTCACAGGTCGAGGACATTTTGGACAGAGACCCCGAGGAGGTGTCCCAAAATGAACCAGAAATACAAACAATAACTAAACCACCTGTTGTTTAAGGTCAGTTTAGAGTGCTTTTAAAACCATAATTTTGGTACGTGAATTGCTGTGTTAACCACAAGTAACAACGAGTCGTAACTCGTTGAAAATCGGGTGAAGCTGGCGCGAAAAGCGCATGCCGTAAGAGCACAACAGCCACCCGGGCTGATACAGCAGCCAATACTGCTTAGGAACGCAATGTGAGCATGCATTTAGAGACGAGCGACAACCTGGCCCACCTGAAACAGGTGCGTCAACAAGTGTTGGGACAGACGCAAATTCTTCAAAATCTGATCCCGCCAACGGTAAGTTACACCACAGAAGGCAATGTATTAGTCATTGGCCCGGAGGATTTGGCACGGCTGGCAGCCGATAGACTGTCTAACATGGGCCAACGAGCTATCTTGGCCAATGAATCAATTACCAGCCAAGATGAAGACCATCTTGAGAAGGTGATGAATGCCGCCGAAGGGGTCGAGAGTTATTACAATAAACTCATCGATATCAAAGGTTTTTTGGGTCAGTTCCAAGTTAAGGTGGAGCATGATAACGGCACCGCCGATCTGAGTCTGGTGGCCATCCGTAAGGCCCACTTCGATCTGATCCTCGATTTAAGCCAATCTCCTTGTATTAACCTAGAAATGTTGCCACCTGGCTATTTCTATGTAGGCCAGGATGAAGCCAAATTAGCAGACGCAATTGCCGAGCTGCCCGAGTTGATCGGGGAGTTCGATAAGCCGCGTTACGTTAAGGTGAACAGTGATATATGTGCTCACCACAGAAACGGTATCGACGGCTGTAACCGCTGTTTAAATTTCTGTCCCGCCGACGCCATTGCCAGTGTCGATCATAAGATAGAGATAGATCCATACCTATGTCACGGCGCGGGTAGCTGTACCAACGCCTGCCCAACCGGCGCGATTAGCTATGACCTGCCTACGCCACAGGCGTTGCACTCTTATCTCAATAAGCTAGTGACACGTTTTCGCAGCGCGGCGCAGACAGCTCCTGTGATCCTGTTTCACGATGTGGGTAAGGGCGCATCTTTGATCAACGACGACCTGCCAGGTGCGATTTTGCCTGTAGAGTTGGAAGAGATCACAGTTGCCAGTATCGACCACTGGATGTCAGCACTTGCATGGGGTGCCCGTCAGATCTTGGTACTTAACACTGATGCTACCGCGCCGACTCTGACACAGATGCTAAATGGTGAGCTAAAGCTGGCGAGTGAGATCCTTGATGAGATGGGTCAGCCACAAAGAGTCAGCGTGATTAATGTCGAGCAGATGTCAGAGCTTACTGACCTGATTGAGCCTAGCGCGAGCTGGCCCATGATAGTCCCCGGTGAGTTTGCTGCGACCACTAAGCGTGAAACTCTCTATGCAGCGATCGATCATCTCAATAGTCAAGCGGCTGCCTCGGATGCTTGCCTGAGCCGGAGCAATATTCCTTACGGTAAGGTCAGTGTTAATACCGATAACTGCACCCTTTGTCTCTCATGTGTGTCAACTTGTCCAACTCAAGCACTGACCGACGGCGGCGAGAAGCCGGCGCTCTATTTTGTTGAGCAAGCCTGTGTGCAGTGCGGTCTATGTGAGTCAGCTTGTCCCGAGAAGGTGATCAGCCTGACGCCACAAATTAACTTTGATGCGGCGGCTCGTCAGAGCCGTCAAACCCTGAATGAGGAGGCGCCGTTCGAATGTATTCGTTGTGGTACGCCTTTCGCCACCCAGTCCATGGTGCAACGGATGCTGGATGTAGTCGGTGGACACAGTGCCTTCAGTGCCAATACAGAGCGCCTGAAGATGTGTAGCGACTGCCGGGTAAAAGACATGTTTGAAGACATACTTCAAGATCCTGAAAAGCAACTGCGATAAGAGTTTAGCCATGACCGAATTAGTAAGAGAAGTTTCAGAAAACGATCAGTTAAGAGCCGATATTTACCAGCTTTTGGCGGCGCTATTACGCAAGCAGCCCAGTGCTGAACTGTTGCAGTTTCTTGCCAATCTAGAGATAGACGCAGATGACGACAGCGACATGACCAAAGCCTGGTTGGCGCTAAAGTTAGCCGCGGGCCAGTTTACCCCTGAGCAACTGGAAGATGAGTATTTCAACATCTTCCTTGGGGTGGGTAGCGGTGAGATCTTGCCCTATGGTAGTTGGTTTATGACAGGGTCTTTGATGGACAAGCCATTGGCTCTGCTCAGACAAGATCTGGCGCAGCTGGGCTTTGAGCGTAGCGAAGAGGTTAAAGAGCCTGAAGATCACGTGGCCGCCCTGTGTGAGGTGATGGGTACCTTGATCCTTGAAGCCCCAGGCTTCCGTCAGCTGGCCTTCTATCAGCGCCATATTGGTAGCTGGATAGATCGTTTCTGTGACCATTTGGGCAGGGCGCCGAGTGCCGCCTTCTATGCCACAGTGGCGCAACTGGCCAAGGCCTTCTTTGTTGTCGAAGCCAATGAATTTGAACAACTCCAATTAGATATTCCGGTGAACTGCCCTGGCAGCGAAGCGGAGAAGATTGAACCTACAGCCAGCGAGCTCGCGTCCTAGGTTGTGGTTTAGTTTGGTTGTCGGCACGCAGTACAGTGCCGACATAATGAAACCGGGGGTTCGCCCCCAACAAGCGTCGGGTTCTGGTCTTAGTGTTAATTGGCAGAGTAAGCCGAGTTGACCGAGATGATGAGACTAGTGCCTAAATTGAGTCAACATTTAGGAGACACTATGAAGAAGCAAGCTTCCGATATGGGTCGTCGTCAATTGCTAAAAGCATTAGCTCTAGGCAGCGCAGCGGGTGCCGTGGCAACCGTGAGTGGTCAAGCTATGGCAGCAACACCTGCACCTGAAAAAGATGCAGCAAAAGGCGATGGCTACCACGAGACAGATCATATTCGTAGTTATTACGCGTCATTACGTACCAAGTAAGCTTGGACGAGTAATTTCGCAGTAATTCAATAACATTAGGAGAGAGTGTGATGCGATTAACCCGCAAAACAGACCAGGCAGATGTCGCTAAAAAGCCTGCCCTAGGTCTCAGTCGTCGTCAGTTCCTTCAGTCTGCAGGTCTTGCAACTGGTGGTATTGCCGCGGCCTCTATGCTTGGCGCTGGTATGATGCGCAAAGCCGAAGCGAAAGAAGTGCCACATGATGCGCCAACTGAAGTGAAGCGTACCATCTGTTCTCACTGTTCAGTGGGCTGTGGTATCTATGCCGAAGTTCAAAATGGTGTGTGGACAGGTCAAGAACCTGCTTTCGACCATCCATTTAACGCTGGTGGTCACTGTGCTAAAGGTGCGTCACTGCGTGAGCACGGCCATGGTGAGAAGCGCCTCAAGTACCCCATGAAGTTAGAAGGCGGTAAGTGGAAGCGTATCTCTTGGGATCAGGCAATCGAAGAAGTCGGTCAAAAGGCCTTGGATATCCGCAAGGAATCAGGTCCAGATTCAATCTTCTTCATGGGTAGTGCTAAGTTCTCTAACGAGCAGGCTTACATGTACCGCAAATTCGCTGCCATGTGGGGCACCAACAACGTCGACCACTCGGCACGTATTTGTCACTCTACCACTGTAGCCGGTGTTGCTAACACTTGGGGCTATGGTGCGCAAACCAACTCTTTCAACGATATCCGCAACGCCAAGGCGATGATGTTTATCGGTTCTAACCCTACAGAAGCTCACCCTGTGGCGATGCAGCACATTCTGGAAGGTAAAGAGCGCGGCGCGAAAATTATCGTTGTCGATCCTCGTTTCACCCGTACTGCGGCAAAAGCCGACGAGTACGTGCATATTCGCCCTGGTACCGATATTCCTTATATCTATGGTCTGCTGTGGCATATCTTTGAAAACAAGTGGGAAGATCAAAACTTTATCGACCAACGTGTTTACGGCATGGAGCGTATTCGCGAAGCTGCCGCTAAGTGGACACCTGAAGAGGTTGAGAACGTTGTTGGTGTACCAAAAGAACAGATGTACCGCGTGGCTAAGACCTTGGCCGAGACTAAGCCAGGCACCATCGTTTGGTGTATGGGGGGTACTCAGCACCACGTAGGTAATGCCAACACCCGTGCTTACTGTATTCTGCAGTTGGCCCTGGGTAACATGGGTATCTCAGGTGGCGGTACTAACATCTTCCGTGGTCACGATAACGTACAGGGCGCGACTGACTTCGGTCTGTTGTTCGATACTCTGCCTGGCTACTATGGCCTCAAGACCGGTTCTTGGAAGCACTGGTGTAATGTTTGGGATCTAGATTATGAGTGGGTGAAAGGCCGCTTCGACCAGGAACAACGTTTGGGTCAAGATCCTATGACCTCTACCGGTATTCCTTGTTCACGTTGGCACGACGGTGTGCTCGAAGACAAGTCTAAGATCGCTCAGAAAGACAATATCCGTATGTCCTTCTTCTGGGGTCAGTCTGTCAACACAGAAACCCGTGGCCGTGAGGTGCGTGAAGCACTGAACAAGATGGATACTGTGGTGGTTGTGGATCCATTCCCAACCATGGCGGGTGTGATGCATACTCGTACCGACGGCGTTTATCTGTTACCTGCGGCGACTCAGTTCGAGACCTATGGTTCAGTATCTGCTTCTAACCGCTCACTGCAGTGGCGTTCACAGGTTATCGAGCCTCTGTTTGAGTCGAAGCCTGATCACGTCATCATGTACAAGTTGGCCAAGAAGTGGGGTATAGAGAAAGAGTTCTGCAAGCATATCAAGGTGAACGGTGATGAGCCGCTGATCGAAGATATCACTCGTGAATTCAACAAGGGTATGTGGACCATCGGTTACACAGGCCAGAGCCCAGAACGTCTCAAGATGCATCAGGAAAACTGGGGCACCTTCGACATCAAGAGTCTGGAAGCGCCAGGTGGCCCAGCTAAGGGCGAAACCTATGGTCTGCCTTGGCCATGTTGGGGTACTCCTGAGATGAAGCATCCAGGTACTCAGATCCTTTACCGCACAGACCGTGAAGTCCGCTTTGGTGGTGGTAACTTCCGTGCTCGTTATGGTGTTGAGCACAATGGAAACAACATTCTGGCTGAAGGCTCTTACTCTAAGGGCAGTGAGATCAAGGATGGTTACCCAGAGTTTACCGACAAGATGCTTAAGCAACTTGGTTGGTGGGATGACCTGACTGCGGAAGAGAAAGCGGCAGCCGAAGGTAAGAACTGGAAGACAGACATTTCTGGTGGTATCCAGCGTGTTGCTATCAAGCACGGTTGTATTCCATTTGGTAACGCTAAGGCACGTTGTATCGTTTGGAACTTCCCAGATGATATTCCGGTTCATCGTGAGCCGCTGTATACGCCACGTCGTGATCTTGTGTCTAAGTACCCAACTTACGATGACCGTATGGTTGCGCGTCTTCCTACCCTATACAAGTCAATTCAGGATCAGGACTTTGCTAAAGACTTCCCACTCGCCTTGACCTCTGGTCGTTTGGTTGAGTACGAAGGCGGTGGTGAAGAGACACGTTCTAACCCATGGTTAGCCGAGCTGCAGCAAGAGATGTTCATCGAAATCAGCCCAGCTGATGCGGCGGATCGTGGTCTACGTGATGGTGACGAAGTATGGGTTCACAGCCCTGAAGGCGCCAAGATCAAGGTGCAGGCAATGGTGACACCGCGTGTGATCGAAGGCGAGTGTTTCATGCCGTACCACTTCGCAGGTATGTTCGAAGGCGAGAGCCTAGAGAAGAACTACCCAGAAGGTACAGTACCTTACATCATTGGTGAATCAGCCAATACCGTATTGACCTATGGCTATGACGTTGTGACTCAGATGCAAGAGACTAAGTCTAGCTTGTGTCAGATCACTAAAGCCTAACGGAACTTGATGAGGAGATAAGCCATTATGGCAGTCATGAAATTTCTATGTGACACCAAACGCTGCATCGAGTGTAACGGTTGCGTCACAGCATGTAAGAACGAAAACGATTCCGCTCTCGAGTGGGGTATTCAACGCCGTCGCGTCGTGACCATCAACGATGGTCAACCAGGTGAAGCTTCGATTTCTGTGGCTTGTATGCACTGTACCGACGCCCCTTGTCAGGCTGTTTGCCCAGCAAACTGTTTCTACAAGACGGAAGATGGCCTAACGCTGCATAACAAAGATACCTGTATCGGTTGTGGATACTGCTTGTATGCGTGCCCATTCGGCGCGCCTCAGTTCCCTAAGAAGGGCGCTTTTGGCAGCCGCGGCAAGATGGATAAGTGTACTTTCTGTGCCGGTGGCCCAGAAGAGACCTTCTCTGAGGCGGAGCGTACCAAGTATGGTGCTAACCGTCTGGCCGAGGGTAAGTTACCTATGTGTGCCGAGCTTTGTGCAACCAAAGCGCTGCTTGCCGGTGATGCTGAAGTGGTTTCCAATATCTACCGTGAGCGTATGGCAGCACGTGGTAACCCTAATGCGATCTGGGGCTACACCCCTAAGACTGGCGTTTAAAGTGAATAGTACCGTAAGCCTTCGGGCTTACGGTCTGTAAAGGAGTGACTATGTTATTAAAATCACTGCGCAGCCTATTCACTGTGTTGTTATTGCCATTGGTCTTGGCAATGGGTTTAGGTCTGACAGCGTCAGCCTATGCCGTTGACGACCAAACCAGTCAGCAAATGGCAAACACCAGCGACGCTGATTTATGGCGAGCCGTGAAGTCAGGAGACGAAGGATACACTACAGCGAAAGACGCTGAGGGTGGGGTCATGATTAACGTGTCGGCTATTGAAGGCACTAATGTTAAGAATGAATATCTCACGCCTATCATGGCACTAGCCGTTATGGGTGTATTTGGTGCTTTCTTGCTCTTCTATCTGGTGAATGGCTCTTCAAAGTTAAGTCATGGTTTCTCTGGCAAGATGATATTGCGCTGGACCAAGGCCGATCTTTGGATACATTGGGTATTGGCTATCTCATGCTTGGCGTTGATCTTTACCGGTCTTAACATCATGTTGGGTAAGCATGTACTACAGCCCTATGTGGGCACAGGTGTTTGGGGTTCGCTGATCTACGGCAGTAAGACTATCCACGATTATGTGGGTCCGCTGTTTATCGTCGCCTGGGCATTATGTGTGGTTAAATGGATGCCGATGCAGACATTTAAACTGTATGACCTGAAGTGGTTCCTTGTGGTTGGTGGTTACATCAACTTTGGTCCTTTCAAGGGTAAGCACCCAGACAGTGGCTTTGCCAATGCTGGTGAGAAGATGTGGTTCTGGACACTAACCCTGTTCGGCCTCTTTATCGCTGTTTCTGGCATTATGCTGGTAATGCCAGCGCTCGATTTACCTCGCGAAGCGTCTATGGCGGCACTACTGATCCATGGCCTGAGCGCCATCATCATCATCGCCTTTACTATCGTCCACATCTGGATGGCGACAGTATTGAGTGAAGGTGGTATGGAGTGTATGAAGTCGGGTTACTGTGATGAGAACTGGGCTATACAGCACCACAACCTTTGGTACGACGAGATCAAAGAAAACGGTACATTGACCTACAAATAGTAGATCTGAGCGACCGCTCAAGCTTGAATAAAGCACATCGAGAAAACACCCTTCCTGGTTATCAGGTGGGGTGTTTTTTTATGGGGAAATGAACAGGGGGGGAAGCGGACTTAGATCACCTTTGTTGATATTTTAAGCGATATTTTTATTTTCAATAACAACAACTTCATTACATCTGCTGGATCCCGATTTTGCCTTTTTTTGGCGTTTGCCATCATAGCGCACCAAATAAAACATGACAGACTTAACACTTTGGTCATTTATTCACTTTTTCTACTTATCCACCCCTGTTTAGATCAATATCCGTTGTCTGTTTCTTGCCTATATTGCCCCGGCAATTAATCGGATGTTTTTAATAAATATAGCAATTTCACTAAAAAGCCACCTGTAAATAACATTGCTGTAACCAATGTTCAGGGGCTTCGCTTGAATAGAACCATCCCTACTAATCGAAATTTCCTAAATCCACTAGGAGCAAGAATGAAGAAGCAACAGCCCGATCTGAATCGCAGATCTTTGCTGAAAGCACTCACCATTGGTGGTACGGCCGGTGTGGCCATTGCCGCCAGCGGTGTGAGTGTTGCCCATGCAACAGAGAATAAATCTCAAGAAAAACATACCGATGGCTACCATGAAACTGCACATATCCGCAGTTATTACAATAGCTTGCGTAGCTAATTAGGAGAATTTGAGCGATGAAGTTAACGCGCAAAACAAATGAGGCAGCAACAGCGGCTAAGCCAAGTTTAGGCATCAGCCGTCGTCAATTTATGAAGCACGCAGGTATCACCACTGGTGGCATCGCTGCAGCCTCTCTTCTCGGTACCGGCATGATGCGCCGTGCCGAAGCGAAAGATATTCCACACGACGCACCTATCGAGATCAAGCGCACAGTATGTAGTGCCTGTGCGGTCGGTTGTGGTCTATATGCTGAAGTACAAAATGGTGTTTGGACTGGTCAAGAGCCTGCATTCGATCACCCATTCAACGCCGGTGGTCACTGTGCCAAGGGCGCTGCACTGCGTGAACATGGTCACGGTGAGAAGCGTCTTAAGTACCCAATGAAGCTGGTTGACGGTAAGTGGAAGAGACTTTCTTGGGAGCAGGCCTTCAATGAAGTTGGCGACCAGATGCAGAGCATCCGTCAGGAGTCAGGCCCAGATTCACTCTATTTCATGGGTAGTGCTAAGTTTTCTAACGAAGGCTGCTACATGTACCGTAAATTTGCGGCCATGTGGGGTACTAACAACGTCGACCACTCGGCACGTATCTGTCACTCTACCACTGTAGCCGGTGTTGCTAACACTTGGGGTTACGGTGCGCAAACTAACTCTTTTAACGACATTCAGAATGCGAACGCGATCTTCTTTATCGGTTCAAACCCTGCCGAGGCACACCCTGTTGCCATGCAGCATATTCTGATCGCCAAAGAGAAGAACAACGCTAAGATCATCGTTGTTGACCCACGTTACTCTCGTACTGCGGCACACTCTGATCTGCACTGTGCTTTGCGTCCAGGTACCGATATCCCATTCATCTACGGTATGTTGTGGCATATCTTCGAAAATGGTTGGGAAGATAAGGCCTTTATCGAGCAGCGCGTGTTCGAGATGGAATCAATTCGCGAAGAAGTGAAGAAGTTCCCACCTAAAGAGGTTGCGGACATCACTGGTTGTAGTGAAGAAGAAGTTTACCAAGCCGCTAAGCTGATGGCTGAAAACCGTCCAGGTACTGTAGTTTGGTGTATGGGTGGTACCCAGCACCACGTAGGTAACGCTAACACTCGTGCCTACTGTATCCTTCAGTTAGCCCTGGGTAACATGGGTGTATCTGGTGGTGGTACTAACATCTTCCGTGGTCACGATAACGTACAGGGTGCAACTGACTTAGGTCTACTGTTCGATAACCTTCCTGGTTACTACGGTTTGAGCTCTGGCGCTTGGGCGCACTGGAGTCATGTATGGGAGCTCGACTTAAACTGGGTTAAGGGTCGCTTCGACCAAAACGAATACCTAGGTCGTGTGCCAATGAACACTCCTGGTATTCCGTGTTCTCGTTGGCACGATGGTGTACTGGAAACGCCAGAGAAATTAGCGCAAAAAGATCGCGTCCGTATGGCGTTCTTCTGGGGACAGTCTGTCAACACAGAAACCCGCCAGCGCGAAGTGCGTGATGCTCTGGATAAGATGGACACAGTTGTTGTTGTGGATCCATTCCCAACCATGGCGGGTGTTATGCACCGTCGTAAGAATGGTGTTTATCTGCTACCAGCATCGACTCAGTTCGAGACCGAAGGTTCAGTGTCTAACTCTGGCCGTAGCCAGCAGTGGCGTGAGAAGGTGATCGAGCCGCTATTCGAATCTAAGACAGATATCGAAATCATGTACCGTCTGTCGCAAAAGCTTGGCTTCGATAAAGAGTACACCAAGCGCATCGCGAAAGATGCCAATGACATGCTAGTGATCGAAGACATTACCCGCGAGATTAACCGCGGTATGTGGACTATCGGTATGTCTGGCCAGAGCCCAGAGCGTCTGAAGCTGCACACCCAAAACTGGGGCACTTTCAACAACAAGACACTAGAGGCTGAGGGTGGCCCAGCTAAGGGTGAAACCTATGGTCTACCATGGCCATGTTGGGGTACACCTGAGCAGAAACACCCTGGTACTCAGATTCTTTACAACACAAGCAAGCACGTACTGCAAGGTGGTGGTAACTTCCGTGCACGTTATGGTGTTGAATACCAAGGCAAGAACCTATTGGCCGAAGGTAGCTTCTCTAAGGGCAGCGAAATCCAAGACGGTTACCCAGAGTTTAGCGACAAGCTGCTTAAGCAACTTGGCTGGTGGGATGACCTGACTGCTGAAGAGAAAGCTGAAGCGGAAGGCAAGAACTGGAAGACCGACCTTTCAGGTGGTATCCAGCGTGTCGCAATGAAGCACGGTTGTATTCCATTTGGTAACGCCAAAGCACGTTGTATCGTGTGGACCTTCCCTGATCAAGTGCCTGTACACCGTGAGCCGCTGTACACACCACGTCGTGATCTTGTGTCTAAGTACCCAACATATGATGACATGCAAGTTCACCGTCTACCAACGCTGTACAAGTCAATCCAAGAGAAAGACACAGCAGCTAAGTACCCACTGGGTCTGACTTCTGGTCGTTTGGTTGAGTACGAGGGTGGTGGTGAAGAGTCGCGTTCTAACCCATGGCTGGCTGAACTACAACAAGAGATGTTTGTTGAGATCAACCCAGGCGATGCGGCAGATCGTGGCATTCGCAACGGTGACACTGTATGGCTGGAAGGCGCCGAAGGTGGCCGCATCAAGATCAAGGCTATGGTGACACCTCGTGTGAAACCAGGCGTGACTTGGATGCCATACCACTTCGCCGGTGTTATGCACGGTGAGAGCTTAGAGAATAACTATCCAGAAGGTACTGTGCCTTATGTGATTGGTGAGTCTGCAAACACGGCATTGACCTATGGTTATGACCCTGTCACGCAGATGCAAGAGACCAAAGCGTCGCTTTGTCAGATCACTAAAGCTTAAGTATCGGGAGATTTGCCAATATGGCTACAATGAAATTTTTATGTGATACCAAGCGCTGCATCGAATGTAACGGCTGTGTCACGGCATGTAAAAACGAAAATGACTCTGCGTTGGAGTGGGGTATTCAACGTCGCCGCGTGGTGACCATCAATGACGGTCAGCCAGGCGAAGCCTCTATCTCTGTGGCTTGTATGCACTGTACCGACGCCCCTTGTCAGGCGGTTTGTCCTGCAAACTGCTTCTACAAGACGGAAGATGGTCTGACGCTGCACAACAAAGATACCTGTATCGGTTGTGGTTACTGCCTATACGCTTGTCCGTTTGGTGCGCCTCAGTTCCCTAAAAAGGGTGCCTTTGGCAGCCGCGGTAAGATGGATAAGTGTACTTTCTGTGCTGGTGGTCCTGAAGAGAACCATTCAGATGCAGAGCGTCAGAAGTATGGTTCTAACCGTATTGCTGAAGGTAAGTTGCCAATGTGTGCCGAGTTGTGTGCGACTAAGTCGCTACTTGCCGGTGATGCTGAGGTTATCTCAAACATCTTCCGCGAGCGTGTTGCATACCGTGGTTCGAAAAATGCGATTTGGGGCTAATCCCCAGCTTGTATAAGGCCACAACAATCCACACCGGGCTCGCCCGGTGTGGACGATAAGGATGTAATATGAACAAATGGTTCAAACAATTTAGCGTGATCTTAGCGCTAGTGATAGGTACCACATTCAGTGCCCTGTCGTTCGCCCATGGCGATGCGACCGACCATAGCCATGCCGCCACCGAGGGGCAGATCTGGTCTGAGCTACAGTCAGGCGCTACCGGATACACTACCTCTCACGGTGAGTTCCATAACCAGCCGATCAACAGCTATGATCTGCGGGTATTGGAGCTGCGCAGCGATTGGCTGGCACCTGCCTTAATGGCGGCGCTGTTTGGCATGATCATCATCTTCGTACTGTTCATCAAGGTGAATGGTATCTCCAAGTTGCATCATGGCTTCTCGGGCAAGATGGTCTATCGCTGGTCGAAATTTGATGTCTCTATTCACTGGTTAGGGGCGATCCCTTGTCTGCTGTTGATCCTCACGGGTTTGACGCTGCTGGCGGGTCGTTTCTTCTTCCAGCCGTATCTGGGTGAAGGGTTCTGGGCTGGCTTAGTGTATGGCGCCAAGCAGATCCACGATTTCATGGCGATTCCGTTCATGATTGGTTGGGCGCTGATGACCACACTCTGGGCAAAGAACCAGCTACCTAAGATGTATGACGTTAAATGGTTCCTGGTCGTTGGTGGTTACATCAACTTCGGTCCGTTTAAAGGTAAGCACCCTGATGCTGGTTTTGCTAACGCCGGTGAGAAGATGTGGTTCTGGGCCTTTGCATTATTTGGTCTGATTATTTCAGCCTCAGGTATGCTGTTACTGTTCCCGAACCTGTTCGAGCCTAGCCGCACCCTAAGCCTGATTGCCTTGGTGCTTCACTCCGTGAGTGCCATCATCATCTGTGCCTTCTCTATCGTACATATCTTCATGGCAACTGTGATGTCAGAAGGCGGTATGGAGTGTATGGTGTCGGGTTACTGTGATGAGAACTGGGCAAGCCAGCATCACAACCTTTGGTATGATGAGATCAAGGCCAACGGTACGCTAAAATATAAAGAGTAATCTTTAAGCGACGCTCAACAACACAAACACCTCGTCGGGTCTCTGACGGGGTGTTTTTTTATTGTCATTCTAAAACCACCTCCTATGGAGGTGGTGAACGTCTGATTTAGGCTATGCCTGAAGGTTGCTCATGCTAAATACTAACTTTGTTTGTAACCAGCAAATAAAGAGAGGTAAATAGCATGAGCAGATATGAATCAGCTTCACATGTTTTCTACAGGTGCCAATATCACATAGTTTGGACTCCAAAGTATAGATATCGAATTCTAAAAGGAAATGTGGGTAAAGAGGTTCATCGTAGTATCTACATCTTCTGTAATATGAAGAAATGTAAAGTAGTCGAATTAAACGTTCAGTTGGATCATGTTCATCTTGTTGTGAGAACCCCGCCGAGTTTAAGCGTGTCAGAATTAGTAGGTGTCTTAAAGGGGAGAACAGCGATTAGATTGTTTGCGAAGTATCCGTATTTAAGAAAGAAGAAGTTGTGGGGTAATCATTTCTGGCAACGAGGGTATTTTGTTGATTCGGTAGGAGCAAACGAAGAAATAATTAGGCGATATGTGCGGCATAAGGACAAACAAGAGAAGGAAGAGGCCGAGCGTCAATTGCAGTTGAACGTTGATTAATGAATCAGCCCCCTTATAGGGGGCCAATCAAAGCCACCTTCTATGAAGGTGGATTTTTACCTTGTCGGCAAGACTCCTGTGTTGAAAACCTGTGGTGGATGATTGACAACTTTCCTAAAGCGACTAGCTTAAGCTGTTAGCAATGAATGATTTAAAGGGAGTTGAATAATGTATAGAGGGATACTGTTGGCAATCGGTTTAGTTGCCAGTGGCGTGAGCCTTGCCGACGATTTTCAGGTGAGTTCGCAGATCACCTTGAAAGATGAGTTGCTTGGCACGCCAACCCTGTTGGTTAATCAGGCCGAGGCCGAGTATGTGATACTGGGCGATCTGTATCGGTTCAGCGTCAACGTGACCCAACACAATGAAGCTCAGGTCTTGGTCGATTTCAGCCTGAGCGGCAAGGGTTATGATACCCAGTCTCAGGTGCTTATCGACTTGGATAAAGCCGTCGTACTCGACTTTGATGATCAACAGTTTCGTTTTCTCATCAACAAGGTCAGCGGATAAACCGAGTTTATTGCTCAATGCTCGGTTAATTTAACCCGCACTCCCGATTTCATACTATCTTGCTGGTGACTCGGGCGACCTCAGTATTCAGCTTGAGAGAGTTTTCCACTCTGAATAGGTCTGCTTGTTGCGACTTGTCTGGAACATTCGTCGCTGATCGCCAGTCACACAGATTTGACCTAAGCTCAAGGTAGCCTCATCAAGTAGGAGACAGAGATGGATAACAAGCGGGTTAGCGACAGTATGGGCGATCTCAACATTCCCGCAGACGCCCTATATGGCGCGCAAACTGCGCGGGCAATTAAGAACTTTCCGGTAAGCGGCCGCACCCTGCCGCGCAGTTTCATTCGCGCCTTATTGTTAGCCAAGCTTGCTGCAGCTGAAGCCAATGTAGCACTAAAGCAGCTTGAGCCACCGATAGGCCAGGCGATGGCCAAGGTAGTGCAGCAGCTATTGGCAGATCCTCAGATGATGAGCCATTTCCCCATAGATATGTTTCAGACCGGCTCGGCGACCAGCACGAACATGAATGCCAACGAAGTGCTGGCGACGCTGGTGTCGACGAGTCTCGGGACACAGGTGCATCCCAATGATGTGATCAATCTGGGCCAAAGCAGTAACGACATCATTCCCAGCGCAATCCATATTAGTGCCTTGTTAGCCGTAGAGCAGTCACTTCTGCCCTCATTGGCGCTTCTATTCCAAACCATCCAAGACAAGGCCCTGCAGCTCAACGACATCACCAAGACGGGGCGAACCCATCTGATGGATGCCATGCCGGTACGCTTCGACCAGGTGCTGGGGGGCTGGGCGAGTCAAATCGAGCAGTGCAGCGATATGATTAAGGGACTGCGCGGCGAGCTGGCACAGCTGCCCGCGGGGGGCACAGCAGTAGGGACTGGGGTCAATACCCATAAGGAATTTTCGGCGCAGTTTTGCGAAAAGCTCTCGGCGCTGACTCGTACCGAGTTCCGCCCGGCTGACAATCTGTTTAGCCGTATGGCTAGCCATGATACTGCTGTCGCGCTATCGGGCCAGTTGAAGACCCTGGCTGTCGCGATCATGAAGATCAGCAATGACCTGCGCTGGATGAACTCTGGCCCGCTGGCGGGCCTGGGTGAGATTAGTCTGCAGCCGCTGCAACCTGGGTCCTCTATCATGCCGGGTAAGGTGAATCCTGTGATCCCTGAGTCTGCCTGCATGGTGGCCGCCCAAGTGATGGGGAATGATATGGCGATCACCATCGCTGGTCAGTCAGGGAACTTCGAACTGAACGTGATGCAGCCGCTGATCGCGGTCAACCTGTTGGAGAGCATAGATATCCTTAGTAACGTCTCGCGCCTGTTGGCCGACAAGGCGATTGCCAGTTTTACGGTGAATCGCGAGCGAATCGAGGACTCCCTGCATCGCAATCCGATACTGGTCACCGCCTTGAGCCCTAAGGTGGGTTATGTGCAAGCCGCTAAAATCGTCAAGCAAGCCTATCAGGAGCAGCGACCTATCTTCGAGGTGGCTAAGGCTCTCACCGACCTTAGCGATGAAGAGCTTAAGCAGCTACTTGACCCCGAGCGTCTGACCCATGGTGGCTTGGAATAATGGCGTAGAGTAGAGCCTAGCGTTCTGGCGTCAGGTCTTAGGCGGAGAAGGGACGATATAGCAAAAAGGCACCTCCTGTGGAGGTGCCTTGAGTGTCTGCTCTGGGTGTTTACCAGGCCATCTCTAAGATCTCACGGCTGATATCCAGGCTGAGATCGCCAGATTCAGATAGCGCCGTCATGCCATGGGCTTCGAGTGCAGCTATGATGTCACCAATCTGTTCCCGGGCGATATCATAATCACGCAGGCGGGTCTTAAGGCCCAGTTGCTGGAAGAACTGCTCCGTTTTGTCGATCGCCTGATCGACGCGGCTCGCTTCGTCGCCCTCTGTGATATCCCACACGCGCTCGGCATATTGCAGCAATTTGGCGTGCTTCTGGCTCTTGCGGACACGCCAGACCGATGGCAGCACTGCGGCCAGAGTTTGCGCATGATCAACGCCAAACAGTGCCGTTAGTTCGTGGCCAATCATATGGGTTGTCCAGTCGAATGGCACGCCAGCGCCTATCATGCCGTTGAGGGCCGAGGTGGCGCTCCACATCAGGTTGGCTCTGGCGTTGTAGTTCTCGG
Source organism: Shewanella sp. ECSMB14101 (assembly GCF_000773485.1). Lineage (NCBI taxonomy): Bacteria > Pseudomonadati > Pseudomonadota > Gammaproteobacteria > Alteromonadales > Shewanellaceae > Shewanella > Shewanella sp. ECSMB14101. The sequence continues at coordinate 60,794 of NZ_JSFF01000008.1, read as the reverse complement.
GCTCTTCCAGAGTGATAGGGCCAATTTCGATCAGGGTGCGCATGATCCCTTCGGCGGTTCTGTCTTGAACCCGACCATCGACAGGGTAGGTGGCATACTGCTCCAGCACATGGACGAAGGCATCTACAACACCGTTCGCTACCTGGATCTTAGGCAGGGTGAAGGTCAGGGTCGGATCCAGCAGCGAGAAGCTTGGGTAGATGCTGGGGTGATTGACAGGAAACTTACCGCCCTGATAACTCACTACGCCGAAAGCATTCATTTCAGAGCCTGTGGCTGGCAGTGTGGCTATGGTGCCCAGTGGCAAAACTCGATCTGCCTCGACTGGCACAGGGGCGAAACCGTGGAACAGTAGGCTGGCACTGTCACCCTCAAATCGTGTTGCCAGGGCGATGAACTTGGTGCCATCCATCACAGACCCCCCACCGACCGCGAGCAGGAAGTCGATAGACTCCTCTTTAGCTAGCTTGGCCGCCTTGGCCAGGGTCTCATATTGTGGGTTGGCCTCAATGCCGCCAAATTCGACGACGGTGCGATTACCCAGGGCGCCGAGAACCTTGTCTAAGGTGCCGAAGCGTTTCACGCTGCCGCCGCCATAGGTCACCATGACACGGGCGTCTGTAGGGATCAATTTGTCTAGTTCGGCCAGGCGGTCTTTACCGAAAACGATCTGTGTGGGATTGCGATAATCGAAATTAAGCATGGGGATACCTTGTGTCACCTAAGAATATGCTGCACATACTAGTCTTCTGGCGCGAGTTTTAAATACCTATTGCTGGACAGTGCTTGCCTATTTCTACTCAATTTCTGTTTAATGATAATTAAATGGCCTTTTTTGATGCCTTTTCCTGCCCTGGTGGTAGTATTGCCTCAGTTTGTTGTGTCTGGTTATTGAGGTGAAGCGTGAAGAGTGTTGCCGAATTGATGTCTGAGCTGGCTCCCGATGAGGGAATGAATGACAGCGTATTGCCGGGGATCAAGCTGTTTCGGGGATCGGCTTATGGCGCACGTGGTCCACTGTGTTATTCCCAAGGGATCATGATTGTCGGCCAAGGCAAGAAGCGGATCTATCTCGATGACAAGGTGTTTGATTATGATCCGCAAAACACCTTAGTGATGACTGTGCCTATGCCGGTGGAGTGTGAAACCTTTGCCAGCCAAGAGGAGCCCGTGCTGGTGATGATGATAGATATCGAGTTGGCACAGCTTAATCGTCTCATTCCCATCATGGACAGCTATCACAAGGTACCCCAGTCCCTTAATGAGTCACGCCTGCCAGGTTATTTTATTGCACCGACCAGCGAGTCGCTCGAATGCAGCATTCATCGTTTATTGCAGGCAATGCAGTCTCCGCTCGAGGCCGAGGCCTTAGGGGAGGCCATGGTGCTGGAGATCTTATATCGTTTGTTGGCTTTGCCCAATGCGGCGCCTCTGTATGCCTTAGCGCTGAGTCACACTCGGCTATCACGTATCGATAAGGCGCTAAGCTATCTGCATAAGCATTTTGCTTCCAGCATAGAGGTCGACCAATTGGCTGCCTTGGTAAATATGAGCCCTTCGGCGTTTCATCGCTGTTTCAAGGAGGTCACCGCCTCATCACCGATCCAATATCTGAAGAAGCTGCGCCTGAATAAGGCAAAGGAGCTGTTGCTGCAACGGCGCGTAAAAGTTAAAGAGGCGGCAATCGCGGTGGGTTATGAAAGCCCGGCTCAGTTTAGTCGAGAGTTTAAGCGCTACTTTAATCAGAGTCCGGGAGAGTGTGTCAGGTGAGCCTTGTTACAGCTTGATGCACTGTAATAAGACGATAAAAGGCGGCATATTGTTGTGAGCTATGCTGTGACCTTCAGGTTCGGTGCGACGCTTTTGGTGTTGTCGCATGCCGACATCATCGCCTTCGCCAGTCGCATATTCCGGCTCGTCTCCCGCGTCATAGTAGTACCAATCGTCATAGACGTGGGTATGCTTGGGTAATTCGGCGAGCGTGAGTTTATGCTTTTCCTCGCCGCCGATAGCTTTGAGCTTGCGTACAGACAGATCATTTTCTTGATCATTTGCCGCCAAGGTAACGCGACCAACCCCCTCGTTATAGCGCTGCCAACCCTCTGGGCAGTTGGCCAGCTCGAAATAGGCAACAGTCCCGGCTGGAATGATGCTTCCGGATTCGGCGATCTGTTTGCTAAGGGCGATGACCCGTTGGCTGTTGGCGAGAGTATTGGCGGCGAGTTCGGTGTATTTGATATAGCCAAAGAGAGCGAGTGAGACGGTGAGCAACACCGAAACCAATAAATTCCATTTCATCATTAACGTCCTTGTATAGAGTAGCGCTGAGCCAGCAGGGCTTGAGCCTACATCTTTATTTTTATTAGTTATTTAACCTACGTTATTTAGTTCATCGCTGCAACATATCGATTTTTGCAAAACCCTAGCGAAGCCATATTGTTACTGGTATTGGGTCATAATGGGTGATCACCTTTGTTCAATGTTTACTAAAACATGACATGCTTAACAATTCTTCAGCTAATCTAATGTTAGGTGTTGTAACTCTAAGCCAGTTCACGTTTTATATATTCCTTTAGTGATACTTTTGTGTTCCGCAAATGGATGTGTATCGCTTTAAGTCCTTATTTATTAAAAGGCTTTGTTCTCAAGGCCGGTTCAGCTAGGAATATCTATGTCTTCGTCTTCTATTATTCAAACGGCGCCAGGTGAATTGATTACGCCTTATCAAGCTAATATTACTGTCCCCAACTGGATGCTGAACTCGATGGAACGAGTGATGCAGTACTATGTTGATAAGAATCTACGACTAGATACCCAGTCTGCTTCTATGATGCCTGCTCCTGTGGAAGGCAAGAAGTATATGCTGTATGCCCATGTGCCTTTTTGCCATACGCTATGCTCCTTCTGTACCTTCCATCGCTTCCTGTTTAAAGAGGAGAAGGCGCGCGCTTATTTTGTGTCGCTGCGTAAAGAGATGGAGATGGTCAAGGCGCTGGGTTATGACTTCGAGTCCATGTATATCGGCGGTGGTACGACTACGGTATTGGAAGACGAGCTGGCCCGCACCATCGAATATGCCAAGACGCTGTTCCCTAGCATAAAAGAGGTCTCCTGCGAGTCGGACCCTCAACACCTCGACAGCCCCGGCTTTAAGCTGCTGGAAGGCTTGGTGGATCGCATGTCTATCGGGGTACAGAGCTTCAACGACGACATTCTTGCCATGACAGATCGTCTGGAGAAGTTTGGCTCGGGTCAGCAAACCTTCGATAAGATCATGGCAGCCAAGGAGCTGTTTCCCATCATTAACGTGGATCTCATCTTCGGCTTCCGCGGCCAGACAGATGAAGTGATTCAACACGATCTGGATATGGCTTCGCGTCTCGATCCTCGTCAGATCACCACCTATCCGCTGATGATCACTCATCAGACCCGCAAAAGCGTTAAGGGTAAGCTGGCGGCCCCTCAAGGGGATATGGCGCGTCAGTATCGCCAAATCCTCAATAGCCTCAACGGTCAGTATAACCAGCTGTCGGCTTGGGCGTTCGGTAAGGCCAACAACGAAGGCTTCGATGAGTATGTGATCGATTATGACGAATATCTTGGGGTTGGTTCAGGCTCCTTCAGTTTCCTCAACGATACCCTGTATGTGAATACCTTCTCTCTGCGCAAGTATCAGGAAAACATTGCCGCTGGCCGTATGGGGGTTGAGCAGCAGAAGAACTACAGCCAGAAAGATGTGATGCAGTATCGCTTCCTGCTGGGCATGTTCTCAGGTCGTCTGTCGCGCAAGTATTTCCGTGATACTTTTGGCGTGAACTTGGATTGGGCGCTCTTTAAAGAGATGACCTCGATGAAGGCGATCGGTGCCATCAAGAATGACCCCAGCGATCCCGATAACCTGATCGTTACAGATAACGGTAAGATGATGGGCCTCTTGATGATGAAAGAGTTCTACTCAGGCATGGATAACGTGCGTGCGCAGCTGCGTAAGCCGCTTAAGCCCTGTGATATGTAAGGGGCATTTGCCATCTGAGCTAAAGAGGCTGATCATAGATCAGCCTTTTTTATTGCCGGAGCTTTACCAATGCAGGCCTTTGACCCCCTGTTTGCACAATTTCTACAAGGTATCACACCAAGCGATGCTGCCCATGACCTGCAGCATGTTGCCCGTGTGGTGAAAACGGCCAAGCGCCTGTGCGCAAGCGAATCTGCCTGCGCCGAAGTGGTGGTGCCAGCGGCTTGGTTGCATGACTGTGTGGCGTTGGCCAAAGACGATCCTCAGCGCCACCTCTGTTCTACTTTGGCTGCCGACAAGGCGATCGCGTTTCTCACCGAGGTTGGCTATCCAGAGCAGTATTTGGCGGCGATTCATCATGCCATTTTAGCCCACAGCTATAGTGCTGGTATCGCCCCCGAAACGCTGGAAGCCAAGATAGTGCAAGACGCCGACAGGCTAGATGCTCTGGGCGCCATTGGCGTGGTGCGTTGCCTGCAGGTGGGCACCTCTTTGGGACGAGCCCTGTATCATTCGGAAGATCCCTTCTGCCACTCCAGAGTGGTGGATGATAGCCGCTACACCTTAGATCACTTTAAGCAGAAGCTGTTTACCTTAGCGGATACCATGCAAACTGCGTCTGCTAAAGAGGAGGCGGAGCATCGTACCAGAGTGATGCAAGACTTTCTCGCGCAGTTGGCCGAGGAGATCTAAATAAGCTTTTTAAGCTGTCAGTATGAATAGCCGCTAAGCTTTGCGACGTCGTTGTGAATAGGGTAGTTTGGTGACTTCTTCATTGTGTACAGGGAAATCAGATGATAGTACGTATAGGTGAATTTCAGGCCGCCACAGGTCAGGCTGACGAATTAAAGGCCTTCCTCTTATCTTTAAGTGATTATATTTGCGCATCGCCCGGCTGCCTAAGTTACGAAGTCTTGTGTCCGCTCGATGAAGTAGGGCGCTTCGTCGTGGTCGAGCGTTGGGCGTCTGCCGAGCAGCACCGCGCCTCGGTGCAGGCTTACCCCAGTGACAAGATGCAAGAGGCCATGGTGCTCTTCGCCGCACCGCCAAGCGGCAGTTATTACGCGCTGGCTTAGCTGAAGCGAAGGCAACTGAGATGATCTACTTTGAGACACAGCGACTGCTCTGCCGCGCCTTTGAATTGGCCGATCTAAAGCTTTTTACCGCCTACCGCGCCGACCCTGAGGTGGCCCGCTATCAAAGCTGGCAAGATTACCAATATCAAGATGCGCTGACGCTCTTTGAGGGGCTGCGACAAACCCCCTTTGGCACGCAGGGCACCTGGATGCAGCTGGCTCTGGAATGTCGTCAAACTAAGAGTTTGCTGGGAGATCTGGCGCTGCATTTTATCGATGAGCAGCAGGTTGAGATAGGCTTTACCTTGGCGAGCGAGTATCAGGGTCAGGGCTTGGCGCGAGAGGCAGTGCAGGGATTATTGCTTTACCTGTTTGAGACCTTAGGGAAACACAGGGTCTCGGCTATCACAGATGTAGACAACCATGCCGCCTGGGGCCTGCTTGAGCGTGTTGGATTTCGCCGCGAGGCACACTATCGGGACAATATCTTCTTCAAGGGCAGTTGGGGCAGCGAGTATGGCTACGCCCTGCTAGCGAGTGAGTGGCGAGAAGTACATGAGGCAGAGAGTATACAAGGTTTTCGCCTGATAAAGCGGGTGGCACCATTGGATGATTTCCTGCATCTTCGGCAGATAACGGGGTTGACTCCGAGAAGCCGCAGCGCAGCAGAAAAGGGGCTGCCGCTTAGCCTGTTTGGCGTACATATCTTAGATGGCGAAAAGGTGATTGCCATGGGCCGTGTGGTGGGTGATGGTGCGCTAAATTTCGAGCTGGTGGATATTGCGGTAGACCCTGAATATCAGGGGAGAGGCCTGGGAAGTACGATCATGGAGAACATCATGGCTTATCTAGACATCGAGGCGCCAAAGGGCGCCTACATTACCTTAATGGCTGATGTGCCAGCCCTTTATCTGAAATTTGGCTTTAAGTACTCGCGACCGGCGAGTGAAGGCATGTATCTGCTGCAGCCTTAATTAGTTGAGCTGGCCTTCAGGCCTTGATATAAATGAAGCTTGGCAGGCCCCGTTTATTTAGCATGTGGGCCTAAAACCTCATTCTTGTTTAGGCGATCTTATCTTCTGCTGATCCGCTATTACCCGGAGCATTCATGGCCAATATCTTGCTGGTTGCCAATCTTAATTGCGATCGTATCCTCAGGCTGAATAAGCCGTTAAAGATGGGAGGGCGCTTTCATTATCAAGATGGCGGACAGCGCCTTGGTGGCGGCGGCGCCAATACCGGTATTGGTCTGGTGTGGGCCGGACATGATGTGGCTTTAGTGAGTCAGGTGGGCCGCGATGAGATTGGTGATTGGCTGCTGGCTGAGGCGAGCACTCTGGGCATAGATTGTCGTCTGATGCAGCGTTATCAGCAACATACCTGTGAGATGTTGTTGGTGATGACCCCGGATGGTGAACGTACCATCATACGTCCCGAACGCCCCAAGTTTGAGTTGGCGGCGCCGCCAAACTGGCACAATTGGGATGCCTTCTATATTAACTCATCGGCTGAAGGCGCGGTGAGTTGGGCCAAGACCGCCTTACCCCACAGTCTGGTGGTGGCGCAGCTGGCCAAAGATGATCGCACCCGGCCCTGCCATGTATTGATCGCCTCGCGTGCCGATATGCAGGGGCGCAGTGAGCTATCGCCTTGGGAGTATGGTCTCTCTATTGCCGGTGACAGTTTACAGGCCTTTATCGTGACCGATGGCGCCTCTGGTGCCGTGCTTTATCAGGCTGACGGTGAGGTTCGAGTGGCAGCCGAACCTGCCGATGTAGTGGATACTACGGGGGCGGGGGATGCCTATGCGGCTGGTTTAATTCACGGCCTGGTTCGAGGAGATGATTATACGCTGGCGATGGCAGAAGGCGCCCGTTGGGCGGCGTTTGCGGTGGCGACAGAGAGCTCGATACCGGGAGAACAGTTAAAAGACTACCTGGAACACGCGACTCACTAAGCTGCAGAGATTTGTCATCATAATGTCATTATCTCGGGCTAGAGTAGCTGCATTGGTCGCAAGCAGTTCCCTGACCTTGTTTTGTGTAGCTTCTTTTTTAACATAGCGTGTTTTTCTGTTCTCTCGCCCCATCTTCTGGGGCTTTTTTTTGTCTGTAACATAATCTTCTAGTCTGACGAAGTCAGAAATGCCATGATAATGTCTCGCTCGCTGAGGGTGGGGCGCTTGAATCTGTGAGCTACTAGGTCGGTCATTAGGGAGTGTTGTCGAGATGAGTGTGTTGGTGAATAAGATTTCGGGTCTGTACCGTGGTGATCAGGCCAAAGTCCATGCTGGGGTGAACAGCATGATCGATGCCAAGCAGTCATGTTCCCGCTTAGTGGTGGGTGAAATGAGTGTGCAAGGTGATGGTCAAGCCGATCCTAAACATCACGGCGGCGCCGACAGAGTGTTACACCATTTTCCTCGTGAACATTATGGTCAGTATCGTCGCTGGGACATGATGCAGGGATTTAAAGATGTGCCCGCTATGGGTGAGAACATCAGTACCGTTGGGCTGGATGAGACCCAGGTGAATATCGGCGACATCATTGGGATTGGCGACGTTGAATTGCAGGTGACTCAGCCGCGTTCCCCCTGCTTTAAGCTGAATCACCAATTTGGTCATCCCGAATTTGCCCTGGCCATGCAGACCTCAGGCTTGTGTGGCTGGTTTTATCGCGTGTTAACACCGGGCGAGATAGGGCTAGGCGATAGCATTCGTCTGCTGGAGCGCCGCAGCGATATGAGCCTGCGTCAGGCGATGAGCATCTATTTCGCCACCGAGTTTGATGCTAAGGCCTATGATAGACTGGCCAGCACTGAGGGCTTGGCGCTTTCTTGGGTTAACAGCTTGCAGCGCCGTCTGGAAAGTCAGAAGATAGAAGCGTGGGAAATGCGCTTATTTGGACCTAAGGGTCAGTAATTGTGTAGTCATTGATTATGAATCATCAAGGAGAGTCATTCGTGTCAGAATTTGAAACCTTATCCCGTGACGATAAAAACATGGGGGTCGCGGTACATTTAGCCAGTTTTTCAGGTTATCTCATTCCCTTTGGATCTATCTTGGGGCCACTGATCGTCTGGTTGATGAAGCGTGAGGAGATCGCCTTTGTCGACACCTGTGGCCGCAACTGCCTGAACTTTAAGATAAGCGTCATGGTGTATGCGGTGATCAGCATGATCCTTATGTTTGTCGGTATCGGTTTTATCTTACTGGGTATCTTGGCCGTGTTCGATATCGTCGTCACCATCATTGCCGCCATGAAGGCTAGCGAAGGGATTAGCTACCAGTATCCGTTGACGATTAAGTTTCTTAAGCCCTAATCACTAAGCACAAAATAAAAAGCCCGCAATCGCGGGCTTTTTTGATGGGGCCAAAGCTATACCTTGAAGCCAGCGACCAGGGTGTCGAGGCGATGGGCCAGCTGATTGAGCGACTGACTGGCCTGAGCCACCGCTTGCGAGGTCTCGCTGGTACGCTGGGTGATCTCGCTGATCTCTGTGACATTGCGATTGATATCTTCCACTACTGTGGATTGCTCTTCGGTGGCAGCCGCGACCTGAATATTCATGTCCGTAATGGCGCCAATCTGCTGGCTGATCTCCGTCAGAGCATGGCTGGCCTCATCGACCGCCTGCACACCTTCCTGGCTGCGGCTCTTGCTCTGGGTCATGGCTTCGACGGCGCGAGCCGCTTCACTTTGCAGGTTGTCGATCATCTTCTGCACCTCATCGGTCGATGCGGCGGTGCGTGAGGCGAGGTTACGTACTTCTTCGGCGACCACGGCGAAGCCTCGGCCTGCCTCACCAGCTCTGGCGGCTTCGATGGCGGCATTGAGCGCCAGCAGGTTGGTTTGATCTGATACGGCGCGGATCACATCCAAGATGCTGCCTATCGAGGTGGTGTGGGTAGCCAGAGACTCAATCACATTGCCCACCTGCTCCACATCCAGAGAGAGTTGGTTGATGGTGTCACGTGCTCGGGTGACCACGACTTGGCCGCTGTTGGAGGCGTTGTCGGCATCTTTAGCATTGTCGGCGGCCTGGGCGGCGTTGCCGGCGATCTCATGCACTGTGGCACCCATCTCATTGATGGCGGTGACTACCATCATGGTCTGATCTTTCTGCAGCTGGCTGTCATCCTGGGTTTGCTGTGCCTGATGGGCAACATCTTTGGCCGCATGACTCAGCTGCACACTGGTGTCGGTCACCTCTATGATGGAGTGCTGGATCTTCTCGATAAAGCTGTTGAAGCCCTTGGCCAGTTGAGCCAGTTCATCGTTGCCCTCGACAGGCAGGCGTTGGCGCAGATCGCCTTCGCCCTGACCTATATCCTGTAGCATATCGGCGACCTTGGCGATAGGTTGGCTGACCGAGGCTGAGACTAAGGTGGAGAGGCCGATAAAGGCGGCGGCGATAAGCACTGTCCAGATAAGGATCTGGTAGGCGGACTCTTCCAGCAGGGCAAATACTTCGGCCCTAGGCACTTGGGCGACCAGATACCAATCCATAGAAGGAATATAGCTGCTGGCAACCAGCAGTGTCTCGCCGTTTAGCTCTGTCTGTGTTAGGCCAAAATCGCTACGGTTGAGTAGCTGCCGAGTCACGTCACCACCATAGAGCGAGGCTAGGCTGGCCTTGCCGATCTGGCTGGTGTCTGAATGCAGTTTCACATCGCCCTTGGCATCCACCAGGTAGACAAAGCCTGTGTCTTCAATCTTGAAAGATTTGAGTAGGCGCACCATGTCATCCAGTGATTTAGCTAGTCCCACTAGACCGCGATCATTGGGTTGCTGGTAGTTGATGAACAGCTTGACCTCACCATTGGCCTCGGTAAATACATTGAGCATGCGCTCTGTGCCGCTATCTTTATAGTTGAAGAACCAGCCATCCTGATCTGGGGTGAGAATTCGCAGGAAACCGTCCTGAGTGTAGTAGGCGGCGGTTTGCCTGTCGGCATAGGAGGCTTGTACCAGCTGGTATTGATTCTGAATGTCTTTGAGTTGGGCGATCACCAGAGATTCGGTCTCGGCCGGGCGACCCTCGACCAGCCACTGCTTGAGCATCTTGCTACTGGCCAGCTGCTCGGCGGCATTCATCAAGGTGGCGATATCCATCTCGACCTTGTTGCGTATCGCTTGCAAGGTGTTAGGCAGTTCTGAGCTGAGCATGCGCTGCTCGACAACTTCCTTGGCGCTGCGCTGACTTAAGACGCCGACCAGTACCGTGGATAGCAAAACGGCAACGGTAACCGTGAGTAAGATCTTCTGCTTTATGGTGAGCATGTTTAGTTTCATCGTTTATGACTCGCATCTACTCTGTCCGAGTGTTATCGGAGTTGTGAATACTTGATTTAAGGTTAGTCGCTGTTTACTAAACACGCTAAACCATTGAACTTTTTTAGGTAGGGTTCCATTTGGATTCAAATGGTACGTTTTGAAAACGCTTGTAGGTATGGCGCCATTATGGTTGCGAAGAATGTTAATCGCAAGTAAAAACGCGCCCTAAGGCGCGTTTACATTCTGTACGTTTATCGTGCTAATAGCCGGATTACATATTCGGGTAGTTAGGTCCGCCGCCGCCCTCAGGAGTCACCCAGGTGATGTTCTGGCTTGGGTCTTTGATGTCACAGGTCTTGCAGTGAATGCAGTTCTGACCGTTGATGACAAACTTCTTCTCGCCAGCTTCTTCCACTATCTCATATACCCCCGCAGGACAGTAACGCTGGGCAGGTTCGTCGAACTTAACCAGATTGACCTCGATAGGGATCCGCTCATCTTTGAGACGCAGATGACACTGCTGATCTTCCTCATGGTAGGTGTTCGACAGGTAAACAGAAGAGAGCTTGTCGAAGCTGAGCTTACCGTCTGGCTTAGGGTAGTCAATCTTACTGTAGGCACTGACGTCGGCCATCTGGGCGTAGTCGGCTTTTTCGTCCCTTAGAGTAATAGGGAACTTACCGCCAAACCAGTTTTGATCTATATAGTTGAAGGCACCCCCCAGGTAGGCTCCAAACTTGTGCATCGCTGGGCCAAAGTTGCGTGAACTATAGAGTTCTTCTTGTAGCCAGCTCTGCTCAAACTTTTCTTGGTAGCAGTCGAGATCTTTGCCACCTTCCACACCGGCATGCAGGGCATGACAGATGGTTTCGGCCGCGATCATGCCGCTCTTCATTGCCGTATGGGTGCCCTTGATCTTGGCGAAGTTCAGGGTACCGGCATCACAGCCGATGATGAGGCCGCCAGGGAAGCTCATCTTAGGCAGAGAGTTGAGTCCGCCTTTAGTGATGGCGCGGGCGCCATAGCTGATGCGCTCACCACCCTTGAGGTACTGGCTGATCACTGGATGTGTTTTGTAACGCTGGAACTCATCGAACGGGCTCAGGTGCGGATTCTGATAGTTGAGATCTATGATAAGACCTACGGCTACTTGGTTGTCTTCCATATGATAGAGGAAGCCGCCACCTGAAGTGCCGTCGGTCAGTGGCCAGCCGCCAGTGTGAACCACTTTGCCTTGTTCATGTTGCTCGCTGGGGACCTTCCAGATCTCCTTGAACCCCAGGCCGTAGTGCTGCGGCGTCTTGCCGTTGTCCAGGTGGAATTTTTCAATCAGCTGCTTGCCCAGGTGGCCACGGCAGCCTTCGCTAAATACTGTGTACTTGGCATGCAGCTCCATGCCGGGTTCATAGCTGTCCTTTGGCTCGCCATCGGCGCCTATGCCCATGTCGCCTATGATAATACCCTTGACGCTGCCATCTTCATTGAACAACAGCTCGCTGGCGGGGAAGCCAGGAAAGATCTCGACGCCAAGCGCTTCGGCGCGTTCTGCTAACCAGCGAGCCAGGTTACCGACACTGATGATATAGTTGCCATCGTTGTGCATCGTCTTAGGGATAAAGGCATTGGGCATGGCGCGTGATGCCGAGTCTGAGCTGAGCATATGGAGCTCATCATGGGTGACGGCCGTATGCAGCGGCGCGTCCAGTTCTTTCCAATCGCCGAACAGTTCTTCGAGCACCTTAGGTTCGAACACGGCTCCCGAGAGTATGTGTGCGCCCACTTCTGAGCCCTTCTCGACTACACAGACACTTAGCTCTTGGCCTGAGTCTTGAGAGATTTGCATTAGTCGACATGCGGTAGCCAGACCGGCTGGGCCTGCACCAACGATTACGACGTCGAACTCCATCGATTCGCGTTCCATCACTTCACCTCTTTTTAGCTTTCCCCCGATTGAAACGGGTGTTTTATTCTTTGTATCCACCTTACCTTAAAATGGTGAAATGGCACAGAGTTTAAGCAGTCAGGATAGACTAATTGATAGTATTAATCTTCGTGAGCGGTGTCACATTATGTTAACGCTTGATTGATTTCAGACAAGAAATGGAAAGTTAGTACTATAAAACTCGGTCTATATCAGCCTATAATTGATAAACGACGGTTCTCCGAGCTTTCTCTCCTACGTCCGCAGATAGGGAGAGTCAGCCGTGGCAATAATGCCACCGGGGTGAGGAAAGAAATTGACTCACCTCCCCTTACTTGGAAAGGTGATCATGTCTCAACTACAAGACAATTTTGGTCGAAGATTTCACTATTTACGGATGTCAGTTACCGATGTCTGTAACTTCAAATGCACTTACTGCCTCCCTGATGGTTATCGTCCCGATGGTAAGCCTAAGTTTTTAGATCTCAATGAGATCGAAAATCTGGTGGGCGCCTTTGCCGAGGTCGGCACCCAGAAGATCCGCATCACGGGCGGCGAGCCCACTCTGCGTAAAGATTTTACCGATATCGTGCGTATCGTGGCCGACAACGACAAGATCAAGACATTGGCAACCACCACTAACGGCTATCGTCTCGAGAAGCACGCCAAAGAGTGGTTCGATGCTGGTTTACGCCGTATCAATGTCTCGGTCGATAGCTTAGACCCACGCATGTTTTATCAGATCACCGGCGAAAATAAATTCGATGAGGTGATGCGCGGCGTCGATGCGGCCCTCGAGGCAGGCTTTGAGCGGGTGAAGATCAATGCAGTGCTGCTCAAGGGCTTAAACGATAAAGACCTGCCCCGCTTTCTGCACTGGATCAAGCACACTCCAATCGATCTGCGTTTCATCGAGCTGATGGAAACCGGTCTGGGGCGTGAGTATTTCAAGGCTCATCACCTGGCGGGTGCCGACATTAAGTCGCAGCTGATTCAGGATGGCTGGCAGCTCGATCAGTCGGCTGTCGACGATGGACCGGCACAAAACTTTAGCCATGATGACTTCAAGGGTCGCATAGGCTTGATCATGCCCTATGAGAAGAACTTCTGCGCCAGCTGTAACCGCCTGCGTGTCTCGGCCAAGGGTAAGTTGCATCTTTGCCTCTTTACCGAGCATGGCGTTGACCTGCGGGATCTACTTCAGTCACACACTCAGCGAGACGAGTTGATCGAGCGTTTACATGGTCAGCTCAGGGCTAAGAAAGAGACCCACTTCCTCCACGATGGTATTACGGGTGTAACACAGCACCTGGCGTCTATCGGAGGCTAGTCGGGCTTGCGCTAGCGCAAGATATTCCGTTCGCTATCTGGGTATACTCTGCCCAGTATTCCTGTAGGCACATCAGTTTTTAGCAAAACAGATCAAGAGTGAAGAGAGACGTTATGGGTCATTGTACGAGAACTCAATTTGAACCGCTCAACATAGCAGTATTAACCCTATCCGACAGTCGAGACTTAAGCCAAGATACCTCGGGACAATTTTTACAAGAGGCCTTACTGGAGGCTGGACACAAGCTGGCTGAACGTCGACTGATCAAAGATGACAAGTATCAGATACGTTCGGTATTGTCTCAGTGGATCGCATCAGGTGATGTACAGGTGATCATTACCACCGGCGGCACAGGCTTTACCGAGCGGGATAACACGCCAGAGGCCGTCAAGCCGCTGTTTGACCGCGAAATCGAAGGATTTGGCGAGCTGTTTCGTCATATCACTTATACCGAGCTAGGCACCTCAACGGTACAGTCCCGAGCCTTGGGTGGCTTTGCTAACAAGACTGCCATCTTCTGTCTGCCGGGTTCGACTGGCGCCTGCAAGACTGGCTGGAACAAAATTTTAAAAGAACAACTCGATGCCACTCACAGACCCTGTAACTTTGTGATGCACGTGAAGAAGGTAGCAATTGATGAGTAGTGAATTTACCCATATTAATGCCGATGGCAATGCCCATATGGTGGATGTCACCGAGAAGGCGGTTACTGAGCGCGAAGCCCGTGCCGAGGCCTTTATCGAGATGGCGCCTGAGACGCTTGAGATGATCATGAGCGGCAGCCACCATAAGGGGGATGTCTTTGCCACGGCCCGTATCGCGGGGATCCAGGCAGCGAAGAAGACCTCAGACTTGATTCCTTTGTGTCACCCCCTGATGCTGACCAAGGTCGAGGTGGATCTCGAAGCGCAGCCCGAGCATAACCGAGTGCGTATCACCAGCCTGTGCAAGCTGTCGGGTAAGACAGGTGTCGAGATGGAGGCGCTAACCGCAGCCTCGGTGGCGGCATTGACCATCTATGACATGTGCAAAGCGGTGCAGAAAGATATGGTGATCTCTCAGACGCGTCTGCTGGAAAAGCGTGGCGGTAAGTCGGGACATTTTAAGGTTTAAGTCAAGGTTTAGGCCTTGAACAGGTTAGAGGTAACGTAATGATTAATGTGCTATTTTTTGCTCAAGTGCGCGAGCTGTTAGGTGAAAGCACAATAAGTGTCGAGGCAAGCGAGCAGACCACCACCGCCGAAGGTTTACGAGCCTTATTGGCGGCCAAAGATGACAAGTGGGGCAAGGTATTAGCCTCCGATAAGCTGTTGGTGGCGGTCAATCAAACCATCAGTAGCTGGGATACTCAGGTTGAAGATGGCGACGAAGTCGCTTTCTTCCCCCCCGTCACCGGAGGTTAATTATGAGCCAAGCGATCGACAGAGTGCTGGTGCAGACTCAGGATTTTAGCGTTCCCGATGAATATGCCCGTATCGCCGCAGATGACAGTGACGGCGCCGTGGTGACCTTTGTGGGTAAGGTGCGCGACTTCAACGATGGCAGTGCGGTGACCGATCTGACGCTGGAACATTATCCAGGTATGACTGAAGCTGTGCTGAATCAAATTGCCGTCGAGGCTAGAGAGCGCTGGCCGCTGACCCATGTAACCATTATTCACCGAGTCGGTACCATGGCGTTGGGTGAGCAGATCGTCTTTATCGGCGTGACCAGTGCCCACCGCAAGGCAGCGTTTGCCGCTTGTGAATTTTTGATCGATTTTCTCAAGACCAAGGCGCCGTTCTGGAAGTTAGAAGCCGGCGATCAGGGTAAGAACTGGGTCGAAGCTAAGGACGCCGATGAACAGGCGGCCAAGATGTGGGACAAGCAGTAAGCCGTGGCTTAAGCTGCGACCATGGGGAAGGGCTGAAATGGATATGCTCAGAGGTTTAATCTTAGGTTGCCTCATCTTGTTGGGGGCGCCTATGGCTTGGGCGAGCGAGGTGTCGGCTATTGCGGCGGCTGCCAACATTAAGTTTGCGCTGGATAAGATTGCCGCCGACTTTACCCAAGATACGGGCAAAAGGGTGCGCATCTCCTATGGTTCATCGGGTAACTTTGTGGCTCAGCTGCGCCACGGTGCACCGTTTGAGCTGTTTCTGTCGGCAGATGATAAGTATATCTACCAGCTTCACAAACTGGGCGTCACAGACAGCGATGGTGAGGTATACGCTATCGGTCGGTTAGCATTAGCGGCGCCCAAGCGCTCACCCTTAGTGATTGATGCTGAACTTGCCGGGCTTAAGCAACTGCTGGAGCAAGGGAAACTAAAGCGATTTGCCATCGCCAACCCTGAACATGCCCCCTATGGTGAACGCGCCAAGGAGGTGTTGCAACGCTTAGGGCTGTGGCAGCCGCTGCAAGCGCATCTTATCTATGGCGAGAATGTGTCGCAGGCGGCGCAATTTGCCCTTAGTGGCTCTACCGATGGCGGTATTGTCGCCTTGTCGCTGGCGATGGCGCCCCAATTTCGCGCCGCCAGTCATTATGTGGCGCTGCCGAGCGAGTGGCACTCACCGATGAATCAGCGCATGGTGCTTACTCCTAAGGCGGGAGAAACGGCCAAGGCTTTTTATGCTTATCTGAGTCATCCAAAGGCGAGGGCGATATTCACCGAATTTGGCTTTGGCCTGCCCCTTGTCAGTGAAGGTGGAGACCAGTAATGGATTGGCAGGCGCTGCTGCTTTCGATCAAATTAAGCTGTGTTACCGTGTTGGTGCTGATCCCTTTTGCTATCTGGGCTGGACGTTTTCTCGCGTATCGCCAGTTTAGGGGCAAGTCTTGGGTGGAGGCATTGATCATGGTGCCTCTGGTATTGCCGCCGACGGTGATCGGCTACTATTTGCTGGTGGGGCTTGGTAGTCAGTCCTGGCTGGGGCAGACCCTAGAGGCCCTGTTGGGCCAGCAATTAGTGTTTCATTTCTCGGGGCTGGTTGTCGCCTCGGTATTGGTCAATATTCCCTTTGCTATACAGCCGATTCAGCGCGCCTTCGAGTCTGTGCCCGAAGAGGTGCGTGATGCGGGCGCCTGTTGCGGCATGAGTCCGGCCAAAGTCTTGTTTAAGATAGAGCTGCCCTTAGTGTGGCCCGGGGTACTCACGGCGTTGGTGCTCTGTTTCTCCCATGTGCTCGGCGAGTTTGGTGTGGTCTTGATGATGGGCGGTAATATTGCCGGCGAGACCAAGACGATTGCCATCTCAATCTACGACAGTGTGCAGGCGTTCGATTTTGCCTCTGCCGGACAGATGTCGCTGCTGCTCCTGCTGTTTGCCATTACCGCGTTGGCGCTGACCACCAGTCTGTCCCGTCGATTAGGAGGGGTGAGTGTCTCAAGACGTCGCTGATCTGAGCTGTAAGATCTTTCAACAAGAGGGCATCGCCCTAGACGCCGAGTTTGTCTGCCGCGCCGGAGAGGTGTTGGCAGTTGTCGGCCCCTCGGGGGGCGGTAAATCGACCCTGATGCGAATGATTGCCGGATTGACCAAGCCTGAGTCGGGCGAGATACGCTATGGCGACGACATCTGGTTTAGCAGTGAGGCAGGGCGCTACTTGACGCCCCAGCAGCGTCACTTGGGCTATGTGCCACAACACTTTGGTCTGTTTCCCAACATGACGGCGCTGGCGAATGTGGTGGCGGCGCTGGATCATATTCCCAAGGCTGAGCGGGTGGCCAGGGCTAAAGATTGGCTGGAGCGGGTGAACCTACATGGTCTGCCGGATCGTCTGCCGGCAAACCTTTCAGGTGGTCAGCGGCAAAGGGTTGCGCTGGCCCGAGCACTCGCAAGAGAGCCCAGAGTTTTGTTATTAGATGAACCTTTTTCGGCGGTCGATAGAGAAACTCGCGAGCGACTCTACCTGGAGCTGGCGAGGCTCAAGGAACAGCTAGCGATCCCCGTGATCATGGTGACTCACGATTTGAATGAGGCGCTACTGTTAGCCGACCGTATGATACTGATTAGTCAGGGAACCTTACTGCAGCAAGGTCATCCCCGCGATGTGTTAAGTCGCCCGCGTAACGAGGCGGTTGCCAAGCAAATGGGCTTGAGAAACCTGTTCGATGCCCATGTGGTAGCCCAAGAGGCAGAGCGCGACATTACCTGGCTTAAGTTTGGTGAGCATCTGCTTGCCAGCAACTACTCTGAGCAGTTGGCTATCGGCGCTAAGGTGCGCTGGGTGATCCCCAATCAGGGGGTGCGCTTTAACTCCATCACCAAGGGGCGCCTGTGCCGCAGCTTTAACAAACTGGCCATCACCATAGAGTCCTGTCTCAGCATGGGAGAAACCATGCGTCTGGTTGCCAGTATCAAAGGGGTTAAACACCATCTCAATGCAGAGGTGCCGTTACATTTTGCCCAAAAGATGGGCTTGTCACCTGGGGTCGAGACAGAGGTGGCGCTCAAGTCAGATCTCATTCATATCCTGGAAAATGACTAAGCTGATGCACAGCTGAATACAATATGATCAAAGCTTAATATGGTTTCCATCTCCCCGATAATCGCCCTGGCTTATGCTAAGCGTCTAGAATCGAGGAGAAACATGATGCAGAAGAAACTGACAGGCACCCTTATTTTATCTGCGGTACTCACCTTACCGGCCTTTGCCGCCTCTAATAGCCTTAAAGCAACGGGTGTTATCCAGCAGGCTGCCGATGCCAAGACGGCCAAAGATGACACGCAGGTCGAGTTAACAGGTAAATTAATCAAGAGCTTAGGAGATGAAAAGTATCTGTTTCGCGATGCCAGCGGCGAAGTCGAAGTTGCGATAGATAATGCCCTTTGGCGTGATATCGAGATCACTAGCGACAACACTGTGACTCTCAGAGGTGAGGTGGATGATGAGTGGCGTGGACTGGAGATCGAGATCGACAGTATGGAGCTAGTGGGTCAAGCTGAATGATTGGGTGAAGGTGGCGATAAAGGCATAAAGCGAGATTGAGTTTAAACTAAATTTAATCTTGAAAGCCGAAGGCCCCCTTGTCTATCCCATTGGTACTGGGATTATTTGCGTGTAAGATACCGATATTGAAGAATTTAATGGAGGAGCCATGGCTCGTTGGTTAATCAGGTTAATGCTGTTGTCTGGAGTGGCTGGGACGAATGTCGCCTTGGCAAATCCGGCAGTGCTTGAGTTGCTTTCGGATAGCCAAAGCCTGACTCCGCAAAAGATGATCGAGCAGGCGGAAAAAACCTACCCTGGAGTGATCTCTGAATTTCAGATAGATGTGGAAAATGGCCAGCTGATCTATGAGCTCAGTATGATCAATACCAAAGAAGATGCCATTACCGAATTTGAGTTTTGGGCAAAAGATGGCCGACTCATTCGTCAGAAGGTAGAAGGTTTAGAGGCCGACGATAAAGATGAACTCAAGGCGGTTAAGCTGCTTAAAGAGATGGATCAGAGCTTCTCTCAACTGCTCAAGTTGGCCATGGGTGGAAGCGGTGCGCATATTTTGGAAGCCCAGCTGGATCATGATCTGGGTATCAGCTATTTAGAACTCAAGCTTATCGACGCCAATGGCAAACATAGGATTGCCTTCGATATCGAAAATCAGCGGCCTTTGCCCCTGTTGAAGTGGGATTAACAGATGAAAATATTACTGGTAGAAGACGATGCGACCACCACAGATTATGTGGTCAAGGGATTTGCCGAGCAGGGACACAATATCGAAACCGCCAGCGATGGTCATCAGGGACTCTTGTTGGCTACCAGTATGCAATATGATTTGGTGATCTTAGATCGCATGTTGCCACAACTCGACGGCCTAAAACTGCTGGCCGCACTACGAGCAACCGGCAATCAGACCCCAGTGTTGATCCTCTCGGCACTGAGCCATGTGGATGAGCGCGTGAAAGGGCTCAGGGCTGGCGGCGACGACTATATGACCAAACCTTTTGCCTTCTCTGAGCTCTTGGTGCGCGCCGAAAAATTGATGCAGCGTGGTAACTCGGCGCCAGCTCAGACTGAGCTTAAGGTCGGCGAGTTAGTGATGGAACTACTCACCCGTAAGGTGACCTTGGCGGGCAGTGAGATCATGCTGCAACCCAAAGAGTTTCAGCTACTTAAATATTTGATGGAACACCCTAATCAGGTGATCAGCCGCACCTTGTTGTTCGAGGCTGTGTGGGATTATCACTTCGACCCGCGTACCAATGTGATCGACGTGCATATCGCTAAGCTGAGACGTAAGTTTGAAGAGCTGGGCTTTGGCGAGTTAATTGAAACGGTTCGAGGGGCTGGCTATCGCCTCCGTCAAGGGCATTAGACCCTATCAGAGTAGTGCCTGGCGCATTACTATTATTTTCTCTGCTTTGGTGACCCTGATTATCGGCACCTTGTTGTTTGGCATGTATCGTCAGCTGATCAACGAGCAGGAGTTACAGACTAACCAACACCTTGCGGCGGAAAAGTTGCGTTATCAACAGATGGCGCTCACTTTGGACAGGCGTAGCTTCGCCACTCAGATCCGCGCCGCCGATCCTAAGACGGCGCTGGTGGTGTGGCGCAGCTCGCTGGATCTGGTCGGGGCCCTGAGTCTGATGCCAGATGATATGCCCTTGCTGCCAGAAACTCGGGATTTTCCCATTCTCACCAGTGGGCCGGATAAACTGCACATCTTAACCGGCGGCCTGGTGATCACCCGTTATGGCCCCGTGCTCATCGCGACCCGAACCGACCAATTGGCGACCCTGATCGAGCGCTTCGTCAATGCGGCAATTACTGCCCTGATGCTGACAATCGTGCTGACGCTCGCCTTGGGTTATCTGTTTTCCAAGGCTATCTTACGCCGTCTGGTACAGTACAACCGTTTAAGCAGGCGCATCGAGCGCGGCGAGTATTCCACCCGCCTGCCAGTAAGCTGGCGCCAGGATGAGTTTGACATGTTGGCGGGTAACTTTAACCAGGTGCTGGATACCCTGGAGGCCAACTTGCATGCGGTGCGCGGCGCAACAGACAATATTGCCCACGATCTCAGAACCCCCTTATCGCATCTTAGAATAGGGCTTGAGCAGTTACCGCAAAAGCCTGCAGAGGAGCTAGATGAGGCCAGCGCGATTTTGATCGAGGAGCTGGATCACTGCCTGGCGACCTTCGACGCTATGCTGTCACTCACTCGCATCGAGGAGGGGCAGCAAGATCTAGAATTGCAGCCTCTGAGCCTGAATGCCTTGTGTCAGGATCTATTCGAGATGGCCGAGGCGATGGCCGAGTCCAATGGCCAGACCTTAAGCCTGTCGCTGGATGAGGATTACAGCGTGATGGGGGATAAGTATCTGCTGTTCCAGGCCTTGTTTAATCTGGTGGATAATGCCATTAAATATTCGGGTGAAGGCGCTAAGGTTGAGATCGTTCAGCAGGGGAATCGTATTTTGATCCGCGACAATGGTCCGGGTATCCCCGCGGAGGCCACTGAGAGGGTGTTCGATCGTCTGGTGCGTCTGGATCCAAGCCGCCACAACAAGGGTACAGGCCTTGGGCTCTCGCTGGTGAAGGCGATCTTGCAGCGTCATAACGCCCGCATTGAGCTGGCCGATAATCAGCCAGGCCTCCTGGTGACCATCAGTTTTTCATAGGGCTACTGCCATGTATAAGATTATTGCCGACGAGGCCGATTTCCTGGTGATTGACAAGGCGCCAGGCGTTCACTTTCATAGTCAGGATGGCCATGCCGGTGTGATGGCGCAGCTTGAGACCGATCTGGGAATTAAGCTCTATTCAGTGCATCGACTCGATACCATGACCTCGGGCTTGCTGCTGTTTGCCAAGTCTAGCGAAGCCGCGGCAGGTTTTACCCAGCTATTTAGCGAGCACAAGGTGCAGAAGTACTATGTGGCGCTGGCGAAAGGCAAGCCGAAGAAAAAGCAGGGGAGCATAGTGGGTGACATGGCCAAGTCGCGCCGCAGTATGTATAAACTGCTACGCAGTAAAGAGAATCCGGCGATCACTCAATTTTTCTCTCAATCTGTGGCCGATGGTTTGCGTCTCTATCTGCTTAAGCCGCTGAGCGGTAAGACACATCAGCTCAGAGTGGCGCTGGCGAGTCTTGGGGTCCCCATGCTTGGGGATCAGCTCTATGGGGGCGAAGTGGCCGACCGAGGTTATCTGCATGCCTTAGCGCTGGGGTTTCATTGGCAGGGGGCTGATTATCATTATGTTGAGATGCCAACCCAGGGCGAAGTGTTTGCGCTCGATGGAGTAAAAAACCATTTGCAAACATGGAGTAAGCCTGAGAAGTTAGACTGGCCAAAACGAAATTGAGTTAAATGAAGGAACTTAGGTTATGGATACCAATAAACTGCTGCTTGTGATTATCGCCATTTTGCTACCGCCAGTGGCTGTATTTTTAAAGAGTGGTGTCGGTAAGGATCTACTGATCAACATCATTCTCTGCTTGCTGTTTTTTATCCCAGGCTTGTTACACGCCCTCTGGGTGGTTACTAAGTCTTAGGTCTTGTTTGCAGGCCACAGATAGAGCGCAGCCTGGCTGCGCTTTTTTGTGTCCGATTGCGGACATTTACCAGCTATTAGCGATAGCAATAAGCACTAAATTTGTGCTGTTAACTTTCTGATAACCCACTGCGGCGGTGTTTTAGGCTATAATCGCCGCCATGAATAGAAAGAAAAAGATCAATCAAACACTTAAGGCCAAGGCGAAGAAAGCAAATGCTAAACTTCATCGCTCAGGTAAGCCTAAGTATATTGCTAAAGCCGAGCGAGAACGACTCGCTATGGCAGACGAACCACCCTCAGAATCTGTCTCTTAGACTAGAGACCTTCCGCTAGTTATTATCATTTTCCCATGCTGGGAGCCCATTGGCGGCTCATTTCTGGTTACTGTCTGATGACAGGCTACAATTGGAGATGTGTTGGCGATCGCTCTCCTGAGCTGGGTAATGGTTGGGCCTTTGTGATTAACCCGGCCTGATGAACTGGTGAGTTGGATGATGACATCGCTTCTCACCGAATAAGGAGAACCATGAATACTGTTTATACCGTAGGAGAGCTGGAGTCATTTCTAGTGGCGATTTTAGTGCTCTTTATTGGCCACTCGGTTAATCGTCATGTGGCGTCATTTCGAAAATATAATATTCCCGAACCCATAGTGGGTGGCTTGTTGGTCGCCGCTGTGATCACCTTGCTGCACTTTTACAAGATTTCGGTAGAGTTCTCGCTGTCGATGCAAAATACACTCATGTTGATGTTCTTTAGCAGCGTTGGGTTAGCGGCGAGCTATAAGCTGTTGATGAAGGGAGGCAGTAAGGTGTTTGTCTTCCTGGCGATTGCCTCACTTTACATCATCATACAGAACGGCGTTGGTGTCAGCATGGCGACAGCTCTGGGGCTGGAACCTTTGATGGGACTGATTGCCGGCTCCATAACCCTGTCGGGTGGCCATGGTACTGGTGCAGCTTGGGCACAAACGTTTTCTGATGAGTATGGTATTAATACTTTGGAGCTGGCGATGGCCGCTGCGACCTTTGGTTTGGTCATGGGTGGCATCATAGGCGGCCCGGTGGCGCAGCGATTGATTAATAAAAATGGCTTGGTCTCCGACTATGGCGTTGGTGGTAACCATCACAAAGATCATCCCGACCTCGTGACCTATGATCAGTTAGAAGAGGATAGGGTTACGGCTAAGAGTATCTTAGAGGTGCTCTTCATCTTGCTGCTGTGTGTGGCTGGTGCCAAGTGGTTCGGTTCTTTAGTTGCCTATTTGGGGATAGGTTGGTTAAAGATGCCTGATTTTGTCTATGCACTATTTTTCGGGGTGGTGATTACTAACATTACCGAGGTCTCACGCGGCTTTAAGATCAATCGTGAATGTGTTGACGTGCTAGGCACAGTCTCCTTAGCACTCTTCCTTGCCATGGCACTGATGAACCTTAAGCTATGGGAGATCTTTGACCTGGCTGTGCCGCTGCTAATGATCTTGCTGGTGCAGACGGCAGTGCTGGCATTATTTGCCTATTGGATCACCTTTAGGCTAATGGGTAGCAACTATGATGCTGCAGTCATGGCCGGTGGTCATTGTGGTTTCGGGATGGGGGCTACGCCCACGGCCGTGATGAACATGGGGGCCTTGGTCACCCGGACAGGTCCATCACCGCAAGCCTTTATGGTGGTGCCTATTGTCGGGGCCTTCTTTATCGACATAGTGAACGCCGTGATTCTGCAGGGCTATCTGAGCTTTATTGGCTAAATAGCAAAGATAAAAAGCACCTTAGGGTGCTTTTTTTGTGGAGGAACGTGCCACCTTTGTGCTCCTAGTATTAGAGCTGCCAATGCTCAATCACCTCGCCGCAGGGTAAGGGGCAAAGGCTACTTGAAGGTCGGGCTGACAGACCGCCGCGCCTGGGGTGAGTAACAGGATAGGGCGAAATTGGGTCATAGTCAGCACGCTTGAAAAGTAAAATTAACCCTTAGCATCGCAAAGGGTTAATTAGCGATTAATCAATGTAAGGCTGGAATGAAATAGAGGCTATTGGCATAGACCTTCTGTGAACCTAGCCAGATATTCCGAAACAACAGATTGTCAGCTAAGGCGACTAGCGCGCCCTTGCCATGACGCTCAACTATGATCGCCGGGGTCTGGCTGAGGCTACGTTGGTACTCCATCGCCAAGAAGCCATCTAGCAGAGGTTCGTCGGCATAGGTTGCCGCTGTGACAAAGGGAGCTTGTGTCTTGCTAAGGCCAAATACTTTGTTTTTCATCACGGGAAGACGATTGCCACCCAAGCCAAAAGTGATAGGGTGACTGGTATCGAGATCCAGTGCCAAAACGGCGCCGCCTATCGCCTGACGGGCATCCAGTTTAGCCTTGTCGCCAAAGGTTAAACCGTTTGTGGCAAAGAGCTGACTGAAGTAGCGCTTCTCTCGGATATCACTCTTGAGTAAATTACCATTTGAAAGCCATTGCAGCGCCCCTTTTTGAGCCACTATCACGCCGCCTTCATTGGCAAACTGCCCCAGTTTTCGTGCATGTTTCTCTTCTAAATTAGCGTAGCTTCCATCGACCAAGAAGATATGCGTGTAGGCGTCTAGATCTATACTGGGCAGGCGGCTGATGTCGACCTGAGTGAGAGGGGCACCGATCAGATTATCCATGAAATACCAGAGTTCGCCGACTTCAGCCGATGAGGTGCCGTAGCCAGTTACCACCATGGCTTTAATGGGGGCGATATCATGAAAATCTGGGCTGCCAAGGTCAATGCCTGTCGTCGCTAAACCTGTGTCGACTCCTTTTAGTTGGACGCCGTATTGAGTGGCTAGTTTGGTCAGTTTCTCAATCAGCGCCTTGGGCGTATGGGTGGCTTGAGCAACTGGGACCTGCAAGGCTCCGGCTTGTAGATCAAGCGTTTGACCATCGGCGTTTAGGCTAAAAGGCTTGGCAGCAAATGTTACCTTGATACCATCAGCGAGTAACTGCTGTAGCAGTGGAGCCGCATTTTGCTGGCACCAGTCTATCAATACCGCAACGTTAGATGTGCTGAGTCGATTGGCCTTAAGTTGTGGTGGGCTGGTGAGGAGATCATCCACATTCAGGTTCACGTTACGCGCCATCTGCAGGTTGTAGGAGAAGGCGAGGTTCCAGCTGGATACATCGTAAAAGGTAGCGTCTTCAAATTCGGTACGAAGGTCGAACATGGCTAAGAGTAACGATTTTTGTGGCTGATTAATGGGGATGAACAGACTGTCAGCCTGGGTATATTGATGGCGTCCCTGTTTCATCTTCTCCTTCAAATAGAAGAAATGTATTTCATGCTGTTTCAGCAGGTTAGCTAGATCATCGCGTCTGGCCGGATCGCCGCTGGCACTCACCAGAAAACCCGCTTCGCGGCCCGAAGGCAGATGTTTATCTTTGCGCTGGTAGAAACGCTTCTGGTATTGCTTCAGCTCAGTTTCTAATGCCAGCGAGCCTTTCAGGCTGGAGAAGGAGGTGGCGATCTGGTTTTCGATGGCCTGACTAAATCGCAGCAGTCCATTTTCGGAATCTTGTTGCTGACCACGTACGCTGGCTTGCTCAAATAAGATGCCGACGGCGCCGTTAATGTCCGGATAAGTCGAACCTTTACCGTAATAAAAATCATCGAACTGTTGCTTGGTAAAATAACGCTGCTTGCTCTCATCTAACGCCTTGGCGTGGAAGCTGGCAAGCTTTTCGGTGATGGCCTGATTCTCTTGGGGGGTGAGCGGGTGTGTGCGGCTAGGCACTCCGGGCTGGAAAAAGAAGGTTTGATTGTGGCCCATCTCGTGGAAGTCGCCCAGATAGTGAGGTTGCCACTTATGAAACAGTGCGATGCGACCCTGCGACTCGGGGTGGCGCACAAATAACCAGTCGCGATTGAGATCGGCAAAATAGTGGTTGCGTCTACCCGCAGGCCAGTTTTGCCTGTGCTCATTATGATTCTCGTCGCTGACCTCTATCTTGCTGCGGTAGTTGTTGACCCAGGTGGAGAAGCGATCTAAACCGTCGGGATTTTGAGATGGGGTGATTAATACTACCGCCTTGTCGAGTAGCTCCTTAATCCAGGGATCTTGGCTCTGGCTCAGTTGATAGCTGACCTCCAGTGCGGCATGAGCACCGCTGGCTTCGTCACCATGGATCGAATAAGCCAGCCAAATGATCAGTGGCCCGTCAGGCGCCTGCCCCGACTTGACCTTTTGGCGTCCAGCGATGATCTCATCCAGCTTGGCTTGATTGGCCGCCGAAGTGATCACCGCCGTTATCTGTTGTCTGGCTTCGTGGCTTTGGCCTGTGGATTCCAGGCTGACTCTGGGACTTTGCTGTGCCAGTTGCTTGAGATAATAGTTGACCTGATCATGGCGCAGATGCCAGTGACCTAGGGGATAACCTAAAAACTGGCTGGGTGATTCTATGCTGGCCGCCGCTTGAGTAGGGGACGAGACTGAGATCACGCTTTGGCGAATTGATGCGAAGCTAGATAGCAGTGGGACGATAGAAAGCAGCAAAAGGCAGAGTCGCAGCATGGTAATGCTCTTTATTATTGTATATAAAGGCTAAATTAACAGTTAGGCTAGCGAGTTTCCAGCTTCCGACCTGACTTTACGCCTAGGGATTTAGGCAAAAAACTCGTGACTATTCGTCAAAGGGGCTACAAAGCTGAAGACAGTCGGAGTATTATAGCCTTAATTCTTACTAAAACACTCGGGTTTATCCTGACGGAGCATGTCTTAATGATCACCATTTCCGATGCAGCTCAGGCGCATTTTGTTAAGCTACTCGCTGACCAGCCTGAAGGAACTCATATTCGCGTTTTTGTTATCAGCCCTGGTACACCATCGGCTGAATGTGGCGTGTCTTACTGTCCGCCAGATGCCGTTGAGGCAGACGATATCGAACTCGAATTTAATGGCTTTCACGCCATGGTGGATGAGAAGAGTGCACCATTTCTTGAAGACGCTTCGATCGATTTCGTTACCGATCAGCTTGGCTCTCAGCTGACCCTGAAGGCACCGAATGCCAAGATGCGTAAGGTTGACGCCGATGCACCGCTGAAAGAGCGTATCGAGTATATTATCCAGTCGGAGATCAATCCTCAGCTGGCCAGCCATGGTGGTAACATCATGCTAGTGGATATCGATGAAGCCGGTGTCGCTATTTTGCAATTCGGCGGCGGTTGTAACGGTTGTTCTATGGTGGATGTTACCCTTAAAGATGGTATCGAGAAGCAGCTACTGGATCTGTTCCCAGGTGAGTTAACTGGCGTGCGTGATGTCACCGAGCATCAGCATGGTGAACATTCTTACCAGTAATCTTGAAGATTAGATGCAGCGGGATGACTTAGGTCATCCCGTTTTCGTTGGGGTCAACATCTTGCTGAGACGGTAGCGGTAATCCAATGCCAGGCTCAGGCTGCGTGTCAGCATAAACAGGCTCATGGCTGCCCATAGCGCGTGATTGCCGTAGTCTTGTAATAGGCCCCATGTGGGAAAAAATACGCCAAAGGTTGCTATAATCATGGTGTTGCGCATTGCCTTACCTTGGGCGGCGCCAATATAGACGCCATCGAACAGGTAAGAGCCGAAGGCAAGTAGGGGCATTGCGATCACCCAACCCAGGTAGGCCTCGGCCTCCTGACGAACTTGCGGTATGTTGGTGAGTAACTGAATGATTTGCTTACCCCAAAGGGCAAAGAACAGCACAAATAGCAGCGCAAATATCCCTGACCATAGACCGGCAAGTGTCACGCTCTGATTCATGTGCTTGGCATTACGCTCACCGACAGCCCGGCCGACCTCTGCCTCGCCATAGTAGGCGATGCCATCTAGGGCGTAGGAGATCAGGAGGAGCAGGTTTAGCAGTACGGCATTGGCGGCGACAGTGGTGTCTCCAAGGTTCGCGCCCTGAAATGTCATAAAGGCGAAGGCCAGTTGCAGACAGAGACTGCGAATAAAGATATTTAGATTAAGGTGCACTAGGCGCTGGTAGCATTGTAGTGACAGGCTTTTGCACAAAGGTAAGAAGGCAAAGTTGCCTTGCTGGCCAATGACTCGGGCGACCATGGTGGCTGCTACGGCAAAGCCTGTGATATCTGCCAGTACCGAAGCCAATGCAGCGCCTTCGACGCCCCAGTCAAAGCCGATCACAAACAAGATATCCAATACGATATTGCACAGGTTGGCGGCGATCAATTGCCACATGGCGGCTCTAGGTTGCTGACGGCCCAATAGCCAACCCAGCAGGGCCAGATTCAGCAAGGCAAAAGGCGTGGACCATATACGGATGTTGAAATAGGCCTGACTGTAATATTGTACCTGCTCACTGGCATCGGATAGCGCCATAGCGGCCTTTATAATAGGTTGCTGTAGTGCGAGTATCAGCAGTGAGAATAACAGGGCGAGACTGGCGGATTGAATCAATAGGCGATACTGGCCTTGAGTGTCATTGGCACCATAGGTCTGGGCTACCAGACCCGTAGTGGACATGCGCAGAAAGCCCAATATCCATAAAATCAGGGTGATCACCGTTGACCCAACGGCGACTCCCCCTAAATAATAGGCGTTACTTAGATGTCCCACGACAGCGGTATCCACCAAGCCTAACAGGGGAACCGTAATGTTAGACAGAATCATTGGCACGGCAAGCGCGAACAGCCGAGCATTTTTCTGTTTATTTAACAATAACTTTAGTGGTGACATAGACTCTCAGAGGTTATTCAATATGTTTAGAAGCTTAATGGCGGCGCTATTGGTCTGTCTTAGCTATTCGGCCCAGGCCGTGGTGATTTTACAATATCATCATGTCTCAGAGGATACCCCCAAGCTCACCAGCGTGACGCCTGCTCAGTTTCACGAGCAGATGAGCTACCTTAGCGAGAATGGCTTTAAGGTGAAACCCCTAACTGAGGTGGTGGAGGCAATAAAACAAGGGCGAGAGCTGGCTGACAAGACAGTGGTGATCACCTTTGACGATGGCTACCAGAATATTGCCGATACGGCGCATCCCATTTTAAAAGAGTTTGGTTATCCCTACACGATTTTCATCTCTATCGATCCTATAGAGAGCAAATATAAAAATGTGATGAGTTGGGCAACCCTGAAACGCCTGAGCGACGAAGGTGTCACCTTGGCTAATCATAGCTGGGGTCATGAACATCTGATTCGCCGCTTAGATGGGGAGAGTGAGTCGGACTGGCTGGCAAGAGTAAAAAGCAACTTACTGGCGACCGAAGCGGAGATATTGGCACAAACAGGTCAGAGCGTGAAGATGCTGGCCTACCCCTATGGGGAATATAACAGTGCACTGGAAACTCTCGTCGATAGCTTAGGCTTTGTGGGATTTGGCCAGCAGTCTGGCGCTGCGGGAAGCTACTCTTCGCTAACCTCGCTGCCGCGTTTTCCTGTTGCAGGAGCCTATGCCGATCTCGCTACGCTTAAGGTCAAACTCTATAGCTTGAATATGCCGGTACAGGCGCTCTCGCCACAGAATACTCAACTGGCAACCGGGCAGTGGCGCCCAGAGATGCGTGTCACCTTGGATATGACAGATATTATCGCGAGTCAGGTAATGTGTTTTGTACAGGGACAAGGTGCAATGAAACCTACCTGGATCAGCGAGGATCAATTTAGCATTCAAGCTTTGATGGATCTGCCACCCGGGCGCTCTCGCTATAACTGTACCGCGCCGAGTAAGGCCACGGGTCGCTATTACTGGTTCTCTCAGGCCTGGGTGAGGCCCCAAAACGATGGCACCTGGGTAGAGGAGTAGGTCAGTCTAAGAGACTTCGGCTGCTTTAGGTGAGTGCAACAACTGCATGAGTCTGGCGGGGATCTTGTCTAGATGGAGGATCTCCTTGTGAGCATTGAGCTCGGCCGCCGCGCCGGGCATGCCCCAGACCACAGAACTGGCCTCATCTTGAATAATGGTATGACTGCCAGCCGCCTTGAGCTGATTGAGTCCTTGAGCACCATCTTTTCCCATCCCCGTGAGTAAGATCCCTATGGTATTGGCGCCATAGCATTGGGCTATGCTATGAAACAGCACGTCCACCGCCGGTTTATGCCGGTTGACGGGATCTGAGTCCAACAGCTTAGTGTAGAGTTTGGAACCACGCTTCTCGACCGTAAGGTGGGCATCTCCGGGGGCCAGATATGCTGTGCCGGCTTCTATCGCCTCATCACCTTGTGATTCAATGACCCTCATTGCCGAATGACTATCCAGACGTTTAGCAAAGGAGAGGCTAAAGGCCGCCGGAATGTGCTGGGTGATCAGGATAGGCGGGGTATTAGCAGGTAATGGCGTGATCACCCTCTGGATAGCCTCGGTACCGCCGGTCGAGGCGCCGATGGCAATCAGCTTGTTTTTGGTGAGCGATTCGCGGCCTGGCTGGACTATCTTGCTAACTGTGTTGGTGAGTGGATTAACATGGCTAACGGCGGCCGTGCGAACTTTTTCGATCAGCTCATCGGTATAATCCAATAGTGTGTTGGTGAGATCCGACTTAGGTTTTGAGATAAAGTCAACGGCCCCTAATGCCAGTGCTTCTAAGGTGATCTCTGCGCCCTTGTGGGTCAGGGTGGAGACCATGACCACGGGCATAGGCCTGAGCTTCATCAGATTGCGTAAAAAGGCGATGCCGTCCATCTTGGGCATCTCAATGTCGAGTGTCAGCACATCGGGATTCAGCTGTTTGATCTGATTTCTCGCCTCGTAGGGATCCTCAGCCGTACCGACAACCTGAATGTCGGGTGCTTGGGTGAGCATATGGGTTAACATCTGTCTGACCAAGGGAGAATCGTCAATGACCAACACCTTTATCATGATACGCTCTCCTGTTGTTTATTTATCCGTGTCATGTGCCTACGCCTATTCGTTGTCCTACCAGGGCCGCATGCTGAGGTTGATAGATGGTTTGACCGATCAATTTGAAGTCACTGGAGATATTATGCAGTGTCTCTGAATGACCGATAAACAGATAACCATCGTCGGCAAGTAGCTTCCTGAATTTGTGAATGATCTTAATCTTAGTTTGGACATCGAAATAGATGAGCACGTTGCGGCAGAAGATAAGATCGAAGGGGCCCTGCATAGGCCACTCTCCCAGTAGGTTCAGTTGTTTAAAGTGAATGAGCCGTTTGATCGATTCGTTAAAGTGCACCTCGCCCTGACTGGGCCCAGGTTCGACACATTGGTTAAGCAGTGACTTGGGCACGTTAGCCATCGCCTCTATGTTGTAGATACCGGTCCGCGCCTTATCCAGCACGTTAGTGTCGAGATCTGTGGCGAGGATCTTAAGATCCCAGTGAGCGGGAGGAAAGTGTCTGGCGAGGGTCATGGCAATGCTGTAGGCCTCTTCACCTGTTGAGCAGGCCGACGACCAGACTCTGAGTCGACGCTGGCGCTTTTTTTGCCATGTTGGCACCAGGTGCTGCTCCAGATAGTCGAAGTGATGCGACTCACGAAAGAAAGAGGTGAGATTGGTGGTCAGCGCATTGATGAAGTTGTTCAGCTCGTTGGCGTCGCTTTGCAACAGCTGGCAATACTGATTAAAGTTGCTCAATTTGAGCGAGCGTAAGCGTCTGCTGAGGCGGGAATAGACCATATGCTGCTTCCTGTCAGGCAGCACTATGCCCGATTCTCTGTAGGCAAGCTGTCGAATAAACTCGAAGTCTTGCCGCGTCATCGGAAATTCCTTTTCGTTGCTTTGTTCCAATCTTTTCCCCTAGCGGTGGCTCTCGACTGTGGACTGTGTCGGCGCCATTCCTTGGCGCCGATACTCAGTTAAAACTCGTTCCACTCTTCGTTGCTGATGTTCAGTGGACCATGGCTGTCGCCCGACACTAACGAGAGTGGCGCCGATATCATTCCTGAATGGGCTGGTGCCTGAGATTGGAAGAAACCAAGTTGAGCCTTCATGTTACGTGCCTGTTCGGCCATGGCATCTCCGGCGGCGGATACCTGTTCTACCAGGGCAGCATTTTGCTGAGTCATCTCATCCATCTGTGAGATCGCCTTGTTGACCTCTTGTATGCCTGCCGATTGCTGATCAGAGGCGATACTGATCTGGCTTATCATGTCGGCCACCTTAGTCACAGCCTGCACGATATCCTCAAGGGTTTCTCCTGATTGATTAACCAGCTGGGTGCCGTCTGTTACCTTGGTGACACTGTCACGGATCAGCTCCTTGATCTCTTTGGCGGCGCCGGCGCTGCGCTGAGCTAAGTTGCGAACCTCTCCGGCGACCACAGCAAAACCTCGTCCCTGCTCACCGGCTCTTGCGGCTTCGACGGCAGCGTTTAGTGCCAGTAGATTGGTCTGGAAGGCGATCTCGTCGATCACCCCTATGATATCGGCAATGCGTTTACTCGATTCGTTGATTGCGTCCATCGCGGTGACGGCCTGCTCTACCACCTTGCCACCATGGGCGGCCTTAGTATTAGCTTCTTGGGCGAGTTGGTTGGCAACTGTGGCATTTTGTGCACTTTGGGTCACAGTTGCTGTCATCTCTTCCATGCTGGAAGCGGTTTCTTCCAGCGAGGCGGCCTGTTCTTCCGTGCGCTGACTCAGGTCAGCATTACCCTGAGCAATCTCTTCTGCGCCTGAGGTGACGGTATTGGCTGACTGGTTGATGCCATCGAGCACTTCCGTCAGCTTGGCAGCGGTGGCATTGGCATCGGCCTGCAATTTACCAAATTGCCCTTGGTATTCACCTTGGATCTGGCGGTTAAGATCGCCCTTAGCCAAGCCATCGAACATATTCACTACATCCCCGATCACTTGATCGGCAATACCGACCAGACGATTAAGGCCATTAGAGAGGTTGAGGAAGAAGCCTTCTTTGTCCTGAGTATCGACTCTTAGAGAGAGATCGCCTTTACCTGCGGCGCTGATGATGGAGTCAATTTCGTGTTCTATGGCGACTTCGGCGGTTCTGTCGGCCCATTCCACCACAGTGCCTATGCTCTCACCGTTAGGATCACGAATAGGGTTAGCAACGACCTGGAAGGTACGGCCACCCACCTTGAGTTGGCTGGTATAGGTAGTTGTCAGGCTCTTTAGTAGGTTTCGTTGGTGGCTAGGATTTTTGTGGAAATTGTCTATGTTGATGCCGAGCAGCTTGTTGGCATCGAACTCAGGCAGATCTTTGACGATATCCTTTTGGGCCTGTTTAAACATCTGGCTAACCGCCTTATTCATGTAGATGATGTTTAGGTCGGCGTCGGCAACCATAGTATTGGAAGACACATTGTCTAAAGCCTGCTTGATTCGGGCATTTTCGGCGGCCAGCTGGCGCTCTTTGGCCTCTTTGGCCAGCTTTTCGGTGACATCCTGCCACTCAACAACGGTACCTGTGCGTACGCCGTTTTCAAACACTGGGGTGGCGATCAGGGTAAAGTCGAGTCCTGCCACCTGGATGCTGGTGTCATAACTGTTGGTAAGCTTGTCGAGCATCTTGCGTTGATGGGCCGGGTTTTGGTGGAAGATATCTATGTTGCTGCCAACCAGGGTATCGGTATTAAACTGGCTTAACGTCTGTTGTAGCGTTGGCTCGTTATCTTTGAGCATTTGCGTGACAGAGTCGTTGAGATAGATGATGTTGTAGTCGGCATCGGCTACCATCACATTGGCACGGCAGACATCCAGTGCCTGTTTGATGCGACTATTCTCCTGGGCTCGTTTGTTTTCTTCTGCGGCCTTGGCCAGGGCTTCTGTTTTATCTTGCCATTCGACTACGGTAGCAATACGTTGATTATCGTCATCAAATACGGGGGAGGCGATCAAAGAAAAAATGCGGTTGCCCACCTCGATTTGGGCTGAGTGAGGACGTTTAAGATCGGCGATAATTTTTTGCTGGTGGCTGGGACGTTGGTGGAAGGTGTCCATATTGGTGCCGATTAAAGTGTCGACACTAAAACTCGAGATAGCCTGTTTTATATCTGACTCAGCCTCTTCTAAAGTATGACGCAGCGATTGATTGAGGAAGTTGATATTCCCTTGTGGATCGGCCAACATCACATTTGCCTGACATATTTCCAGCGCTTTAAGTTGTGCCTGATGACTTTGGTTGGCTTGCCAAAGCTGGGTCAGACCCTGGCTTATTTCGCTCCAGTGAGGGTAATCGAAGGAGGAAAAACTCGGAGGATTCTTGCCGCTAATGGCATGGTGGATCTCCTCGAAGGCTTGTTGCAGATTTTGTTTCATCTGCCCCTGTTGCGGTATCCCCATGGCGATGATGGCAATGGCAATAACCTGAGTGATCCCCACCCACAGCGACGGTTGCTGAGTGAAAGCCAATAAGGCTGCTACGGCTGCGATTAGCAGTCCGATTACCGGTAGACTGTTTGTTTTGTCAGTCTTAGTGTTCATTGCATCCATTCTCAATTCCTCTTATGCCGAGTTAGGCGCTGACAGCCTGTGTTAATTCAGCGTCAATATGATTAATGATGTTTGACAGTTGGGCCGCCTCTGGCAGTACCTCACTGCTTAGCAGGGTATTGATATCTAAAAGAATGACCATCTTGTCGTCCAGGTTGGCCAGCCCCTTAATGAAGGTAAGATCTGTATCTTCGCCAAAGTCGGGTGCATCTCTGAGATCTTTTGGCTGGACGCTAAAGACATCGGATACGGCATCGACCACAATGCCTATAACTTTCTGCTCTTCGGCGACACTCACCTTGATAACGATCACTACGGTGGTGGGGCCATAATCTAGGCTGGCGATACCAAATCTTTGCCTGAGATCTATGATGGGGACTATGGTGCCCCGCAGATTAATCACACCTTTTACATGGCTAGGGGCATTGGGAATCACAGTGGTGGGTTCCCAGCCACGGATCTCTTGTACCGAGAGAATGTCTACACCGTACTCTTCGTCTGCCATGATGAAGGTAAGGTATTGAGCGCTGCTGTCATCTTTTGCCGCTAGGGTGATTGTCTCTTCATCTGCCAGAGTCATGATTGAGTCTCCATCTGTAATTTCGGAAGTTAGGCGGCGTGTTCTTGGACGCTATTGATCCCGGTGAGGCTTACTAGTCCGGCAATATCTATGATCAGAGCGACCGTTCCATCACCCAATATGGTTGCGCCAGATATCCCCGCAACTTTGCTGTAGTTGTCCTCCAGGCTCTTAATCACGACCTGTTGTTGGGATAAGAGTTCATCAACCAGTAGGCCCACCTTGTCATTATTGGCGTCGACCACCATCACCAAGCCATCCTTTATCTTCTTGGCATCGGCGTCATGTTTAAAGGCATCAAAAACCTTGATCACAGGAAGATACTCGTCCCGTAAACGGATCACTTCATGTTCTTCACCCAGGCGGTTGATGTGGGCTGGTGGTACCTCTAAGGATTCGTGGATCGAGACCAGAGGGATCACATAGGTATGGCTGCCTATGCGCACCAGCTGGCCGTCGAGAATGGCCAAGGTCAGTGGCAGGCGTATGGTAAATCGACTGCCTTTATCTGGTGAGGATTTAAGCTCTATGGTGCCGCTGAGTTCATGAATGTTTCTTAGTACCACATCCATGCCGACGCCACGCCCAGAGAGGTCAGATACGGCTTCTGCGGTGGAGAATCCAGGCTTAAAGATGAGCTGATGAATTGCTTCTTCACTCAGTTCTTCTTCTGCGCCGACCAAACTTTTCTCTCTTGCCTTAGCTAGAATTTTCTGCGTGTTTAGCCCTGCACCATCGTCGATAATCTCTATGATGATATTGCCGCCCTGATGGAAAGCATTCAGTGTCAGAGTGCCAGTTTCCGCCTTACCTTTCTGTTTGCGCACTTCTGGCGTTTCCAGGCCGTGATCGAGGGAGTTGCGCACCAGGTGCACCATAGGATCGACGATTTTTTCCATCACGGTTTTATCAAGTTCCGTATCTTCCCCTTTAAGGACAAGCTCAACCTTCTTGTTAAGTTGTTGGCCGATATCCCGCACTAGTCGAGGAAAGCGGTTAAAGGCAAAACTGATGGGCAGCATGCGTATCTGCATGACGCTCTCTTGAAGATCCCGGGTATGGCTGGCCAACTGCTCTAGCCCTTGCTTCATGGTGATAAAGGATTCTGGGGTGATCTCGTCCTGCTGGCCAATCTGACTCAGCATCGCCTGGGTGATCACTAACTCACCCACCATGTTAATCAGCAGATCAATTTTTTCTATGCTGACGCGGATAGAGCCAGCGTCTTGGGTTTTATTGCTGACAGGGCTGGATTTAGCCGGTGGGGCGATCTTTTCAACTGGCGCACTTACGCTGCCGTTGGTTCTGGTGATGCTGGCTTGTCATCTATTTTTACTTCTTGAGTCTTGGGCTGAGCCTGATAGTCGATCTCGCATTCATCTTCGACCCACTCGAAGGCTTCCTTGATACGTGATAGTGGCTCATCTGTGGTAAGGCTAAGAGACCAACTGAGGTTACAGGCTTCAGGGTCATACTGGGTAAAATCTGGGATCTCCTGAGGAATAAGCTCAACGCTTAGCTCGCCGCATTGTCTGAGTTCGTTAAACATCAAGATAGGATCATTGCCGTAACGCAGTATGTCGATACCAGCCTTAAAGGTGATCTGCCAGGTGGTGAGTTCAGCTGGAGTGTCTTCTTGTGCAGTTTCTCCTTGGGGCTGAGCTTGACTTAACTCGGCGGCAAACTTTTGTTCCAGTTCGGCGAGCATAGGATCGTCGAAGGTGCGCTGATGCATCACAGCGTCTAGCATGTTGCGTAGCAAATCGACCGATAGCAGTAAGATATCTTGATGATGACCAGTCATCTCGCGGCGGCCATCACGGATTTCGTCGAGTAGAGTTTCAAGTAGGTGGGTGTAATTGGCGACTTGGTTAAATCCAAAGGTACCACTGCCCCCCTAGATGGAGTGTGCAGCCCTAAAAATTGTATTGATGGCCTCGGGATCTGGCGAGGAGATATCGAGCTTTAGCAGCTCTGACTCCATATTTTCTAAGCCTTCTAGACTTTCTTCGAAGAAGACTTGGCTAAATTGACTGAGATCAATTTCCATATCAATACCATCCGCGATCAGATTAACGTAAGACCTTGTTGACTGTGGCGAGCAGCTGGTCTGGATTGAAAGGCTTAACTATCCAGCCGGTAGCGCCAGCCGAACGTCCTTCCTGTTTCTTGTCGCTGCCCGATTCAGTGGTGAGCATCAACAAGGGAGTAAACTTGTAGTTGGGTAGGCTGCGTAGATTACGGATCAGGGTGATACCATCCATAACAGGCATGTTGACGTCCGAGATCACCAAGTCATAGTCTTGGCTTTTTGCCTGAGTCAGTGCTTCATCGCCGTTGCAGGCTTCGGTTACATCGAATCCTGCCGTTTTTAGGGTAAATCCCACCATTTGGCGCATAGAGGCAGAATCATCCACAGCTAATATTTTCTTCATTCCTGTTTTGTCTCCTGGGCAAGCGCAAATATCTGGGTAGCGTCCAGCCCCAGTTCGGCCAAGATCTGATCGACTTCTGTGGCGGGGCGGGTCCACTGGATGTTCTGGTGATGCGATTGACAATAGTGGCTCAGAAAATAAAGCAGCTGAGCTCCGGCAGTATCGATACGAGACAACTGGCTGGCATCGACATGTAAAGCATCAGAATTGGCGAGTTGTTCGACAATATCGTGGTGAACCTGCTGGATGTTACGAATCGTCAGCTCAGATGCTAAGCGAATCGGACTCTGGGTCATGACGGGCTCCTCTACAATCCCTGTTATTAAAACTCCACTAAGATCAAAAGATAGACGGTAATTTAGAGGCTTGCCTGAAAAATAACAGTTTTTTAGCTAAATCTGATGTAATGGCAGCGACCCAGTCACCACCACTTAGAGGATGTTGGTAGGGCTATGCTGCTATTCACCATAGCGAGTGGCGACAGCGATCACGTCATGGATGAGATCTTTATTGCGGATTTGCGGGATTTGCTTTGGATCTTGGCTGCTAGGCTTTACCGTTGCCACCCGCGTGCCATCGGGTGAGATCAGTACCATAGAGGCACTATGGTCGACCTGATAGTTTTCTCCGTCACCCACCATGGTGTAGACGAAACCCAGCTCCCGTGTCAGTGGGAGTAACTGGGCGTGGGGTGCCGTGACGGCGATGAAGTTTGGATTGAAGAAGTTTATGTAATCATAGAGCTTTTGCTGGGTGTCTCTGGCGGGGTCCGCGGAGAGAAAGATCACTTGCAGATCAACGACGCCTTCGAGTTGCTGATAAGCCGCCGCCAGCTTTCCCATTGTGGTGGGGCAGACATCCGGGCAGGAGGTGTAGCCAACGAAAAACAGGCTCCATTTATCTTTTAGCTGCGCATTGGTAAAAGGGTTTCCTCGCTGATCTGTCAGGACAAAGGGCGACAGTGGCCGCTGCTGAGGATATATGTAGCTGGTGAGTAGTTCGGGCGGCGGTGTAGGCCGCGTGTAACTGACGGCAGCCAGCGTTCCCAGCAGGGCAAAAGCGAGTAAGGCTGAGATAACAAATACTGGCTTCATCGAGTTAGCTCCAAAGATAGTGGTCGACCAAGAGCAGCAAAAATAGCAGCATCAAATGGTAGATTGAGATGCGAAATACCTGCATGGCAAGACCCGGTTCATCCTGGTATTTGAGCTGCCAGGCCTTGTAGATAAAGCCGCAGCTTAGCAAGGTAGAGCCTACAAGGTAGAGGGGGCCGCACATGCCCACGAGCACAGGGTAGAGACAAGCCAGAGCCAGCAGTACCGTATAGAGCAAAATACAGGTCTTGGTAAACTCAACGCCATGGGTGACGGGCAGCATAGGTACATCGACCTTGGCGTATTCCGCACGTCTGTGGATCGCCAGCGCCCAGAAATGGGGTGGTGTCCAAGCGAAGATGATGATGACCAGCAGCAGGGCATGGCCATGAAACTCACCGGTGATCGCCGTCCAGCCCAGCAGCGGTGGCATGGCCCCAGCGAGTCCGCCAACGACGATGTTTTGTGGTGTGGCTCGTTTCAGGTAGGCGGTGTAGATCACGGCGTAGCCAACAAGACTAGCGAAAGTGAGCCAAGCGGTAAGCGGGTTAACGGCCCAATAGAGTAGCCAAAAGCCAAGTACCGCCATGCTGGTGGCAAAGGTCAAAGCCTTAGAAATAGAGACGCGCCCTTTAGGCAGCGGTCGGTTGTAGGTGCGAGCCATCAGACCGTCGATGCGGCGATCGATCAGGTGATTGTAGGCCGCTGCTGCGCCAGCCATCATGCCTATCCCGACCAG
The DNA here is from genome assembly GCF_000773485.1 of Shewanella sp. ECSMB14101. Lineage (NCBI taxonomy): Bacteria > Pseudomonadati > Pseudomonadota > Gammaproteobacteria > Alteromonadales > Shewanellaceae > Shewanella > Shewanella sp. ECSMB14101. Next base: position 21,453 of record NZ_JSFF01000008.1, on the reverse strand, counting down.
GCCTGCAACCAAGGGCTGCAGGGGGACTGCACCCGGAACCGCCAGGCACATCCCCACTAATACTGTGAGTAACATGAGGGCGACCACCTTAGGTTTGGTCATCTCTAGATAGGCTCGCCAGGGAAGGGGCGTTACGGCATGCTTGGTCATTATCATAGGTTTGGCCATGGCAGTGCCTCCTTATGCTTTACGCCACAGGGCGTAGTTGATGAAGACTAACGTGAGTAATAAGAGTGCAGCACCAGCATTGTGAGAGACGGCTATCCCTAACGGCAGGTGCAGCACTACATTGCTGATACCCAGTGCTATTTGAAGGCATAACAGGCCCAGCAGTATCCAGGCACTGCGTTTCATTAGCTGAGACTGGGACAGTGTGACCATGCGATACACCAACCATAATATGGCGCAGGCGGTGATGATTGCCCCAAACCTGTGGGCGACATGAATCGTCATTCTCGATGAATAGTCCAGGATGCCAAACTCATAGCTGCCCTCTGTCGTATGCAGAGGGTAGAAGGCGTGCAGTGGATCTAAGTTGCTCATCCAGTCGCCTTCGCAAATTGGCAATGTGGTACAGGCCAGCGCAGCATAGTTAGACGAGGTCCATCCGCCCAGGATGATCTGCAGTATGAGTAATATGAGGCAGAGCAGGGCATAGGGGGCCAGCTTTCGGAGCCTGGGGTCACCGCCGGGGATTCGTAGTGGCTTGGTTCTAAGGTAAAGCACCCACAGCAGGGAGAAGAGGGCGAAGCCGCCGATTAGATGAGACATCACTACTATGGGCATGAGCTTCATCGTTACCGTCCACATCCCTAATGCCGCCTGAAACAGGATCAGCAAGGCGATGAAACTGGGCAGTTTCTTCGGCGCGTCAGCTTGTCTGAAGCTGATAAAGAGAATGTATAGCACCAACAGCCCAAGCGTTCCGGCAATATACCTGTGTATCATCTCAAGCCAGGCTTTATCTTGTTCTATCGTGTGTTCGGGAAAGTTGTCTTGCGCTTTTGCCAGCTCATGGCTTTGAGTAGGCACCTTGAGCATGCCATAGCAGCCTGGCCAGTCTGGGCACCCCAAACCCGCGTCAGACAGCCGCGTATAGGCACCCATGAGAATGACGCACAGGGTAAAGACTAAGGTGAGTTTAAGTAGGGATGTGATCTGCATTAGCCAACCCTCGACAGTTTAAGCATCTTTCTTAAGTCGGCGATCAGCGCCTTGCCAAGCATGATTTGGGCTTGTTCATCGTCTACCTGCTGATAGCGCATAACCAGGGAGCCTAGGGGATCGACTATGATGATCTCTTGCTGGGTGAGCATCTGGCTCATCGCCTCAGTGGCCTTGGCCGTGATAAAGCTAAATGTGCTTTTTTCTAATGCAGCAAGATCGCTATCTTCTTGCAGTAAAATAATCGGATTGACCCTACGTTGATCGCGTCCGAGTGCTATTTGGCTCTGATGCAGTATGTAGAGCCTATCCTGACAGGCTTGAGCACAATCTTGGGGTAGCAGATAGATCATCTGCCAGTGCTTAGGCATGGGATTGGTCATTGCCAGGCTAGCATAGTTGGTATCGGGCGGTAATAGCTCGCCCTTATTGGTGGCGCCACCATGATAGAGGTTAAGGCTGAGCACCAATTTAGCGACAGCGACCGGTAAGACAAATACCAGTAACAGTATGAGTAAAGGTTTCGCGCCTCGTGTCTTTGGGGATTTCATCTTAATCCTCTGGTTGATTATTTTATGGGCTTAGCGCTGGCCAGACACCGAAAAATTATCAACTCCCCGAGACGGCTAGGAAGTGACGATTTATTGCGTTTAGTACGCCTGTGATCAGAAGTACTTAGTGTTTAACCTACAGGGTCTGGTTCATTAGCGCAACATTTGACAAACCTCTTTATTTGTCTTTGAAATTTTTATTTTTCCTCTTCAATATCAACAGGTAAATCATTAGTAGTAGAAAGGCGCCAGCCATTGAAAACCACTGTATGGCGTAGCCTTGATGCTTCTGCGCGCTCAAGGGAATGGGTTGCCAGGGATGAGGTAAATCATTACCGGGTATCACTTGAGGCTGCAGTATGGCTGGGGCAAGCGCAAATTGGAGCCGCTGTGCCAGTTCCGGCAGATTAAGGTTCTGTATGCGCATGGGGTTACCGGTTTCCGCCAGCAGCTGTTCACTCAAGGGGTTAGTGGATTTCTGGTACACACGCCCTTCGAGAAATATGGGGGCGGTGAGCCTGTCCAGATGAGGTAACTGGCGACGATCTGGGCCCCCTGTAATGAAACCAAGTTCTACCAAGAGTCGTGGGCCGTTTTCCTCAACACGCATGACTTGGTAGGCCAGGTAACCGACCCGTCCTTCGTAAACCTGATTGTCGAGCAATATGATTGGCGCATCGACTGGACTCGCCGTTACCGCTAGCCGATAACCAGTTAACGATTCAGTTTTTCCCAGCGCCAGAAGCTGGGAATAAGTTAGGGGTGCCTCTGCTTGCCTGAGTTCAAGCGTTTGCTCAAGCGCCTGCTTCTCGGTCGCTCTTTCGAGTTGCCAAAGACCTAGCTTGACCAAGATAGCGAATACCAGCAAAGTAACTAAAACGATAAAAATCGTGCCGCCGCGAATTGTGGGAGCCTTCATGAGCGAAATATTGCTGTTTAAGATCGTCTTAGTACTGCTATTAGTCTTCATTATCTTTAATCTTGGTAGAGCCTTATTTGTCTTGGTGAAGGGAGAGGGTAAGGCGCCCATGAGCCAGTATCTGGGTCGGCGCGTGCTCTTCTCTGTGCTGGTGGTACTTTTACTCTTGATTGCGATGGGGCTCGGCATTATCGCACCTAACCCCAGACCCTATTAGCCTGTCGATTTGTCGCTAAAGCACATAGACGAACACGAATAGGCAGAGCCAGACCACATCCACAAAGTGCCAATACCAACTGCCTGCCTGAAAGGCGAAATGCTTCTCCGGTGTAAAATGACCTTTTAGAACTCGTAAAAACAGCACGAACAGGAAGACAGTACCTAGGGTCACGTGCATACCATGAAACCCTGTGAGTAAGAAGAAGGTGTTGCCATAGATGCCTGAGGTGAGGGTGAGTCCCATCTCTTGGTAGGCGTGGGCATACTCTTTCGCCTGCAGGTAGAGAAAGACCAGGCCTAATAGTATGGTGATGCCGAGCCAAAGTGTCAGCGCCGTGCGCTTGCTCTTTTCTAAGCTTACGTGGGCAAAATGCAGGGTGACTGATGAGGTCAGCAGTATGATGGTGTTGTATAGGGGGAGGCCTGTCCAGCCCATGGCCTCCGTCTTAGTGCCATCTGGCGTGGTGACTAAGGGCCATACCGCCTGAAAGGTTGGCCAGAGCACCTCGTGGGTCATAGCGTTATTAGAGGCGCCGCCCAGCCAAGGCACGGAAATAGTGCGGGCGTAGAGCAGGGCTCCAAAGAAGGCGGCAAAGAACATCACCTCAGAAAAGATAAACCAGCTCATGCCTTGGCGAAAGGAGCGGTCCATCTGTTTAGAGTAGAGCCCGGACATGGACTCATTGATCACGGTTCTGAACCAACCAAATATCATATAGAGGATAACTGCAATGCCTGCGGTGAGAATGTAGCCGCCACTGGTTTTATCCGTTTGTAACTGTTGTATATAGCTGCCTGCGCCGAAGGCGATCAGGAAGAGACCAATGGCGCCAATAATGGGCCAGGCGCTTTGGGCGGGGACATAATAATGTTCATGTTTGCTTGTCATTTCACAGCTCCTTGCTCAACAGCACCCACGTACCCCTTGTCGGTGATGTTGTATAGCGTATAAGAGAGAGTCAGTGTCGATATCTGCTCTGGTAGCTCGGTATCGACATAGAAGATCAAAGGTAATTGTGCATCGGCATTAGCATCGAGTAACTGCTGGTTGAAGCAGAAACATTCTGTCTTGTGGAAGTAAGCGGCGCCCTGTCCTGGAGAAACGGAGGGGATAGCTTGTCCGACAATCTGCAGCGTCGAGAGGTTCTTGGCATTAAACTGGGTGCGAATGACTTCACCGGGATGCACCTGCATACGTTTCACCTCAGGAGCAAAGACCCAGGGCATATCTTTCTGGGTCTGAGCCATAAATTCGACCGTTACCGTGCGACTGGTATCTATGGTCATTGGTTTATACTCGGCGGGCGTCGACTGCGTTTTGCCATTGATGCCTAATTTTTCGCACAGCACATCGTAAAGAGGCACTAAGGCGAACCCAAAGCCAAACATGCCCACGCAACCAAGCAGTAGCAGGCCGATCAGTTTACGGTTGGAGTGCGCCTTAGTGTCTGACATGCTATTTCACCTCGGGTGGTGTCGAGAATGAATGGTAGGGTGCTGGACTCGGTAGGGTCCACTCTAAGCCTTCTGCACCATCCCAAGGTTTACTCGGTGCCGCTTCGCCACCGCGAATACACTTGATCACTACCACTAAAAAGATCAATTGCGACAAGCCGAAGGCAAAACCGCCGATAGAAACAATTTGGTTCACATCGGCAAATTGAATCGCGTAATCGGGAATACGTCTTGGCATGCCTGCCAGTCCCAGGAAGTGCATGGGGAAGAAGAGTACATTGACCGAGATAACCGAACACCAGAAATGTAGTTTCCCCAATTTCTCGCTGTACATGTGTCCGGTCCACTTAGGTAGCCAATAGTAGGCCGCCGCCATGATGGAGAAGATGGCGCCCGAGACCAATACGTAGTGGAAGTGAGCCACAACGAAGTAGGTATCATGGTACTGGAAATCGACTGGCGTGATTGCCAGCATCAGCCCGGAGAAGCCCCCTATGGTGAAGAGAATGATAAAGGCGAGTGCGAATAGCATGGGCGTCTCGAAGGTGAGCGAACCACGCCAGAGGGTTGCCACCCAGTTGAATACCTTGACCCCTGTTGGCACCGCAATCAGCATGGTGCAGTACATAAAGAAGAGCTCTGCAAATACTGGCATCCCCGTGGTAAACATGTGATGTGCCCAGACCAGAAAGGAGAGGATCGCGATACTGGCCGTGGCGTAAACCATGGAGGAGTAACCAAAGAGTTTCTTACGGCTGAAAGCCGGTACGATAGCTGAGATGATGCCGAATGATGGCAAGATCATGATATAGACCTCGGGGTGGCCGAAGAACCAGAAAATATGCTGGAACATCACAGGATCCCCGCCCCCGGCGGCATCGAAGAAGCTAGTACCGAAAAACTTGTCGGTCAGAACCATGGTGACCACACCGGCGAGCACCGGCATTACTGCGATCAACAGGAAGGCCGTGATCAACCAGGTCCAGACAAACAGAGGCAGTTTCATCCAGGTCATGCCGGGGGCACGCATATTAACTATGGTGACGATCACGTTGATGGCACCCATGATGGAGCTGATCCCCATGATGTGAACCGAGAAGACAAAGAGCGCCGTGCTGTCCGGGCTGTAGGTCGTCGATAGAGGAGCATAAAAGGTCCAACCGAAGTTAGGGCCGCCCCCTTCCATAAACAGTGAGCTAAGGAGGATCGCAAAGGCAAAGGGTAGGATCCAGAAGCTCCAGTTGTTCATGCGCGGTAGCGCCATATCGGGCGCCCCTATCATCATAGGGATCAGCCAGTTGGCCAGGCCGGTAAAGGCTGGCATCACAGCACCGAACACCATGATAAGGCCGTGAACTGTCGTCATCTGGTTGAAGAAGTTAGGCTCCACCAGTTGCAAACCCGGTTGGAACAGTTCGGCACGGATCACCATCGCCATGGCGCCACCGGTCAAGAACATGATGAAACTGAACCAGAGGTAAAGAGTGCCGATATCTTTGTGGTTAGTGGTAAACAACCAACGTTTTATGCCCGTTGGATGCTCCTCGTGGTGATCTGAATGTTCGCCAATATGAGTGGCATCCATTTCTGCTTCACGCGTTATTGCATTCATAATGCCTCCCTATTGACCGTGTTGGTTAACGTCTGTTGCCTGAACCGCATCGCCCGTATTGTTTCCCCAGGCGTTACGCTCATAGGTGATCACGGCTGCTAGTTCTTGCGGGGTTAATAGGGGGCCAAATGCCTGCATGGCAGTTCCTGGCTTCCCTTTTATCACCATCTCTAGGTGATCACTCATAGGCCCCGTGGCAATGGCGCTACCTTTCATAGCAGGGAAGGCGCCGGGCAATCCCATTCCGTTAGCCTGATGGCAGGCTGCACAATGGGACAGATACACTTGCTCCCCCTTGGTCATCAGTTCATCCATGGTTAAATCATCTAACACAACAGCTTTAGGTTCTTCTGTGGCCATCTCGGGTGCCACTTGATCGGCGCTGGCCGCTGGTGTTGTCGCTTCACTGCCGGACGGCGTGCTTACATTGCTGACATCGGCGGCTTGAACCGTGTCGCCTGAATCATTACCCCAAGCATTACGCTCGAAGGTGACGACAGCGGCAATATCGGTAGCGGTCAGCTGCTGCGCAAACGCCTGCATCGCTGTGCCTGTTCTGCCATTTAAGACCACATCGATATGCTCGGCAACTGGGCCTTTAATAGCTGGGCTGCCAATCAGTGACGGGAAGACTCCTGGCAAGCCGGCACCATTTGGCTGGTGGCAGGCTGCACATTGCGCCATATAGACCTGTTCACCTCGGCTCATGAGTTCTTCTTTCGACAGAGTTTTAGATAGGGCTGCCTGAGCTTCGGCCGCAGCGGCGTTGGCCAGGGCTTTTTGATCGACCACCCATTTATCGAAGTCGGCTTCGGAAAGAACCTGTACCACGATAGGCATAAATCCATGGTCTTTTCCGCATAGTTCGGCGCATTGGCCACGATAGATGCCGGGTTTGTCGATGCGGGTCCAGGCCTCGTTGATAAAGCCGGGGTTGGCGTCTTTTTTCACCGCAAAGGCGGGGACCCACCAAGAATGAATTACATCCTCTGAAGTCATCAAGAAACGAACTTTACGGTTAACTGGAAGGACTAACGGTTTGTCGACTTCAAGAAGGTAGTGCTCGCCTTTGGCTTCTTTGCCCTCTATTTGGTCTCTTGGCGTCGACAATAGGCTGAAATAGGCAATGTCATGATCAAAGTAGCTGTAATGCCACTTCCATTGAGAGCCAGTAACCTTAATGGTGAGGTCCGCATTGCTGGGGTCTTCCATGGCGATAAGTGTCTTGGTTGCCGGGATGGCCATCACGATTAAGATCACGAAAGGGACAATGGTCCAGGCGATCTCAACCTTGGTGCTCTCATGAAAGTTTGCCGCAACGGCACCCTTTGAGCGTCTGTGGTTGATGATGGAATAGATCATCACCCCAAAGACGACCAGGCCTATGGCACAGCAGATATAGAGAATCGTCATATGCAGGCTAAACACCTGATTACTGATCTCTGTGACCCCTGATGTCATGTTAAGGGGCATATCGGCTGCGAGTATGGTGGGCGTAATTAGCAACGCCAGCAAACAACACAACACTTGCTTCACTAGACTTCTCCTCTGTCAATTGCGAAGGCAACTACAAAGAAGAGCCACACAGTATGTCTCGGCTCTATGCAAACTCTTCAGTTCCCAAAAAAGCAACGATGACTTCAAAGTGCGTCGGTGGTGAATCTTTTGTTTTGCTGGTGGTAACCACGCTTGCACTTACGGCTGAATATATCAGACGAATTTCAGCTCTTAGGGCGATCTGGTACAGATTTATTCGCCGCTCAAGCCGACAACCAAATTGTTCGACATAACAAATAATCGTTGATATCTACTACTAACTTAATGGCTGTTTAAATATTGATCAAGATCACTTTTATTTTATTTTGCTAAATAAAACAGATACAAAAACGCCCCTTTCGGGGCGTTAGTATGGAAAGAATTGGCAAGGATGATCAGTGAAGAGAGGTAAACTGATTGGTGGCCTTGGTACCAAGATCCTCTTGGCTAAAAGGGTTGGCAGGTAAGTGACTGTTCGCATCTTCGATAACCACCCCTAAGGCGCGGGTGTTTTTCGCGACGATCTGCAAGCGGCGATTGTCCCGTGCATCCAATGATTGTGTCCAGCTGATCACGGCACTGGATGTACCACTTGTGAGAGCCTTTTCCATAGCCCAAAGCGCTTCAACTTCATCTTTAGTGTGGACCAGCAAGATGCGATCCATCCGCACGCCGCCGTCGGCCAACATCTGCTTATAGCCAATATTGGGTGGGCTGATCAGAACGACCCATTGCCCTTGCTGGCTGAGTCTCGCCAGTTCAGGTGTAAGGCTCTGTAACTCTTGCTTGCCCTGAGTCGAACTGGAAACCGTTGAAATAGTGTTCTTGCTGCCGCTTTTAAGCGAACTGTCGAGATCGATCCAAAGCCCCGGATGACGAGGTGCCATACCCATGAGATTATTCATTGCCAGTCTCCATTACGAATCACGCCGACGGCTAAACCTTCTATGCTCAGGCTCTGAGTCGTCAGATCAACAACGATAGGTGAGTATTCTTCATTTTCTGCATGTAGATAAACTGTGCTGCCACGCTTCTCGAAGCGCTTGACCGTCACATCATCCTCTACGCGAGCAACGACTATCTGTCCGTTTCTTGCTTGTTCGACCTTATGTACCGCTAGCAGGTCGCCCTCAAGGATGCCGATATCTTTCATACTGTCGCCTCTTACACGCAACAGAAAGTCGGCACTTGGGCGAAACATGCTCGGGTCAACCTGGTAGTGCTGTTCAACATGTTCCTGTGCCAGAATCGGCTCACCGGCTGCTACCTGTCCAATCAGAGGTAAACCGAGATCTTCAGGCTCTTCCTCTTGAGTCAGCTTAATGCCGCGAGAGGTGCCCGGCATGATCTCGATGCAACCTTTTTTGGCCAGTGCCTTAAGGTGCTCTTCGGCGGCATTCGCGCTCTTAAAGCCTAATCGGCGCGCAATTTCGGCACGGGTTGGTGGCATGCCCGTGTCTGCAATATTGCGTTTTATTAGCTCTAAAATCTCGGCTTGTCTTGGTGTTAAGGGTCTCATGATTAATCCTGTCTTTCCATACAGTACCTGTCAGTATATACAGTATTTTATACAGTGCAAGTATTAACCAGTTTTTCTATCAATCAGCTCAAATGGTTAGCGAGTTAACCCCACGAATATTTAGCCGGTAATCGTTTTCTCAAGGGAGATCAACAGCTGATGATAATCATCGATGGCGGGAAAATCGGTAAAGGTTTTGTGTGGCTTTTGGCTGTCGGGATTCTTGATGCCGAGTTGATAGCCAACTCCTGCGGCTTTGGCAGCCTGCAAGATGGGTTCGCTATCGTCGATAAACAGGCAACGGCTTGGATCTAGGGAGAAGCGCTCAAATAGGCTAAGCCAAAACTGGGGATGCTCTTTGGGGTAACCAGTGTGGTGGCTTGAGAGCATATGATCTAACCCGGAAGCCAGCTCGGTATGTTTGAGCTTTAATGACAAGCTTTGTGGGTGTGCGTTGGTGACTAAGATACGCTGCTTGTTGTGCCTGGCAAGTGCCGAGAGAAAGGGCATGCTGTCTTGGCGCAGTTGGATTCTGTCTACCAGAGTGTGGTGCAGGGCAAGAATATCTAGGCCAAGCTCTTGCTGCCAATATTCCAGACAATACCATTCTAAGGTGCCAAATACCTTGGCATAGGCGGTTTCGACCAGTTGCTGCGCCTCAGTTAAGGGGATCTGTTTCTCTTGGCACAAGGATTGAGGAACCAGGCTGAGCCAGAAGTGATTATCGAAATGCAGATCCAGCAGGGTGCCGTCCATATCGAGCAGCACAGTATCTATCTTATTCCAGGGAAACATAAAGGTGTGAAAAAAATTCCTTGGTGAGAGTTGTGGATTAGGCACATCATAGTAAGATTGAGTGGTTAAGCAAACGCCATTTTTATCAGGAAGTTTCATGCCGGACAAAAAGCCGCAGATCCTACATGCCGAAGTTGTTGCACAAAGCCGTCTATTTCAGATTGAGCAGGTGCATTTAAAATTTTCGAATCAGGTTGAGCGCCAGTATGAGCGCATGAAAGGCAATGCCCGTGGCGCCGTCATGGTGGTGCCAGTGCATGGTAAAGACCTCCTTTTAGGGCGCGAGTACGCGGCGGGAACCCATAGCTATGAGCTTGGCTTCCCTAAGGGCTTGGTTGATCCAGGTGAGAGTCACGCCGAGGCGGCCAATCGAGAGCTGCAAGAAGAGATAGGCTTTGGCGCCCATAAGTTGACCCATCTGATGGAGCTAAGTCTGGCGCCAGGCTATTTTGCCAGCAAGATGCAGATCTTCGTAGCCGAAGATCTGTATGAGAGTCGACTGCAAGGTGATGAGCCAGAACCGATAGAAGTGGTGCGTTGGCCCTTGAGTCAGTGGTCTGAGCTGTTATTAGAAGACGACTTTTCCGAGTCTAGAAGCGTTAGCGCCTTGTTTTTGGCGCAGAAACATCTAAAACTAAAGTAGTTAATCTAAACGATAAATAGGCATTGCCAGATGTAGGCTGTTGGAGTTGTGATGAAGCCAGAAGAGTATATTGAGCAGGCGATAAGTATTGCCATCGAGGCGGGAGAGGCGATTAAGACTATCTACCTCGAGGGGAGCTTCGAGCGAGAAGTAAAGTCTGACAATACCCCTGTGACCTCTGCCGATATCGCGGCTCATAAGATTATCTCTTCACAGCTTGAGCGCCTAACGCCTGATATCCCCGTTTTATCCGAAGAAGATGCTGATATTCCTTTCTCTGAGCGCGCCGACTGGCAACGCTACTGGTTGGTCGATCCCTTGGATGGTACCGGTGAATTTATTGCCGGCAGCGGCGACTTCTCGGTGATCATCGCCCTGGTTGAGCATAATCGCCCTATCATGGGGATCGTCTATGTGCCCATGACGGACGTGGTCTATTATGCGGTGGCGGGCCTGGGTGCCTACAAACGTAGCAGTAAGGGTGAGGTACGTATCGCCAGTAAACAGCTCACCACTGACGATGAACCCTGTCTACGCTTGGCGGTGAGTCGCCGTCAAGATCCTCATTCAGTGCTGAAGTTATTCCATCATCCTAAACACTGCGAACTCGTGGTTTTGGGGGGCGCAGCACTAAAGAGCTGCCTGGTGGCAGAAGGGCGAGCCGACTGTTATGTGCGCATCGGCCCCACCGGCGAGTGGGATACAGGCGCGGCGCAGATCATCATCGAAGAGGCCGGCGGCCAGGTGATGGATCTTGAATTGCAGCCCCTAAGTTATAACGAGCGTGAGTCGTTAGAGAATCCCAATTTTATCGTTGTGGGCTCAACCCACCTGCCTTGGGATAAACTGTTAACCAGTGAATAATCCCCAATCTATTGTTATTCAAGCAGCCGCTAAGTCGCAGTTGTTGCCACTCTATCGTTTGGAGCAGCAGCTGTTTGGCGAGCATGCCTACCCCGATTTTTTCTTTCGTCAGAGTTATGATTGCTGGCCCAGTGGTCTGCGTGTTGCCTGTGATGCACTGGGCTGTGTGCTGGGCTATATCCTGCTGGCCAGAAGTGAACAGCCTGCTTGCGCCTGGATCCTTTCGGTGGCTGTCGATAGTGCCGCTCAGGGCAAAGGAATAGGCAAGCGGTTGATTGTCGAGACGTTAGCCTCGCTGCCTGCCGAGGTCAGGCAAGTTAAATTGACTGTCTCGCCCGACAATCCAGCCCGCCATCTCTACGCCAGGTTGGGGTTTATTGAGCAGGGTTTAGAAGTCGACTACTTCGGTCCCCATGAAGATCGCATCCTGATGATCCTCGATCGTTAAAACTTCCCTTTTAAACATAGAGCTAAAAAACAAACTTATTATGAACATTGTTTTTTATTTTGTTTGCTGCTAACTTAACCCAAAAGCTAAAAAGGATGGGATGAGATGGCTAGGCGCAAAGAACATACTCATGAAGAGATTAAGGTAATGGCCATCGCGGCTGTGTTGGCGCATCTTAAGAATGAATCGCTCGATTCCCTCAGTTTACGCAAAGTGGCGGCGGTTATTGGCTATGTGCCTAGCACGCTGGTAAATCTCTTTGGCAGTTATCAGGGATTGTTGCTGGCGGTCGCCGAGCAGACCCTGAGTGAGCTATTTGAGCGATTGGCAGGTCAAGCGCAAACGCCAGAGTTCGGTGGATTAACGGCTATGGCTGCCGCCTATCAAGAATTTGCCTTTGAACAGCCAAGAGCCTTTCAATTGATCTTTGAACTTAAGGCCACCAAAGAGCAGGGGATAAGCGAGCGTCATGCCAGGCTAATTGAGCAGTTGTTTGCCTTGGTCGAGTCGCGTCTGGCGAGTTTGTTACCGGAACTACCTCAGCAGCAATGTCTGCTGGCAAGTCGTGCTGTATGGGCTGGGGTGCATGGTTTGGTGAGTCTGGATCTGGATGACAAGCTTTTTGCGCCTGGGGTTAGCCTTACCCAAGCCATCCAGCATCATTTAGAGGTTCAACTTAAAGGATTGGGTTATCACAAGGAGACGTTATGCTGCTAACCAGACGGTTTTTTCCCTATTTTGCCACTCAGTGCCTGGGCGCACTTAATGACAATATTTATAAGAATGTGCTGCTGCTGATGGTGACCTATAGCCAGATAGACGCCCTGCCCATTAGTGTGAACCTATTCGTCAACCTCGCCGCTGGCGTGTTTATCTTGCCGTTTTTTCTGTTTTCCGCTCATGCGGGAATGGTGGCCGATAATATGGATAAGGCGAAACTGATCAGACGCTTAAAACAGCTTGAGCTGGTGATCATGTCCTGCGCGGCCATGGCGATACTGACCCAAAGCTATATGGTGATGTTAGTACTGCTCTTCTTAACCGGTAGTCAGTCGGCCTATTTCGGTCCGGTGAAATACTCTCTGCTGCCTCAAGCGTTGGCTGAAGATGAACTGGTGACGGGCAATGCCTGGGTGGAGATGGGCACCTTTCTCTCTATCTTGATCGGTACCCTAAGCGCCGGGCTCTTGGTGGCCAGTGATAAAGGCGTTATCGCCACGGCACTAACAGTATTTGTACTGGCTATCGCTGGATACTTAGCCAGTCGAGCGATACCTGCCATGCCGCCTCAGGGGGCGATCACTAAAATACGTTTTGCACCCTTGTCTGGCACTTGGCGCAGTATCGCTAAGGTGAGAAATACGCCAAGTATCTGGATGGCAATCTTGGCGATCAGCTGGTTTTGGTTTCTAGGTGCCACCTATCTGACCCAATTTCCTAACTTTGCCAAGTTACATCTGCACGCAGACGCTACTGTCGTTTCACTGCTACTGGCGCTCTTCTCAATTGGTATCGCGGTAGGCTCCTTTCTGTGTGAACGTTTCTCCTATGGCCATGTCGAGCTGGGGTTGTTGCCTTTTGGGGTGGCGGGTCTGACATTGTTTGGGGTCGATCTCTTGTGGGCGCTTCCCGACTTACCTGCTCAGGGACAGGCGATCTATACCTTCAGTAGCTTTATTGATGAGTCACAACACTATCGGGTGATGTTTGCCCTGTTTATGGTGGGTGTGAGTGGTGGCTTGTTTATCGTGCCTCTTTACGCCTTTATTCAGTCGAGGGCAGAGAGAGGCGAGTGTGCTCAGGCGATTGCCGCAAACAACATAATGAATGCTTTGTTTATGGTGGTCTCGGCACTCTTATCTATCTTGCTGCTAGAAGTGTTTGAGTGGCAGATCACAGAGCTGTTTCTATTGTTGGCGCTGCTTAATGCCGTGGTGGCCTTGTATGTTTATAGTCAGGTGCCAGAGTTTACCCAGCGCTTTGTCAGCTATTTGCTGAGTCATATTCTTTATCGCGTCACTGTGTCTGGTCGCGAAAAGCTGCCCACTGAAGGCGCCGGCATTATAGTCTGTAATCATGTCAGTTATGTGGACGCTCTGATCATCATGGGCGCGTCGACTCGACCGATTCGCTTTGTGATGGATAAGTCGATCAGCGAGATACCTTTGCTGAAATATCTGTTTAGACACGCAGGGGTGATCCCCATCTGTTCGCCGCGCCAGTGTGAAGCCACTTATGAGCAGGCGTTCGAGTCGATTCATCAGGCATTGGCCAATGAGGAGTTGGTGTGCATCTTCCCTGAGGGACGCCTGACGCCTAACGGCGAGTTGGGTGAGTTCAGACCTGGGATAGATAAGATATTGGCACGAGATCCTGTGCCTGTGATCCCCATGGCGCTCAACGGCCTCTGGGGTTCCTATTTCAGCCACCATGGTGGGCATGCTCTCAGTACGCGTCCGAAGCGCTTCTGGTCAAAGATATCGGTGAGACTGGCCGATGTGATCTCCGGTACAGAGGCCAATCGCCATCAGCTGCGCGAACGGGTTGAGACCATGTTATCTGAGTCGTAGAGACGCTATGCACAAAGAGAAAAGCCAGACGTTTTGTCTGGCTTTTTTGTTGTTTCTATCGCTTGGCGTAGTCATCCAGCCATTGATGCATAGCCTGATGGTCACCTTGGAAGATCACCCGCTCGGCCTTTTTCTCTATCTGATACTGATACATGGGATCGTAATATTTATTGAGTAGTAGGGCGATCCACTCCAGATGAGCCTGGGTATCCCCATCTTGCCATTGCACAGCTAATGCCTGTTTGATTATGGCTTGTAGCTCATCATGTTGCTTGCCGCCCAGGCGTTTTTTGATGCCGCTGATGCTATTGGCCAGATAATGGCCAAAGGCTTCAAAGCCAGCTTTTTCACCCAGACGCTCGACATAACCTTGATGCATCTTATGCACATATTCGTCGAGCAATCGGGTGAGCCTGGCCTCCATCGGTTCCTCTAGGATCACGACCTTGGCCGCCTGCATCCCCATGTAGAAAGCTTTAGGCAGAGCTGAGCGACCAATCAGATAACTCTCATCTTCCAGTAACAGATCTCGTGCTTGGCTCTGCTGATGCTTTAGTAGCGCGACACCCAAGCTATTTTCGAAGTTGATCTGTGTTGGCTGCTCTTCGTGATAGCGGCCGAAACTGGAGCCTCTGTGGTGGGCCAAGCCCTCAAGATCGACGGATTCTGGACGTTGCAGCAAAAAGTCTGTCTTACCACTGCCTGTTATGCCGCTTAGGATCAGCATGGGCTTGACCTGCGGCGCCGTATCTATGGTGTCGATTAGGCACTGGCGCATCGCCTTATAGCCGCCCTGAATATAGGGTACCTCTTTGCCCGCCTCTTTAAGCCACTGTTGTGTCAGCTGTGAACGCAGGCCGCCACGAAAACAGTAGAGATAGGCGTTGGGGTGCTGGTTCAGATAGGTGAGCCAAGCGTCTACGCGCTGTTGCTTGACGCTGCCGCATACCAGCGAATGGCCGAGGGCGATGGCGGCGTCCTGTCCTTGCTCCTTGTAACAGGTGCCTACCTTCTGTCGCTCATCATCTTGCATCAGGGGCTGATTGCTACTGGCGGGAAAGGCGCCCTTGGTAAATTCTATCGGGGCGCGTACATCCATGATGGGATGATCGCCGGCCAGGATACGGGCATATTCGCTCGCGGGGATAACTCTGCCCATTTGATTGCTCATTAGATCAGTTCCACCAGAGCCTGCGCCTCGGTTGGCGGCACCAATTGTCCGATGCACTGGGTCGGGAGTCCCTCTTTCTCGAGCAGTGCAAGCAGCTGAGATTCATGGCTGGCCGAGACCGCAATCAATAAGCCACCGCTGGTTTGAGGGTCGCATAACAGCGCTTTTTGTTCATCAGTGACCTTGGGGAGGTGCTCACCATAGCTGTCGTAGTTGCGATGAGTGCCGCCGGGAATACAGCCAAGCTTGAGGTAATCCATCGCCTTGGGTAGTAAAGGGAGGGCGGCTAGATCAACTTTGGCGGCCAGTTCAGCCCCTTGGCACATCTCGATCAGGTGGCCCGCCAGACCAAATCCGGTCACGTCAGTCATGGCGGTAACGCCTGGGATCTTGGCGATGGTCGGCCCTGCCTTGTTGAGCTGGCACATAGCATCAGGGGCGATATTGATATCTTGCTCGGCCAGCTTTTTCTGTTTCTGCGCCGTCGTTAAGATACCTATTCCTAAAGGTTTGGTGAGGTATAACTTATCGCCAGCCTTAGCCGTATTATTTTGTTTGAGCTCGGTTAAGGGGATCTGTCCGGTCACGGCGAGGCCGAAAATAGGTTCTGGGGCGTCGATACTGTGGCCACCGGCCAACATGATGCCGGCATCTTTACAGGCCTGGCGTCCGCCATCGACGACCTGCTGAGCTATCTCTGCGGGTAGCGTATTGACCGGCCACCCAAGAATGGCAATAGCCATCATAGGCGTGCCGCCCATGGCATAGATGTCGCTAATGGCATTGGTGGCGGCGATGCGTCCGAAGGTAAAGGGGTCATCAACAATCGGCATAAAGAAATCAGTAGTGCTGATAATGCCGGTTTCATCATTGAGACGATACACAGCGGCGTCATCGCGGGTTTGATTACCCACCAGAATGTTTGGGTCGTCGAAGGTGGGCAGTTGGGAAGCTAGTATGGTGCCCAGTACCTTTGGCGATATCTTGCAGCCACAGCCGGCGCCATGGCTATATTCGGTGAGTTTAATCTTTTCTACTGACATGAACGCAAACTATCTCTAGATGAAGGATGAGCCGCTCATGATAGACCCATAGGTGCGGCACTTCAATCGCCCAGCGCTACAGATGTGAACGCAGAAGCTGGTGCCTAAGGGGGAGAACGACCTTCGTACTATTGAGATAAAAAAGCCACCCAGTTTGGGTGGCTATTGAAAGTCGGATGTTAGGCAAATCCAGTGGTGAGGTTTTTCCACTGCTTTTTACGCGCCATCAGCTCTTGTTTGAGATGCTCAACCTGCTGCATTAAATGCTGTGTGGTCAGCTGTTTGCGCTTGGCCTCCAGCAGTTCCTTTTGCGCCTGATAGTAATCGGCGATATGGTTTTTTAGCAGTTCATATTCGGTATGGATCTTCTCGAGGATCTCTTCGTGATTGGCCAGCTGGGTGACCTTGTGCTGTGCCTTCTTCAGTTGCATCTGCAGTTTGGCGCTCTCGATACGCTCCTGGGGAGTGACTCTGAGATTGTGGGCCAGTCCCGTCCAGGCCAGGGTGTTGATCAGCCACTTGGTTGGATCGTAGTGCCACCAGAGGATGCCGTTGCGGTAATCGTTTTCGAAAATATGGTGGAAATTATGGTAGCCCTCACCATAGGTAAATACCGCTAACAGGCCATTGTCCCGCGCCGTGTTTTTGTCTGTATAAGGCTGGCTTCCCCAGATATGGGCGAGGGAGTTAATAAAGAAGGTGCAGTGATGGACTACAACTAAGCGTAGCAGCCCCGCCATCAGCAACATGCCCCAGATATCGCCGTTCAGCCAGCCTAAGAATACAGGAAGACCTATATTCATCAGGATGACCAGCGGCAGATAGTATTTGTGCTGCCACATCACAATTTTTTCGTTTTGCAGGTCTCGTACGTTCTTATAATCGTGATAACGCTGGGCCTGATACTCTCTTAGCATCCAGCCGATGTGGCTGTACCAGAAACCCATGTTAGCCGAATAGGGGTCTTTATCGTTGTCATCGACATGCTTGTGATGGATACGGTGATCCGATGACCAATGCAGGGCACTGTTTTGCAGTGCAAGTGCTCCGCCCAAGGCAAAAAGAAAACGCACTGACCAGTGTGCCTTGTAGGTTCTATGTGACCAGAGCCTGTGGTATCCGGCGGTTATCGACAAACCACTGGCAAAGGCGAGGCCAATAAAGGCTGCCCATTCTGCCAGGCCGTAGCCATGGGTAATGCCGTACCAAGGGACGAGAATGGCAGCACCCAAGAAGGTGATGGCAAAGAGCAAAATATTGGTCCAGATGAGGGGAGGTTTTTTCATTATTGTTTCCAGGGTTTATATTGAGCGTACAGCTGTAAGCCAATTTTACTGACTTCGCTGGAGAGATCAAGGCGGGCTGCGTTTTTGTATTAAAGAAGGTATTATTGGCAGATTGAGTTTTATCTAGCGGATTCATCATGATGGGTATCAGAGCACAGCAAAAAGAAAAAACGCGTCGCGCCTTGGTCGATGCGGCATTTAATCAATTAAGTGCCGAGCGCAGCTTTTCTAGTCTGAGTTTGCGAGAGGTGGCCCGTGAAGCCAATATTGCGCCGACTTCGTTTTATCGCCATTTTAAGGATATGAACGAGCTGGGTCTGACTATGGTGGATGAAGGCGGATTGACCCTGAGACAGATGATGCGTAAAGGGCGTCAGCGCGCGGAAGCCGGCGGCAGCGTAATTCGTATTTCTGTCGATACCTTTATGGAAGTGTTGGAGTCTAACCCTAACGTCTTTCGCATTTTGTTGCATGAGCGCTCGGGCACTTCAGCACCTTTTCGCGCCGCGGTAGCCCGAGAAATTGAACACTTTATCTCTGAGTTGGCCCACTATACCGAGGCGACTGCCAAACGTACGCCTGAACTGGCCAGGGCGCAGGCCGAAGCTTTGGTGACCTTGGTCTTTAATGCCGGCGCGGCGGCGTTGGATATGAAACGTGTCGATCGTAAGATTTTAGCCGACCGCTTGGTGATCCAACTGCGCATGGTGGCGAAAGGCGCCGAATCTTTGCAGCAGAAGATGGAACATCGCTAGGGTGCGTTATCAAAACGATAAAATAAAAAAGGGCCATTTGGCCCTTTTTGTTTTATCGCGGATTATCGGCGTTCCAACAGGACGCCAGACTCCATATGATCCGTATAGGGGAATTGGTCAAATAGCCCGAAGCGAGTGATCTTGTGGGTCTTATCTAATACCTTAAGGTTATCGAGTAAGGTATTAGGGTTGCACGAGATATACATGATCCGCTCGTAGCCTTGCACCATGGTCAGAGTATTGTCATCGAGCCCTGCCCGTGGCGGATCGACGAAGATGGTATTGCAGTTGTAACTGTCTAAATCCACCCCTTCTAGTCGTCTGAAGCTGCGCTTCTTTGCTAGAGCATCGGTAAAGTCTTCAGCCGACATGCGAATGATCTGCAGGTTTTCGACTTTATTGGCTTCAATGTTGTACTGCGCCGAGTCGACTGAAGGCTTAGCCAGCTCTGTGGCTAGGACGCGATTGAAATTTTGTGCCAGAGCGATGGAGAAGTTGCCGTTGCCACAATACAGCTCTAGCAGGTCGCCACTGCTGTCACGAGTGATGTCTATGGCCCACTCCAACATCTTGATGGCGACTTCGCCATTGGGTTGGGTAAAGCTGTTTTCGACCTGTTTATAGACTAGCTGCTGCCCGTTAACTGGCAGGGTTTCTATTACGAAGTCGCGATCCAGCACCAGCTTCTGCTTGCGAGCACGGCCTATGATGTTGACATTGAATCTGTCTGATAGCTGTTGCTTCAGTACTTTAGCTTCGGCTTCCCACTGGGCATCTAGCTGTTTATGGTATAAGAGTGAAATTAAGATCTCGCCGCTAAGGGTCGACAAAAAGTCCACCTGAAACAGCTTGTGTCTGAGTGTCTGATTGGGGCGCAGGGCGGCCATCAACTCTGGCATCACTTCGTTGATCAGTTTGCTCGCCGGCAAGAATTGATCACAACGCACCTTCTGGTTAAGTGCCTTATCGAACATATAGTAGTAGAGGTCTTCCCCTTCGTGCCAGACGCGAAATTCGGCGCGCATGCGATAATGTGCGTCTTGTGAAGCAAAGACTTCCAATTCAGGTGTTTCGAAGTCGGCAAATAGCTGAGCTAATTTCTCACGTTTCGCATCGAGTTGCTTATCGTATTGCTTAGGATCCATTGCGTCTAAATTCATTTCTTAACACCGTTACTATCATTGGGGGCGCAAATAGTATACTACCTGTCGTTGATGTCTAGGGGGTGTTTTACATTCCAAGTGTCTATAGAGTCAGGTTTGTCGCATGAGATACAAATCTGCACGTATCAGCTTTAGCTTTTGCACTGAATGTGAAAAAATCGCTGCTCGAGTGTCATATATCTTTATCGGAGAGCCAATTTGTCTGCAAATATACTCGTGTTTGATTCTGGGGTAGGGGGCCTATCTATTTTGGCCGAAGTGCGCAAACAACTTCCTCAGGCCAACTATTGTTATTTGTTCGACAATGCCAGACTGCCCTATGGTGAGCTCGACGAGCAGGAGTTGATCCAAGGTTGTGTTGAGCTGATAGCTCGAGCCGTCACTCTGAGCGAAGCTGATATTGTAGTCGTGGCCTGTAACAGCGCCAGCACTTTGATTCTGCCAGCGTTGCGAGAGACTTTAACTATCCCTGTTGTCGGCGTGGTGCCAGCCATCAAACCGGCGGCGCGCCTATCGAAGAATAAACACCTCGGTTTACTGGCGACGCCGGGTACAGTGAATCGTCGTTATACTCAGGAGTTGATCGATAAATTTGCCCGTGACTGCCGAGTCGATCGCTTTGGCTCTTCTGAACTCGTCTATATAGCCGAAGCTAAGATGGCACAGCAGCCATTAGATCTTCAGACCTTACATGAGGTGCTTAAGCCTATAAAGGAGTCTGGGTTAGATACCTTGGTTTTAGGTTGTACTCACTTTCCGATTTTAGCATCTGAGCTACAAGACTATTTAGGTGAGGGAGTTACACTGCTGGATTCATCCCGTGCAATTGCAGCTAGGGTGATGACTTTAATTCAGATGGAAGGTAAACAAGGGCTCCGTGGTCAAAGCCAGGCTTTCTATACAACAACTACTATTGCGGAAGGTCTTAAAACGACCTTGGCTACCTGGGGATTCTCATCGGTAGTATCTTTTGCAGAATGTGCGATAGAGACAGGCAGCTAGTGTCGGTAATAGGCTAAGTGGTTTAAAGCTTAGCTTTCTTGCGTGGTCTCGTTTTTATCAGCGTCCTGAGACTTAGCTTCACGAACTTTCAGTGTACGCTCCTGAAATTCAAATTCGTTTAGTTTGTTCATTGCCTTTTTCGCGCCCGCCTCAGACATTTCGATAAAGCCAAAGCCTTTGCGACGGCCAGTCTTGCGATCGCGTACTAGGCGAACCGAGTTAACCGGGCCAAACTTTCCAAATAACTCTTTAACTTCACCCTCATGAACACGATAAGGCAGGTTTCCAACATAGAGTGTCATGGTTGGTCCGGTATAGGTCTCGGCGGTACCTGCAGCAGAAGGTGATGATTGCAGCGTAAAAATAACACTAGCGATAATGGCACCAGTAAAAAATGCGATTGCCGAATAAAGCTCTGGTGTGAATTGAGATATTGCCAATGCGCCAAGGATGGCGACTATCAAAACAATAAGAAATGGCTTTTGCATATAATTGGTTCTCTGAAGAATTGATAATTAACTGTTAACAGCTCGTATATGGTAATGAATTATTAGCAATTACACTAGTATATTGATGAAAAAACGAACTTTAGCTAGGTTTGATATAAAAGGTTTCGTCCTGATTTGTCTAAATTCGACGCGTATTGCTAGTTAATTCAGCAAAGCGATTAAAAGATCGTCTTGCGATCGGTGATCGTAGAAAAACCCCTTGCGCCCAAATCAGAACTCCCTATAATGC